>NZ_JARWKW010000006.1:0-363146 GCF_047445855.1 Rhizobium sp. BR 250
TCCTCTCGCCGATATAGGCGCCGGTCTGGATTTCGACGAGTTCGAGCGGAATTTGCCCCTCATTGGCAAGCCGGTGCGGCCGGCCGATCGGAATATAGACCGACTCGTTTTCCGTCAGCAGCCGGGTCTCGTCCCCCATCGTCACGGTTGCAGTTCCCTTGACGACGATCCAGTGTTCCGAGCGGTGATAATGTTTCTGGAACGAGATGCGGTGGCCGGGATCAACCGTGATGTGGCCGACCCGGTAACGCTCGTCCACATACATGTGCTCGATGAAACCCCAGGGTTGATATACCCGCTTGTGGGTCTGCGTATGCGGCGCATGTTCGCCGCTCTTCAGCGTCTCCACCAGACCCTTCACATCCTGCACCCGGTTTTTCGGCACCACCAGAACCGCATCCTTGGTGGTCACCACCACGAGATCCTTCGCGCCCACCACCGTCGTCAGCAATTGCGTGGAATGGATCAGACAGCCTTCGGAATCGATGAAGACGCCGTTGCCTTCCAGCGCATTGTCATTGCCGCGCTTGTCGGCAATCTCCCAGATAGCATCCCAGCTGCCGATATCCGACCAGCGGAAATGGCCGTGCACCACCGCCATGCGCTTCGTCTTTTCGATCACCGCATAGTCGATGGAGTTCTTGGGGGAAGCCTCGAAGCTTGCCTGATGCAGGCGCACGAAACCGAGGTCGCTCTCATATTGCTCGACCGCCTGCGTCACCGCYGCAAGGATTTCCGGGGCAAAGGCCTTCAATTCGGCGATCATCACGTCGGAGCGGAACAGGAAATTGCCGGARTTCCAGAGATAACCCTTTTCGAGATAGGAAATCGCCGTCTTCACATCCGGCTTTTCCACAAAGGCCTCGACGGTGCTCAAATCCTGCTCGYCATCGATCGCCTCKCCYGGCTTGATATAACCATAGGAGGTGCGCGGCTCGGTYGGYACCAGGCCGAAGACGACGATATTGCCCTGAYCGGCAGCTTTGGCGCCAAGCCTGACGGCGTCGGAGAATTTGTCAGCATCGAGCACCACATGGTCGGCGGCAAGCGCCAGAACCAGACAYCCCGGCTCGCGGCGCTCAGCCAGYACGGCGGCGGCGGCCATGGCGGCGGCGCTGTCGCGGCGGGCGGGTTCCAGCACCACCGTCGCCGGCAGATCGATCTCTTCCGCCTGGCGGCGGGCAAAGAAACGGAAATCCTCGTTGGTGATCACCAGCGGTTCGGAATAAAGCCCCTTGTCGCCCACCCGCTTCAACGTCTGCTGATAGGTCGAAAGATTGCCGACCAGCGGCTGGAACTGCTTTGGCAGTTGATCACGCGATACCGGCCAGAGCCGCGAGCCGGCGCCGCCAGCAAGAAGAACCGGCGTGATCTTTCGAGAGTGTTCCTTCACAACAAAACCTTTCCAACTCTAAAAAATTTCCCGGCGCGCCGGACAATATACATATTTCCAAATACCGCCATCATCGGTTCACGGGCGGACAAGCGCAAGCTCATAAATTCGCCTTGTGAAAGCTTGGTGAACGGCAGGGCGGTTGCCGGCGGACCCTTTTGCTAACGCAAGGCGGAGAGCGAGGTTCCCTGCGGAAGGATCCATCTTGTTTTTGGGCGGCAAAGAAAAACCCCGGGGCAACGCCCCGGGGTTTCGTTTTTTCAACGTGACTGGCCGCCAAGATCAATCCGGCAGCGCATAGGCGATCACATAGTCGCCACGGTCGGGAGACTGGCGTGCGCCGCCGGCCGAAATGACGACATATTGCTTGCCGGTCTTCGGAGACTTGTAGCTCATCGGGCCGCCCTGGCTGCCGACCGGAAGACGCGCCTTCCAGACTTCCCTGCCCGTCGCCGTGTCGAAGGCGCGCAGATAATAGTCCTGCGTGCCGGCGATGAAGACGAGACCGCCCTGGGTGGTGAGCGTGCCGCCAAGCGTCGGCATGCCGATCGGGATCGGCAGGCCCATCTTGATGCCGAGCGGACCCGTATCCTCGACAGTACCGACCGGCACCTGCCACTTGATCTTCTGGGTCTTCATGTCGATCGCGGTCATCGTGCCATAGGGCGGAGCCTGGCAGGGAATGCCGAGAGCCGACAGGAAGCGGTTCTTGTCGACGGCATAGGGCGTGCCCTTCATCGGCACGAGGCCCATGCCGGTATTGACGCTTTCGCCACCGCTTGCCGTTGCCTTGGTAGGTGCGGCTTCCTTCATCTGGATCCAGAGGCCGAGACGCATGTCATTGACGAAGATGGTGTTCGTCGTCGGGTCTGTCGAAAGGCCACCCCAGTTCATGCCGCCGAGCGAGCCGGGGAAGCTGAGCGAAACATCCGTGCCGGGTGCGGTATAGAGCCCTTCATAGCGCATGCCCTTGAAGGCAATGCGGCAAAGAAGCTGATCGAACGGGGTGGCGCCCCACATATCCGCCTCGGTCAACGTCTGCGCGCCGATCTCCGGCATGCCGACAGAACGTGGCTGGGTCGGCGAATAGGGCTCGTTCGGAATATTGGCCGGCTTGACCGGAACCTCTTCCACCTTGGTCAGCGGCTGGCCCGTGGCGCGGTCGAGGACATAGATCTGAGCCGCCTTGGTACCGAAGACCAGCGCCGGAACGGTCGTTCCATCCGCCTTCGGGAAATCGATGAAGCTCGGCTGCATCGGCACGTCGAAGTCCCAGAGGTCATTATGAACCGTCTGGTAGACCCATTTTTCCCGGCCCGTCGTCGCGTCCAGCGCCAGCATCGAAGCGCCGTATTTATGGTCGAGCGGCGTGCGCGTCGCGCCATAGAGATCGACCGAGGGGCTGCCGACCGGCATGAAGACGGTGTTCAGCGCCGGATCGTAGGACATGGACGCCCACACATTCGGGGTGGAACGCGTGTATGTCTGCCCTTCGGGCGGCAGTCCGGTGATCTGCGGATTGCCGGGATCGAAGGCCCAGCGAAGCGCGCCCGTCACCACATCGAAACCGCGCATCACGCCGCCCGGCATATCCACCTGCACATTGTCGGCGATGCGGCCGCCGACCACAACGGTGGTGCCTGCGAGCGTGGGGGCCGAAGTCAGCACATATTGCGGGTCTGGTGCATTACCGAGGCCGATCTTCAGATCGACACGGCCATTGGTGCCGAAATCCGGGCAAAACGTGCCGGTGTCGGCATCGAGTGCGATCAGTTCGGCATTGATTGTATTCATCAGAATGCGGCGCTGGCAAAGCGCTCCGTCGGCCACCACCGCTGGTGTGACAGGCGTGGAGCCCGGCGCGGTCGGCTGCTTCAGCGGCGCCTTGGCATCAAAATAGGCAAGGCCGCGGCAACGCATCCAGACGGAGGATTTCGCGTTGATTTCCGTCTTCCATTTTTCAGCACCGGTATCGGCATCGAGAGCGATGACATTGTTGTGCGGCGTGCACAGGAACACGGTGTCGCCCACCTGCAGCGGCGTTTCCTGATCTTCCGCGCCGTTCGCGCCGGGGCTGATCGGGGTGTCGCCAGTTCGATAGGTCCATGCGACTTCAAGGTTCTTGACGTTATCGCGGGTGATTTCGTCCAGCGCGACAAAGCGGCTGCCGCCGGACGTATTGCCGTAATGTTCCCAGTTCTTCTGCTCGGTTTCCGGCTTCACCGGCGTCAGCGCCGCCGGTTCGCCACTAAAGGCGACGGTCGGATGCGGCACGAACATGCCGGCAAAACCGGCGCCGGAAGCGATGGCCAGAACGGCGGCAATGGCGAAGGACGTGCCGTAGGCAGGTGTTTTACCGGCTGCACGACGCAGCAGCGGATAAGACAGCGCCACGACCGTGGCGCCCACACCTATAGCAAGCAGGCGGGAAATCAGCGGCCAGAAGTGCAATCCGGCTTCCCAGACCGCCCAGACCCCGGAAAGGATGAAGATGAGACCAAAGAGAAGCGCGCCGGCCGGCTTGCGCAGCAGGATCAGCAGGCCGGAAACGATCAGCGCGATACCGGTCGTGACGAAATAGGGGCTGCCGCCCAGCGCAACGAGCTTCCCGCCGCCAATGGCGAAGAACAGGCCCGCAGCGATGATGACCGCGCCAAGCACCAGCAGCCATAGTCTGGCTGGAAGCGACAGTGAAGTTGCAGAGTGACTCATGGAATGAATATCCGGTTAGGAGGGCCGCCGCAAAGGCTGATGCCCGATGATCGTTCAGTGTCCGGCAAAGCCGGGACAGCCAGCCGCAGCAGCGGCCAGGCGCGAACGCGATGAGGGCGGCGCGGCTGAACGGGGAACAATAGTGGGGAAGACTTCCGTTGTGACTGTCATTTGACCCATTCACTGCAGATACCACCGGCCCGTTGGACGGCAGCCAAGATGCTTGAACAAATCCTCCCCGGCCCGGTCGCAACGCCCGTCTGTGGGCACGGAGCGTACCAAAACCCTGGCTGCGGTATAACGTCGCCTGCGACGAGATGACAATGCGCAAGACGGGCAATTTTGATAAGCTGAGCTTATACCACATCCGACCGACAACACAAAGACCAGTCCGCCGATGGATATTCGTCAACTTACAATCTTCGTGGAAGCCGCAAGGGCGAAAAACTTCCGTGCCGCCGCCCTTCAGCTCGGCATTGCCCAGCCCGCCGTTACCCAGCGCATCCGGCAACTGGAGGAAAATCTCGGCTTCAAGCTTTTTCAGCGCATCAATCGCGGTGTGGAACTTACCCAGGCGGGGCAATCCATGCTCATCGAGGCGGAGGAAATCCTCGCCCGCACCAAGGGCGCGCTGGAAAAGGCGCAGCAGATAAGGCGCGGCCAGCTCGGCACGCTGCGTATAGGATATGGCACCAGCGTGATGGCGGAACGCAAACTGCCAGCGCTGATCACCCGCTACAGCGATGAAAACCGGGATGTGACGCTGGAGCTTCTGCCCGGCATGACGATGGAACAGCTGATCGAGCAGGTGGCGACACGCAAGACCGATGTGGCCTTCATTCGCGCACCGCTGCCGCTGCTGCCACAGACCTTGAGGGCCATGCCCTTCGACCGCTCGAAATTATGCGTCGCCGTGCCCGAGCAGCATGCGCTTGCCGCCCGCTCCCGGGTCCCGGTCAGCGATATCGTGCGGGAAAAACTGCTGCTGCCGGTTGACGAGATCGGCCTCGGCCTCAGCAGCAATGCGCTTTCGCTGTTCGAGGATGCCGGCTGCGAGCCGCAGATTGGCATGCGCATTGCCAACGTCAATACGATCCTTGCGCTTGTGGAAGCGGGTGCCGGAATTTCCATCCTGCCAGAAAGCACGGTGCGCGCCACGCGGGGCATCACCGCCGTACCGCTGGAGAACGCGGACGCCTGGTCCGATTGCATGCTGGTCGTCCGGCGCGGCGCGCTCGCCCTCCATGTGGACGCCTTCGTGAATATGGCGCGGCAGGCCTATCGACCCCGCCTCTAACGTGAACCGAGAACTAATCGATTGAATCGGCCACTAATTTCATCACGGCTCATTTTGCTGCACTGAACAACATTCAAGGCTTGGCAGGCGCGCGAAAAATACAATAACAACGACGGATATTTTTACACGATTATCGACAGGAAAGCACACACAGCCCATGTCCGACACGACCAAGCCCGCCAGCACCAGAACATCGGTTACGGATCAGGAAGCCCTGGATTTCCACGCGGACGGCAGACCCGGCAAACTGGAAATAACCCCGACCAAGCCGATGGCGACGCAGCGGGATCTGTCGCTCGCCTATTCGCCGGGCGTGGCCGTGCCGGTGAAAGCCATCGCCGAAAATCCGGCAAGTGCTTACGATTATACGACGCGCGGCAACATGGTTGCGGTCATCTCCAACGGCACCGCGATTCTTGGCCTCGGCAATCTCGGCGCGCTCGCCTCCAAGCCCGTCATGGAAGGCAAGTCAGTCCTCTTCAAGCGCTTTGCCGATGTCGATTCCATCGATCTTGAGGTCGATACCGAAGACGCGGATGAGTTCATCAATTGCGTGCGCTATCTCGGCCCCTCCTTCGGCGGCATCAATCTGGAAGACATCAAGGCGCCGGAATGTTTCATCATCGAAAGCCGCCTGCGCGAGCTGATGGACATTCCCGTTTTCCATGACGATCAGCACGGCACCGCCATCATCGCCGCAGCCGGCCTCATCAACGCCATCGAACTGACCGGCCGCGACTTCAAGACCACGAAGCTCGTCTGCAACGGCGCGGGCGCTGCGGCCATCGCCTGCATGGACCTCATCAAGGCCATGGGTTTCAACCCGGACAACATTACACTCTGCGATACCAAGGGCGTGATCTATCAGGGCCGTACCGAAGGCATGAACCAGTGGAAATCCGCCCATGCGGTAAAAACCGACAACCGCACGCTGGCCGAAGCCATGAAGGGTGCGGACGTGGTGTTCGGCCTCTCCCAGAAGGGAGCCTTCACCGAAGAGATGATCCGCTCCATGGCAAAGAAGCCGATCATCTTCGCCATGGCCAATCCGGACCCGGAAATCACGCCGGAAGAAGTGTCGCGCGTCCGCGACGACGCCATCATGGCGACGGGCCGTTCGGACTATCCGAACCAGGTCAACAACGTCCTCGGCTTTCCCTATATCTTCCGCGGCGCGCTCGATGTCCGCGCCCGCCAGATCAACGACGCAATGAAGATCGCCGCCGCACAGGCGCTGGCCGATCTGGCTCGCGAGGATGTGCCTGACGATGTGGCTGCCGCCTATCAGGGCAACCGTCCGCGTTTCGGGCCGCAATATATCATTCCGGTTCCCTTCGATCCGCGCCTGATCTCGGCCATTCCGGTGGCAGTCGCCAAAGCCGCCATCGAAACCGGTGTCGCCCAGCGCGAATTGCCGGATCTCGACGCCTATGCCCGTGAACTTTCCGCCCGCCGCGATCCGATGGCTTCGACGACGCAGCGCCTTTACGAACGCGTGCGCCGCTCGCCGAAGCGCGTGGTCTTTGCCGAGGCGGAAGAGGAACAGGTCATGCGCGCGGCGATTTCGTTCACCGCGCAAGGCCTCGGCACCGCCATCCTGCTCGGCCGCGATGACATCATCAAGGCCAATGCGGAGCGCGCCGGCATCGATCTCGACCGCGCCAATATCGAGATCACCAATGCGCGCCTTTCCAGCCGCGTCGATGCCTATGTCGATTATCTTTATGCGCGCCTGCAGCGCGGCGGTTTCCTGCTGCGCGACGTGCAGCGCCTGGTCCACAACGACCGCAACCATTTCGCCGCCTGCATGGTCGCGATGGGCGATGCGGACGCCGTGGTCACGGGTGTGACCCGCAACTATTCGACCGCGCTGGAAGATATCCGCCGCTGCATCAACACCAAGCCCGGCCATCGCGTCATTGGCGTTTCGCTGGTCGTCTCGCGCAACCGCACCGTCTTTGTGGCCGATACCGCCGTGCATGACATGCCGAATGCGGAAGACCTTGCCGATATCGCCGAAGAAGCAGCCGGCCTCGCCCGTCGTTTCGGCTACGAGCCGCGTGTGGCCATGCTCGCCTATTCCACCTTCGGCCAGCCGGTCGGCGAACGCTCCGACAAGGTGCGCGAGGCGGTGAAAATCCTCGACAGGCGCAATGTCAATTTCGAGGTCGAAGGCGAAATGTCGGCTGATGTGGCGCTGAACCACCACCGCATGCAGAGCCAGTACCCCTTTGCCCGGCTTTCCGGCCCGGCCAATGTGCTGGTCATGCCCGCCATCCATTCCGCCTCGATCTCCACCAAGATGCTGCAGGAACTGGGTGGTGCCACCGTCATCGGCCCGCTCCTCGTCGGCCTGGACAAATCCGTGCAGATCACCTCGATGGGCGCGAAGGACAGCGATATCGTTAATATGGCGGCGATCGCGGCCTATAATGCCGGTCGCTGAGGCGGGCTGAACGTTACGGCGCTTTTCTTCTCCCCGCCGGGGGAGAAGAAACAAGCGGCATTCGATCGCTCCCCACTGACCATCTGGTGCTTCTGTGGCCAGGGGTAAACAGCGGCGACAAAGAACAGGATTCTACGATTTCCTATTATTAGGATATTTTTTCGCCTCTGAAGCTTTATTGGAACGCGATTTTATTCATATTATTTTTTGCGCAATGCCAATTCTCGCTCTTGGCGGGTGCCTCATGTAGTTTCCACCTACACTCAAAAGGAAATACCCATGGCCCTCTCTTTCTCCAGACTAGCCGCAAAACTCATCGCCGGAACCGTCGTCATCGCTTCGATGGCCACCGCCGCGCACGCGGATGCAACGCTCGACCGGATCAAGGGTCGCGGCAAGCTGACCGTCGGCGTCATCCTTTCCGGCGCGCCTTTCGGCTTCATCGATCCTAAGACGCAGGAGCAGAAGGGCCTCAACATCGACGTCGCCAAGGCGCTCGCCGCCGGCCTCGGTGTTGAACTCGTCACCGAGACGGTGACCCCGCCCAACCGCGTGCAGTTCCTGCAGCAGGGCAAGGTCGATATCCTCATCGCCAACATGCAATACACCGAAGAGCGCGCCAAAACGCTCGGCTACGTGCCGACCCCCTATGACCGCCAGGGTGGCGCTGCCATCGGCCGCAAGGATTCGGGCATCAAGGACTGGCCGGATCTGAAGGGCAAGATCGCCTGCGTTTCGCAAGGCTCAAACTACACCCAGCCGCTGATCGAGCAATATGGCGCCCAGGTGAAGGCCCTGCCGAGCCAGCCGGAATCGCTGCTGGCGCTGAAGGGCGGCAATTGTGACGTCTCCGTTCACGTCAACGGCACGTTGAGCCTGATGCTTCAGGACCGCGCCGACGAGTGGAAGGATTACGGCATCCTCATCCCCACCGACCTCATTCCGTCGGATTCCGTCATCTGGCTGCGCAAGGGCGAAAACGACACGCAGGCCGCCCTCGACAAGATCGTCAAGGAGCTGCACGCTTCCGGCAAGATGATCGAATTCGCCAAGGCCAACCGCCTGCCGAGCATCGGCTACATGGAAGAGCAGCAGAAGAAGCTTTCGGCCGCGCAATAAAAGGGACCGGGCAGTTCCGGTCACTCCGGGCTTGATCCGGGGTCCAGCGCGATCAAGCGCCTGATCGAAAAAGGTCGTTCACGGCGCGGAGGCGTCATGGCTGGATGCCGGGATCCAAGTCCGGCATGACGCAGGGACGTCTGCCATCGAGGTGTTTTACCCCAACCCCAGAGAACGGCTGGTTTCGCCCGCCGTTCTTTTCTGCTTTATAGCAAGACAGGCCATTTCTGGCGCCGTCCGCCGGGCGGCACCGCGACAACAGCATGGATTTCCAATGCAGGATGCATTTATAGCGCGCTTCATAGAACTGGCCGCGCATATCGGCCTCAACTATGACTTTCTGAACAGCGGCTACGAGGTTCAGATCTGGCTCGATGGCATGAAGATGACGCTCATTCTCGTTGCCGTCACCTTGCCGCTCAGCCTCGTCTTCGGCTTCATTTTCGCGGCCATGCTCACCTCCGGCAAGACCTGGCTCGCCGGCCCGGTGCGCGCCTATGTGGAACTGACGCGCAACACGCCGACGCTGGTGCAGCTGATGTGCGGTTTCCTCGTACTCAACATGCTGATTTCCAATGCGCTGGGCGGTGCGCAAAACAATCCGCTGGCCCCGTTCTTCTGGGTCGTCGCCATCACCGGCCTGCATGTTGCCGCCTTCCACGCGGAAGCGTTGCGCGGCGGCATCGAGGCGGTACCGGCCACCACCATCGAGGCGGCGCGCGCGATCGGTTTCAGTTCGTTCGAAATCCTGCGTTATGTGGAGTTTCCGCTGGCGATCCGCACGGCGCTGCCATCCATCATCAACAATCTCGTCAATCTGGTGAAGCTCACCACGGTCGGCTCGGCCATTGCGGTGGGTGAAATCACCTATGCCTCGATCCTGATCTGGACGCAGCGCGACAATGTGGTCGAGCTGATGATCGTCATCCTCATCTTCTTCAGCGTCATCAATTTCATCGTCGCAAGGGTCGGTCTCTGGCTTGAACGGCGTCTCGCAGTTCCGGGGTTCGGTCAATGAGCGCGGTGGTTTCTCCAACACAGGTGGCGAAGAAGCCGCCGTTCGGCACCATTCTGCTGCTCGGTGTGCTGATTGCCGTCGTCCTGTGGCTGATCCTCGATCCCTCGCTCGGGCAGGTGCTGCTGCAATGGCTGCCCTATCTCGGCAAGGGTTTTGCCATGAATGTGCTGATCAGCGTTCTGGCGATCGCCATCGGTACCTTCATCGGCGTCCTTCTCGGCATCATGGAGCTAGCGCCCTATCGCCTGGTGCGTGCGCCGGCGCTGACCTATGTGCAGGTTTTCCGCAATGCCCCGCATCTGGTGTTGATTTTTGCCGCGACCTACATCTTCCCCTTCGAGATCGTCGCCTTCGGCAATTACATTCCCTTCCCGGACTGGATCAAGGCCGTCGTCGGTCTCGCCATTCCGGCGAGCGCCCATATCGCCGAAATCACCCGTGGCGCCATCCAGTCCATTCCGACCGCGCAATGGGAAGCGGCGCAGGGCTTGGGCTTTTCGCGCAACCAGACACTGCGCTGGATCATCCTGCCGCAATGCGTGAAACGCTCGCTGCCGCCATGGATGAACCTCTATGCGTCGATCACCATGGGCACGGCGCTTGCCTCGCTGGTCGGCGTGCATGAGCTTCTGCATGCCGCCACGGACGCCAGCACCGCCGTGCAGCGCAACGATTTCACCGTCGTGGTCTATCTCACCGTGCTGATGGCGTTCTTCCTGTTCTGCTATCCCGTCTCCCGTTTCACGCAGCGCCTCGAGCGGCGCTTCGCCTCCCGCTGATTGGAACAAGCCATGTCCGCATCCGCACCACAAACCGCCGCCAACGCCCCTGCCACCGCAGCATTGGTCGAACTGGAGGGCATACACCTGTCCTTCGGCGACAATCAGGTTCTCAAGGGCATCGATCTGACCGTCACCAAGGGTGACGCCGTTTCCATCATCGGCCCTTCCGGCTCGGGCAAGTCCACGATCCTGCGCTGCATCAACGGCCTGCTCATTCCGCAATCGGGCAAGATCACCGTCGGCGGTACCCGGGTCGACCAATTGAAGACCGAGGCTGAGCGCATCGCGCTGCGCAAACGCATCGGCATCGTCTTCCAGCAGTTCAACCTCTTCCCGCATCTGACGGTGATGGAAAACATCACCATTGCGCCGATCAAGATTCTCGGCACGCCCAAGGCGGAAGCGGAACGCCATGCCCGCGAATTGCTGGAAAAAGTGCGTCTTTCCCAGAAGGTGGATGCCTATCCCGGCCAGCTTTCCGGCGGTCAACAGCAGCGTGTCGCCATTGCCCGCGCACTCGCCATGCGGCCGGAGCTGGTGCTGTTCGATGAAGTGACCTCGGCGCTCGACCCGGAAACGGTCGGCGAAGTGCTCGCCGTCATCCGCGATCTCGTCAATGACGGCATGACCAGCATTCTCGTCACCCACGAAATGCGCTTCGCCGAGGAAATCAGCGACAAGATCGTCTTTACCGAAAACGGCCTGATCGTCGATCAGGGCACGCCCGACCACATCTTCTACAAATCGACCAATCCGCGCATCAATGCCTTCGTCAAGGGTCTCGGCGGACAGGTGGCGCGGGTGACCGACGGCGAAGGGATTTGATGCCATGACCGCCGATGAGAAACTCACCCTGCATCTGGCCGAAGCCATCGCCGCCTCCGATCCGCTGCGTGACGAAGAGGCGGTCACAATCGCCCGCACGGCGCTGATCGATTTTTTTGCCTGTGTATTGGGCGGCGCTGCCGACAGAAGCACGAAAATCCTGATCGACAGCTTTACTCCCGGCACATCCGGCACGGCGGGCATCATCGGCCACGATCTGCACACCGATGCCTTTACCGCCGCCCTCATCAACGGCCATGCCGGCCATGTGCTGGATTATGATGATGTCCATGGCAGCGTGCGTGGCCACCCCACCGTCGCCATCATTCCCGCGCTGCTGACTGTTGCGGTCGAGGCAGGTTCGACGGCGGATGCCTTCATTGCCGCCTACATCGTCGGGCTGGAGACCATGGCGCGTCTCGGCCTGTCGCTCGGCACCAAGCACTACGAAAACGGCTTCCACGCCACCGCCACGCTCGGCCCGATCGGCGCTGCGGCGGCCATCGCCCATCTTCTGAAGTTCGATCCGCAGACCACGGCCGTGGCGCTTGGCCTTGCCGCCACACAATCGGCCGGACTTCGCCTGCAATTCGGCTACGATGCCAAGCCGCTGCATGCCGGGCTCGCCACACGCGCCGGCCTCACCGCCGCGCGGCTGGCGCGCGCCGGTTTTCAGGGTGCCCCGGATTTTCTGGAGAACCCCATCGGCTTTTATTCCGCCTTCGCCTTCGGCGCCGAGCAGCCGAAACGGGTTCTCTCCGGCTGGGGCGCACCCTGGCAGATCGTTTCGCCCGGTCTCACCCTTAAGGCTTTTCCCTGCTGCACCGCCGCCCATCCCGTCGCCGTCGGCGCGCTGGCGCTGCGCAGCGGACATGAGCTGACGCCCGACGAAATCGAAACGGTCGTCATCACCTTCCCACCGGGCGGCGATGCCGCCCTTGTCGGGCCAGCCACGCCCGCGACCGGCATCGATGCACGTTTCAGCCCTGAATATGTCTTTGCCGCCGCCTTGACGGACGGAGCGCTCGGTATCGGCCATTTCGACGAGCGCCCGACACGCGCCGACCTGCTTGCCCTTTCCGCAAAAGTCTCGCGTCGCCATGACGAGACGGCGCGCCGCCTCTCACCCGATCCGACCACCCGTTTCGTGGTCATCGATGTGACGAAGAAGGATGGCACGGTGCTCTCGCGCCGTATCGATGGCCTGCCGGGCATCGATGACCCGACGGAAAAATTCGCCGACGCCACCGGCAGCAATGAAAAATTCGCCGGAATTCCGGCACTGGTGCGGAGCATGAAGACCGCAGCCGACCTCAGGAAGCTCGAAACGCTTCTGGTATCGCAAATATAACTCGACCGACATGAAGGCATGACCCCATGACCACTACGACCCGCAAAAGACAGATGCATCTCGGCCTTTTCCTCCAAGGCGCCGGACACCACGTTTCCGGCTGGCGTCACCCCGATGCGGAAGCCGGCAGCGAGAATTTCGACCTCTTGACCCGTGTTACGAAAATGGCGGAAGCCGCGAAGTTCGACATGGTGTTTCTGGCCGACGGCCTGACCAGCGGCGTCGACGCCCATCCCTCAATGATCGCCCGCTTCGAACCGTTGACCCTGCTTGCCGCACTTGCCATGGTGACCGACAAGATCGGCCTGGCCGCCACCGCCTCCACCACCTATGGCGAGCCCTACCATACCGCCCGCGCCTTCGCGTCCATCGATCATCTGAGCCACGGCCGCGCCGCCTGGAACATCGTCACCACCTCCTATGCCCGCACGGCGGCCAATTTCTCCAAGGACCATCCCGAGCATGACGAGCGTTATGCCGTGGCGGAAGAATATGTGAATGTCGTTCGCGGCCTGTGGGACAGCTGGGATGACGACGCCTTCGTCAAGGACAAGCAGGCGGGCCGTTACGTCGATCCGGAAAAGGTCCATATTCTCAACCACGAGGGCAAATATTTCACGGTCAAGGGACCGCTCAACATTCCGCGTTCGCCGCAGGGCCACCCGGTTCTCATTCAGGCCGGTTCCTCCGGGCCGGGACAGGACCTTGCCGCCCGCACCGCCGATATCGTCTTCACCGCCCAGCAGGCGATTTCCGAAGCGCAGGCCTTCTATACCAGCCTCAAGGCGCGGGTGGCGAAATTCGGCCGCGATCCGGCCAGCGTTGCCGTCATGCCCGGCTTCATGCCGATCATCGGCCGTAGCTTCGAGGAGGCCGGTGAAAAGCTGAAGGAACTGAACCGCTGGACGGACATCAAGAGCGCCATGCCGCTGCTTGAAGAACGCATCGGCCACAGCCTGGCCGACTATGATCTCGACGGCCCGCTGCCCGACCTGCCGATCTCCGACCAGCTGCGCAGCCGCGCCGAACTCCTGACCGAACTCGCACGCCGCGAAAAACTGACGATCCGCGAACTGGCGCTGCGCGTTGCCGCGGGCCGCGGCCACCATATCGTCATGGGCACGGCCAAGGAGGTGGCGGACCGGATGCAGGATTGGTTCGAAAACGGCGCGGCCGACGGCTTCAACGTCATGCCGCCCTTCTTCCCCGGCGGGCTGGAGGAATTCAACCGCGAAGTCGTGCCGCTTCTGCAGGAGCGCGGCCTGTTCCGCAGGGAATACGAAGGGTCTACGCTGCGCGAGCATCTCGGTATCGCAAGACCGGCCCTGCGGGGATAGGCAAGAGCTTCCCCGGCCTGCGCGTTTACAGCCTATGGGTTGGGTCCATGCGCGCCGGCCGTGGAAAACCAGATGTCGGGGAATATAGCGACAGCCGTATCATCGGGCGCTTGATCCGCTGTCAGGCGAAGCGAGCGGATGGCTCGCGTTTCGGACATGCTGGGCGCTCTCGCGCAGAGGCGCGCATCCGATGCGCCGATACAGGGAATAAACCGCACCGGCATCAAAGGCCGCGCAATGAAAGCGGATTGCTCGCGCGTCACCAGCATAGCGACGCCGATGCCCTCGGCAGGCTGCCATGGAAAAATCATCCGGCCACCCGGTTTGAGCGCCTGTAGCCACGCCACGGGCGGCACAACGACGCCGGCATTGACGTAAATCAGATCGGATGCCGGAAGAGGCAGCAGGGTTGCATCACCCTGCGTCAGAAAAACACCTTCGAAAGGCTTGAGGTTTTCCTGTGCCCGTCTGGCAAGGCTTTCCTCAATCTCAAAAGCGTGAACGCTGCCGCCCGGCAATGCCAACAGCGACAGGATTGCCGTATAATAACCCGTCCCCGCACCGATATGGGATATGGTATCACCAGCTTTCGGGCAGGCGGCACCGATCCAGCTCGCATGCAGCAGGGGCTCCCCGTTGTTGATATCCTTACTGGCATCAAGGGCTACAAGCACGTTCTGATAGATATGGACAGGGTTGGCGCTCGGGGTTTCGATATAACGGCGGTTCACCCTGATCTTCCATGGTCCCGGTCCAAGAAATATCTCACGCGGGACCAGTTCGAAGATCCGTTCAAGCCTCTCATCCGTGGAGTTGCTGGCCGCCGCCATCATTCTGGCGTGAAAGGCACGAACATCATCCAGATTGGAACGAAACGGGGGAATCGCAATCTCCCTTCATCCTCAGTCGCGGCATTTTCGATTGAAACGATATTTTGCGCGGTGACTGTGGCAACGTTTTGAAGTGGGGGCGTCAACACCTTTAAGCCCCCCCACCGCCTATATAACCAGATTTCAAACCCTATCGACCATGGGATTGCAGGGCGCGCACGATCTCCGGCGCGCCCGCTTTCTCCTACGCCGCAGAGCGCTGGGGAATAGTATCTGCGCCGTTCCGCTCCGAAACCGTCCTTGCGGTGGATGATCCGTCTTCGCGCTGCACCGTGCGGCGGTTCAGCTTGAACAGGCTGACAAGCTGCGCCAATGCATCGGCGCCCTGCGCCAGCGTGGTGCTGATAACCGTGGTGCGGGCGCTCATTGCCGCGTTCTCCTGCGTCATCCGGTCCAGCCGGTTGACCGCCTTGTTGATCTCGCTGATGCCGACCGCCTGTTCATCCGCCGCCTTGGCGATCATGTCGACATTGCCGTCAATATGCCTGACCAGCGCATCGATCTGCTTCAACGCCTCGCCGGTCTCGCCCACCAGCCTGACGCCTTCCAGAACCTCGGTGCCGGAATTGTTGATCAGCGCCTTGATTTCCTTGGCGGCATTGGCGGAACGCTGTGCCAGCTCGCGCACTTCCTGCGCCACCACGGCAAAGCCCTTGCCGGCTTCGCCCGCACGAGCGGCTTCCACGCCGGCATTCAGCGCCAGCAGGTTGGTCTGGAAGGCGATTTCATCGATCACGCCAATGATCTGACTGATTTCCCGCGATGCCGTCTCGATACGCTGCATGGCATCGACCGTGCGCTCAACGACTTCGGTGGAAGCCACGGTGGACGTCCGCGCGCTCTGGACGAGTTTGCGCGTCTCTTTCATGTTTTCAGTCGACGAACGAACGGTCGAGGTGATTTCTTCAAGTGCTGCCGAGGTTTCCTCAAGCGCTACCGCCTGCTCGCGAGAACGTTCGGCGAGATTGACGGAAGCTTCGCTGACTTCTTGGCTGCTGCGGGTCAGATCACCGGTCTGGCCGAGAACATTCTCCAACGTCTTCTGGAATTCGGCGATGGACTTGTTGAAATCGCGCCGCAGCCTTTCGAACTCGCCGACGAACGGCTTGTCCAGCGTAACGCGGATATTGCATTGCGAAAGCCGCTCGAGCGCCGCACCAAGTTCCTCGACCGCATGCACCCGGTCCGTCACGTCGAAAGCGAATTTCACCACCTTGAAGACGCGGCCCCGGTCATCGATGATCGGATTGTAGGAGGCCTGAATGAAAACGCGGCGGCCTTCCTTGCCAAGCCGCATGAACTGTCCGGTGGAAAAGCGGCCCATGCGAAGCTCTTCCCAAAAATTCCGGTAATCCTGCGACTGGGTATAGGCAGGCTCGCAGAATATCGAATGATGTTTGCCGATGATTTCTTCCGCCGTGTAACCCAGCGTCGCGAGGAAATTTTCGTTGGCGCCGAGGATTTTTCCGTCTGGCGTAAATTCAATCATGGCCTGCGCCCGGGAAAGTGCGGCCAGCTTGCCATCATCCTCGGCACTCTTGCGCTTCATCGCGGTGATATCGGTGGCAATCTTGACCACCTTGTAGGGCTTGCCGAAACGGAACACCGGGTTGTAGGAGGCTTCGATCCAGATTTCATCTCCATTTTTGGCCAGGCGCCGGTACTGACCCTGATCATATTCGCCGCGCGACAGCTTCGCCCAGAAGGTCTTGTATTCAGGCGAGGAGGCATCTTCGGCAGACAGGAACATGCTGTGGGAGCGCCCAACGATTTCAGACTGCTGATAACCGACGGCCTTGCAGAAATTATCGTTCGCTTTCAAAATCTTGCCGGTCAGGTCGAACTCGATGATAGCCTGCGAACGGCTGAGCGCATCAAGCACCGAAGAAGCGTCCAGACCAAATTTGGAAAAGTGAGACATATGTTTGAACCCCCAGCGGTAACCAATATGCGGACCTTCTCCACCCCTTAAATATCAGGATGGAAACGGTCGGCCTGCCCGCCCGCGAAACTAGTGGCACACCGTTAAATTGCGATTAATGATGAGTCATAACTATTAACCTGGGCATGCCGTTCAGTCCGGCCGGAACCCGCTTATTTGCCACAGTGCTTATATTTCTGCGGCAGCGGCACGTTGCGGCCTTTCATCAGCACCGCATTCGTTGTTATGGCGGGGTTGAAAGATTTGTGTTGCAGGAGCGCCGATGACCAAAACCCTGAAATGCGATGTGCTGGTGATCGGCACCGGCATTATCGGTTCCATGGCGGCGCTTTATCTGCAGAATGCCGGACGCGAGGTGGTGCTTCTGGAACGTGGCGAGGTTGCCCGCGGCGCCAGCTCCGGCAATGCAGGCATATTGGCCTTTCCGGAAATCATTCCCATTCCATCGCCCGGCATCATGAAAAAAGCGCCGCGCTGGCTGTTCGATCCGCTCGGCCCGCTCAGCGTGCCGCCTGCCTATGCGGCGAAGATCGCGCCCTGGCTGTGGCGTTTCTGGCGCGCCAGCGCCGAACGCAGCTTTCGTCACGGGCTGAAATCCCTTACTGACATCAACCGGCTGGCGGCCGCGGAAATGGCCCATGTCGCCGCCATGCCGGAACTTTCATCCTTCGTTTTGAAAACCGGCACGCTCGATCTTTACGACAGCGAGGCAAGCCTCAATGCCGCCCGCAAGGATTGGGACGAAAAGGAAAGCGCCGGCTATTCCTTCGAACGCATCGGCCGCAACGAAATCGAGGAGCTGCAACCGGGTCTCGCGCCGCAGTTCCGCCACGCCGTGTTTTCGCCGAACGGCCTGCAGGTCTCCGATCCCTACGATTTCACCCGTGCCATCTTCGATCTGGTGCTCGCCCGTGGCGCCAGCCTGCGCAAGGGTGAGGCCGAACGCATCGACGCCGTCGGCGAAAGCACGATCGTGACGCTGGAAAACGGCGACAAGATCGACGCCGACAAAGTGGTGATCGCCGGCGGCGCGTGGTCGAAAAAGCTTGCCGCGACGCTTGGCAACATCGTGCCGCTGGAGACCGAACGCGGCTACAACACCACCCTGCCCGCCAACGCCTTCAACCTGACGCGCCAGCTTTATTTCAACGACCATGGCTTCGTCGTCACCCCGCTATCGACGGGCATTCGTGTTGGCGGCGCCGTCGAACTCGGCGGGCTCGAACTGAAACCGAATTTCCGCCGAGCAGAGGCCATGTTGAAGAAGGCGGGACGTTTCCTGCCCGGTATCAAGCTGGAAGGCGGACGGCAATGGATGGGCTTCCGTCCGTCCATGCCGGACTGTCTTCCCGTCATCGGCACGGCCCGCGCCACGCCCTCCGTCATCTATGCCTTCGGCCACGGCCATCTGGGGCTGACACAATCGGCAGCGACAGCCCGTCTCGTCACGCAGTTAGCCAGTGGCGAGGAGACGGCAATTTCGGTCGACCCCTTCCGTCCGGGGCGCTTTTCCTGAGTGAAGGCCGTTCGCCGGCAAGGCTGCACCTTTGAGAAGGCGGGCTATTTCACCGGCTGCATGGAACCGTCGGGAAACGTCACGTCGGCGAAGGACGGATAGACCTTGCGCAAGATGGCGACTTGCTGCTGGTCGCTGACCCGCAGCAGATACCACGCCGTGCCATCCATCAGCGCCAGCGTGTGTGATTTCGCCTCGATCGTCTGGCCGCCGGTTTCCATCACCGTCTTCGTCGGAACGAGCGCATAGGGCGTTCCATCCGGCGTTTGCACAAGGCTGATCGCCTCCGTATCCATGGTGAATTCGGTTATCTTGACCGCCGCGAGCGCCATCTGCATCTGCGTGGTCAGGGCGCTGCGCAGCTGCTCCACGGTAACGCCCGCATCGCTTGCGATGAATTCAAAGATTTTTGGCGGCACCGTCTTGCTGACGACCTCGAAATCCTGTGCGCTCAAAGCCGTCTGAAATCGCTCAATCTGTGTGCGAAGACTATCTTGCTCAGCAGACGAGAGATCGCGTGACAAAGCAGGATGCGCAATCGCCACCAGCAGAAACAGACAATATAGCAGACGCTTCATGGCTTGGCCTTTCCGGTTATCCGGCATCGCCCGGTCCCCGGAACGGGAACCGCTCATGAACGGGATTGTTCAGCGCAGCAGAAAGAAACCCGCTGCCGACAGTACGACGAAGACGACCAGACCACCAAGGAAGCCGGCGGAGGTGAAGAAACCCGCGACCATGGCCAGCATCAGCACGCACAACATCATTGTGCCGTACTTCGTCAAGGCCAGAAAACCGTTATAGGTCTTTTCGTGCTCGGCGTAGTTCATCTCGGCGCCGACTTCGACAGGACCCGTGTGGTGTTCGCTCATTCCGCTTCCCCTTTGCTCCATCCGTCATGCCCGTCGCGCGGGGACATTTTGCCCGCGGACGATCGTGGGGCAATGCCGGATTCTCCGTAGCCAGACCTAACATGAAGTCGCCGAAAAGCGCAATGCGTTCCGCGCGAAAGTGCGGCGATGGCATGCACCATGACCGCTGCTGCGGGCAAAACATGCCGTCCGGCAACATTCTTTCGTAAACGGTTGAAAATGGCGGTCGCTCGCGCTGTTTCATGGCGGTTTCGGTTGCTTTTCCGACCGCCTGACCATACACGGATTCTGTGGGGAGGAACTCCGGAACTTGTGGCAGCGGATGCGCGTGGAGGCGTGGCCGCCGCAAGGGCATGGGGCTTTGCTCTCCGCCATAAACCCGCAAAGGGCCCGAAAAGGGAAGAGGGGAAAGTCATGAAATCGCTTTTAAAACTAAGTGCGCTGATAGACCTTGCAAGTGAAGCTCTGGGCAAGGTCGCCGGCTATCTCGTGCTCATCTGCTGCCTCGTCAGCGCCGGCAATGCCATGGTCCGTTACACTTTCAACTACAGTTCAAACGGCTGGCTGGAAATCCAGTGGTACATGTTCGCCTTCATCGTGCTGATCGGTGCATCCTATACGCTGCGGATGAACGAACATGTGCGGGTGGACATCATCTATGGTGCTATTTCGCCGCGCAGCCGCATCTGGGTGGATATTATCGGCATCGTGCTCTTCCTGCTGCCGGGCTGCTTTTATCTTGCCTGGCTTTCCTGGCCCATGTTCACGCTGTCCTGGCATCAGAGCGAAATGTCCTCCAATGCCGGAGGCCTTATCCGCTGGCCGGTGAAATTCGTCATCTTCGCTGGCTTCGCCCTCCTGGTTCTTCAGGGATTTTCCGAACTCATCAAGCGCATAGGCGCCCTCAACGGGCTTTATGCGCTGGATACGAAGTACGAAAAGCCCCTGCAATGATCGCGCCGATCTGAACCTTCAGGATATTTCCCATGTTTGAATATGGCATTCTTCCACCACTGATGTTCCTCGGCATGATCATCTTCATGCTTTACGGATTTCCGGTTGCTTTCTCGCTTGCCACCGTCGGCCTCGTTTTCGGCGTCATCGGCATCTTTACCGAGCATTTTTCGCCGGCCTTTCTTCAGGCGCTGCCGCTGCGCATCTTCGGCATCGTCTCGAACGACCTGCTGCTGGCCATTCCCTTCTTCACCTTCATGGGAGCGATCCTTGAGCGATGTGGCCTCGCCGAGGATCTGCTTGAGGGAACCGGCAAGCTGTTCGGTGCCATTCCCGGCGGCCTCGCCTATGCCGTCATCATTGTCGGCGCGATCCTCGGTGCCATCACCGGCACGGTCGCCGCATCCGTCATCACCATGGGCGTCATCTCGCTGCCGATCATGCTGAAATACGGGTATAATCCGCGGCTTGCCACCGGTGTCATCGCGGCGTCGGGAACGATAACCCAGGTCATTCCGCCCTCGCTCGTGCTGATCGTCCTTGCCGACCAGCTCGGCAAATCCGTGGGCGACATGTATCTCGGCGCGATCGGTCCTTCGATCCTGCAGGTCGTGATCTTCATGCTGTTCATCCTCTTCATGTCGGTCGTGCGGCCCAAGGACTTGCCGGCCCTGCCGCCGGAAGCGCGTGGAGAACTCAACCGCGCGCTGGTATTTCGCGTGCTGGCTGGCATGATTCCGTCTATCGTGCTGATCTTCCTCGTGCTCGGCACCATCTTCCTTGGCCTTGCAACGCCGACCGAAGCGGGGGCGCTCGGTGTCGTGGGCGCGATGGCGCTTGCGGCAGCACACCGCCGCCTCACCTGGGACCTCATCAAGCAGGGCATGCATTCCACCATGCATATCACCTCGATGGTGGTGTTCATTCTGGTCGGCGCCACCTGCTTTTCGCTGGTCTTTCAGGGCATGGACGGCTCGTTGTGGATCGAACACATGTTGTCGGGCATTCCGGGCGGCCCCATCGGCTTCCTGATCTTCGTCAACATCTTCATCTTCTTCCTTGCCTTCTTCCTCGACTTCTTCGAGATCGCCTTCATCGTCATTCCGATGCTGGCGCCGATCGCCCAGTCGCTCGGCATCGATCTCATCTGGTTCGGCGTGCTGATCTGCATCAACATGCAGACGAGCTTCATGCATCCGCCCTTCGGATTTGCCCTGTTTTACCTGCGCTCCATCGCGCCGCGCACGGTCAAGACATCGGATATCTACATGGGCGCCATCCCATGGCTCGGCATGCAGCTCATCCTCGTCGCCATCGTGATCTTCTGGCCGGAATCCGTCACCTACTGGATCGACAAGGCGCCCGACGTGGATCTGAACTCCATCAAGATCGAGGTGCCCGCCTTCGGTAATCAGGGCGGCAACACCATGCCCAATTTCGGCCAGCCGGGCGGGTTGCCGGGCATGCCGAATCTCGGCGAGCCGCCGAAGATCGGGCCTTGACCGGCGTCTTGTAAGGGCTGGGCGAAACGCTTATAGTCGCGGAGTGGAAGACAGGGTTGCACCCCTGCCTTCCGTTTATTCTCTTTAGAAATTGAACCGGACAGTCACTGACCAGCCTGTCCGTTTTTTCTAATGACGAATGCAATGCTCAGCGTTTTCCACATCGCATCACCTCCACAGTTGAGAGCAGGGCCTTTGCCGAGGTCGGCGTGGCCAATCCCCGCCGACGCTCCGGCTGGTCACGGAACCTGCTGCTTTTGCTCACAACAGACCCGATCGTAAATCATCCTTTGTTGTCGGACGCGTGAAGGCATGTGCACACAACAAAAACCCCGGAGACCGAAATCTCCGAGGCTTTTGCCCGGTCCGCCGCCGTTACCGAATAATCAGAGCTTGCCGTTACGCTGCTGGATCATCATGAACGTATCGAAAGTATATTCCGCAAGCTGCATCCACAGATAACCCTCGCGCTTGAAGGCGACCTGGTCCTCATAGATCTTCTTGAAGTCAGGGTTGGACGCCGAAATGTTGGCGTAAACTTCAAGTGCTGCCTTATAGCAGGCTTCGAGGATTTCCTGGCTGAAGGGCCGGAGCACTGCACCTTCCGAAACCAGCTGCTTGATGGCGATCGGATTTTTCGCGTCGTATTTCGCCATCATGCTGGTGTTGGCGAAGGCGCAGGCATCCTGAAGCGCCATCTGGTAGTTCTTCGGCAGGCTGTTCCACTTGTCCAGATTGACGAAGGAATGGATAACCGGGCCGCCTTCCCAGAAAGCGGGATAATAATAATATTTCGCCACCTTCTGGAAGCCGAGCTTGTGGTCGTCATAAGGACCGACCCATTCCGCGGCGTCGATGGTACCTTTTTCCAGCGCCGGATAGATGTCGCCGCCGGCGATCTGCTGCGGCACGACACCAAGCTTTTCCACCACCTTGCCGGCGAGACCGGCAATGCGCATCTTCACGCCCTTGAAATCGTCGACAGTATTGATTTCCTTGCGGAACCAGCCGCCCATCTGGGCCCCGGTATTGCCTGAAATCATGCCGTAGAGATTATGCTTGGCGTAAAACTCGTTGAGCAGCTTGTTGCCGTTGCCTTCATAGAACCAGGAATTGGTCAGGCGGGCATTGAGGCCGAAAGGTATCGCCGTACCGATGGCGAAGGTCGGGTCCTTGCCGACGTAATAATAAGAGCAGGTGTGGCACATTTCCACGGTGCCTGATGACACGGCATCGGCCGCCTGCAGGCCGGGGACGATTTCACCGGCGGCAAAGGGCTGGATGGTGAAATTACCGTCGGTCGCAGCCGCGACGTGCTTGGCAATATCTTCCGCGCCGCCATAGATCGTGTCGAGCGATTTCGGAAATGACGACGTCAGGCGCCAGTTGATCTTGGTATTCTGCTGTGCAATGGCAGGTGCGGCCAGAGCTGTGGCAGCTCCCGCAAGCGCACCTTTTTTCATAAAGGAACGGCGATCCATCTATATCCTCCCAGATATGAACGCTGCCCGCAGCTTTGAATTCCCCTCGTTGCTGTTCAGGCATCGCAGCAAAGTAAGCACGGTTACCGGCCAGCTGACAAGCACCCGCACCAAGAATTAATCACGGAAAAACCGGCCTTTTCGGGAACTCAGCTTCGCATTTTATTTGCAACTGAAATATCTCGGCACCACCTCATACTTTAGACGCATATATGGCCTGCAGGCCGCAAAACACATGCTTGACTCGGCCAGCCGGCAGTCGCACAAATTTCGAAGATTCGCCCCGGAGCCACCATGCCAAAACCCATTATCGCCGTTCCTGCCGACATTCGGCATTTCGCCGGAGCCGACTGGCACGCCGCGCAAAACCAGTATGTTTCCGCCGCATTGAAAGTGGCGGGTGTGATGTCCTTCATCGTCCCGGCCTTCGAGGACGGTAACGAGGTCGATGCCATTCTCGACCGGGTGGACGGTCTGCTCGTGTCCGGATCCGCCACCAATGTCCACCCTGCCCTCTATGGAAAAGAGGCGCAGGAAAGCGACGGTCCCTTCGATCCGGGCCGCGACGCCACCAGCCTGCCGCTCATCCGCCGCGCCATCGAGCGCGGCATCCCCATGCTCGCCATCTGCCGCGGCATTCAGGAGCTGAATGTCGCGCTGGGTGGCACGCTGGCTTCCGAAATTCAGGAACAGCCCGGCATATGGGACCATCGCAAGCCGGAGCATGACGACCGCGATGTCGCCTTCGCCATTCGCCAGCCCGTATATGTGCGGGAAGGCACCTGCATTGCCGAGCATCTCGGCATGTCGGGTGAAATCCAGATCAATTCGCTGCACCGGCAGGCGATTGCCGAGACCGCACCGCGCTTGCAGGTGGAAGCGACGGCCGAAGACGGCACCATCGAGGCCGTTTCCGTCATGGACGCCAAAGGCTTTGCCGTTGGCGTCCAGTGGCATCCGGAATATTGGGCCGAGACGGATGCGCCCTCGCGGGCCCTCTTCGAGGCATTTGGCAAGGCTGTTCACGCTTATCGGAACAGCAAGGCCTGAACCTTTGCCCCGTTTCATTCACCCATAAAAAAGGGGCAAGCCCGGAAGCTTGCCCCAAGGTCTGGGAGGAGGACTTAGCGCTTTGCGCGTTTCTTCTGCCGGTAGACGTCGGCGACAACGGCGGCCACGATGATCAGGCCCTTGACGATTTCCTGGTAATAGGCGTCCACCCGGAGGAAGGTGAAGCCGGATGTCATGACACCGAGAATGATGGTGCCGATGACCGTTCCGGTAATGCGGCCGGCGCCACCGGAAAGCGACGTGCCGCCGATAACCGCTGCGGCGATGGCATCGAGTTCATACATCACGCCCATGCCGGCCTGCGCCGTCTGTGCACGGGCAGCGGTGACGACACCGGCAAGACCGGCCAAGAGACCCGCAATGGCATAGACCTTGATCAGATGCGCCTCGATATTGATACCGGAAACCCGGGCCGCCTGCTGGTTGGCACCGATGGCGTAGGTGAACTTGCCGTAACGCGTATAACGCAACGCCACATGGAAGATGACGGCGACGACGAGGAACACCACGACCGGCCAGATGCCCGTGCCGATGAAGTTGAAACCGTCGGTCAGGCCGGAGATCGGCTGACCTTTCGTATACCACTTGGAAAGACCACGCGCCGTCACCATCATGCCGAGTGTTGCAATGAAGGGCGGAATCTTGGTGCGCGCGATAAGCTGCCCATTGATGAAGCCAGCAAGGGCGCCGGCCAATACGCCGACAGCCAGCGGAATGAAGAAGGGCAGATCGGTCAGCCCCGGATAAAGCGCCCGCGGCCATGTGGATGATTGCCCCACGCTCGCGGACAACATCGCCGTCAGGCCGACGACGGAGCCGGAGGAAAGGTCGATACCGCCGGTGATGATGACCTGGGTCACGCCAACGGCGATGATGCCGATCACCGACACCTGCAGGATCATGATCGTCAGGCGCTGCTGGTTCATCAGGAAGCTCTGGCCGATGAAAATCCAGCCGAGAATTTCATAGACCAGCGCAATGCCGATCAGCACGAAGAATATATTGGCCTCGGGCGGGATGCGCCGGTGCGGTTTGCGTCCGGATTTTGCATCCAACTCCACGTTGGCGGCGTTCGTAGTCATAATCGTTCCTCCTCGAGAAATCCCGGCGCGCCTCACCGCGATGCGAGATCCATCACTTTAACCTGCGTGGCTTCACTTCTATCAAGGAAGCCCGTCACCCGACCTTCATGCATGACCATGACGCGGTCGCTCATTCCCAGAACCTCCGGCATTTCGGAGGAAATCATGATGACGGCGACGCCCTGGCGCGCCATCTCGCAAACCAGCTTGTGAATTTCCGCCTTGGCGCCGACATCGATGCCGCGCGTCGGCTCATCCAGAATGAGAATACGCGGCTTGGTCAGCATCCAGCGGCCGATCAGCACCTTCTGCTGGTTGCCGCCCGAGAGGTTCTCGATGCGCTCGTAAAGATGCGGCGTCTTGACCCGGAGCTTGCGGCACATCTCCTCGCAGGCATCCGACAGCGCGTTTTCCTGCACGAAACCGTTGGCGACATATTTGTCCTGCAGAACGGCGATCTGCATGTTTTCCAGAATATTGAGGATCAGCAGGCATCCCGTATCCTTGCGGTCTTCCGTCAGAAACGCCATGCGGCGGCGGATGGCTTCCGTCGGGCTGCCGATCGAAACGGGTTTGCCGTCGATCGAGATCGTACCCGAGGAAGCGGGCGTCACGCCAAACACCGTTTCCGCCACATTGGAACGGCCAGAGCCGACAAGACCCGCGACACCGAGAATCTCGCCGGCCCGAACCTCGAAAGAGACGTCGTGGAATACGCCGTCGAGTGTGAGGTTCTTGACCGACAGCACGACGTCACCGATCGGAACCTCTTCCTTCGGGAACATCTGGGTGATTTCACGGCCCACCATCATGCGGATGATGTCGTCGCGCGTCACGTCGGTGGAAGCGTGGGTGCCGATATATTTGCCGTCGCGGAAGACGGAAAACTCATCGGCGATCTCGAACAGCTCGTTCATCTTGTGGGTGATGTAGACGATGCCGATACCGCGTTCACGGAGGTCGCGGATGATGCGGAAGAGATGCTCGACCTCGCGCTCCGTCAGCGCCGATGTCGGCTCATCCATGATGAGAACGTCGGAATCGTAGGAAACCGCCTTGGCGATCTCCACCATCTGTCGGCTGGCCACCGAAAGCTCGCCGACGCGGGTTTCCGGGTCGAGATCGATGCCGAGCCTTTGCAGCAACGCCTCGGTGCGGCGATACATTTCGCCATGGTCGATGAAGCCAAGCCGGTTTTTCGGCTCGCGGCGGATCCAGATATTTTCGGCGACCGTCATATAAGCCATCAGGTTCAGTTCCTGATGGATCATGGCTATGCCGTTTTCCAATGCATCAAGCGGGGAATCGAGCCTTATACCGGCGCCTTTCAGGCGGATTTCGCCGCCATCCGGCTGGTAGATGCCGGCCAGAATCTTCATCAGCGTCGACTTGCCGGCACCGTTTTCGCCCATCAGCGCATGCACGGTGCCGCGCTTGAGGTGGAACGAAACATCGTCCAGCGCCACGACGCCTGGAAATTCCTTGCGTATGCCTTCCGCCGCGAGAAGAAACTCCGCATTCGGCACGGCTCCGCTGGCGCGCACGGCGGCCATTGTCGATGGACTGACGACCATCTCATCCTCCACAATAGACAAAAATGACCGGAGACAGGACTTTGCCAAACAGCACGCCTCGCCTCCGGGGAGGCTTACAGCGCCGTGTCGGTCACGACAAAATGGGCGCTGTAACATTTTGAATTCACTGGAATTCAATCGCAATCCACGCACGCGCCGAAGCTTGTTCTCCGGCACCGTCGAAAACCGGCATCCGCCTCCGATATCACCTGAAACGGGCGCAGATGCCGGAAAGCGGCCTTTAGTTCTTGGCCACGTAGTCCTTGACGTTTTCAGGCGTGACGAGCTGGAAGGGAATGTAGACCTTCTTCTCGATCTTGTCGCCCTTGACGAGCTTCAGCGCGGCATCGAGCGCGCCCTTGCCCTGTCCTGCGGCATCCTGGAAGACCGTAACGTCAAGATCGCCGGCCTGCATGGCGGCAAGCGCGTCCTGCGTCGCATCCACACCGGCGACGACATAATCCTTCATGTCCTTGCCCGCGGATTTCAGCGCCTGAAGGGCGCCGATGGCCATTTCGTCATTGTTGGCGATGACGGCATTGAACTCGACGCCGCTGGAAAGCCAGTTGGTGACGAGGTCGGAACCCTGGGTGCGCTGCCAGTTTGCGGTCTGTTCTTCCACGATCGAAATACCCTTGCATTCGTCGGTTTTCAGAACATCGTGAACCGCCTGCGTGCGCATGCGAGCGCCCTGGTTGGACAATTCGCCCATCATGACGACGGCCTTGCCCTTGCCACCGAGAAGGCGGCAGACTTCCTTGGTTTCCAGCGTGCCGGCAACTGTTTCTTCAGAAGCCACAAATGCCTGGCCATCCGGCAGGCTGTCGACGTTCACCGGCTGGCGGTTGACGTAAACCAGCGGGATTTTCGCATCGGCGGCGAGCTTCGACATGGCCGCGGTCGCATCCGTATCGACCGGGTTGACGATGATCGCGTCGACCTTGGAAGCGATGAAATTCTGAATCTGGCTCTGCTGCTTGGCAACGTCGTTCTGCGCGTCCTCGACCTGCAGGGTGACGCCCTTCAGCTCCTTGGAATAATCCTGCATGCCGTTACGCAGCACGGTCAGGAAGTTGTCGTCGAACAGCGCCATCGAGACTCCAACGGTCTCCGCATGTGCCGCCGTGCCGAGAAGCACAGACATGGCTGCGCCGATGATAAGCTTCTTCATTTGTTTTTTCTCCTCCATGGCGTCCGGCGCCACCTCTCCCAGCCGGAAGCGAACCCGAGAGCCCGCCGCTACCTCCTCACATCCAGAAAACGGAATAATGAAACCGATTTTCTGTTTGTTCGATATATTTATTCCATTTTTGGTCCGAACGTCAATGCTTTCTTCACGGCAGCGCCGCAAAGCGGCACACAACGCGGTGATGAAAGGTGTTTCCGCAAAGACAGATGCACCGCATTCCGCCTTGAGAATGCGGGATGCCGTTCAAATCCTTATGAAATTTTGTCGGAAGCCGCCGGAGGAGCCGCTGGGGAACTCAACGTTCCGCAGGCTGCGATGCCGCCTCGTAAACCCTATCGTAGGTTGCAGGCTGTTCTACGGGAGACGCAGACACGTCGAACAGGGAGAGCACCCTGACGTTCAAACATCCCGGAATGGGCGGTGAGATTCCATTTCGGAAACCTGTTCCGAAAGTTCTATTGCGAACGCCGCGCGGGGGTGATCCGCGCGGCGAAAGCCTTGGCTGGCTTTGGGCTCAGCGGTTGTTCTTCTTGCGCCATTCGGCAAAGGCCGTCTGGTGCTCTTCCTTCGTGCAGGGATAAAGCCCGATGATGGTCTGGCCCGCCTTGACCTGTTCCACCACGAAATCTTCGTAAGCCGTCATTTCCACCGCTTCCGTCGCCACTTCATCGGCAATGCCGGCGGGGATGACGATGACGCAATCCGCGTCGCCGACGATGATGTCGCCGGGGAAAACCGGCGCATCACCGCAGCCAATCGGGCCGTTGATTTCGATCGCCTCGTGTTTGGTGAGGTTGGTCGGGCTGGAGGGCCGGGTGTGGTAGGCCGGAATATCCAGCTCGGCTATGGTGGCCGCATCACGGAAACCACCGTCGGAAACGATGCCAGCACCGCCGCGAACCATCAGGCGCGTGACCAGAATATCGCCGGCCGAGGCGGCAGTGGCGTCCTTGCGGCTGTCCATGACGAGCACATGGCCCGGCGGGCAGGTTTCGATGGCGACGCGCTGCGGATGGGCGGGATTGCGGAATTCGACAAGCTGGTTGCGGTCTTCGCGGGCCGGCATGTAGCGCAGGGTAAAGGCCGGGCCCACCATATTCTTGCCCTTGTAACCCAGCGGGCGCACGCCCTGGATGACCTGGTTGCGCAGGCCACGCTTGTAAAGCGCCGTCGCCAGCGTGGCGACGGAAATCGTCAACAGTTTTTCGCGCGTTTCATTGTTCATGTCTGTCTCCTCGCAATGGCGGATAAATGCGTTTCAGGTTCTGTGAATGGGCTCGTCGATAAAAACGCCACCCTGATATTTCGCGATCGCGGCCTCTGGATCTGGGCGCGGCACATCGCGTTCGATTTCCGCCCGGTAGTGTGCGGCGTTATCGCGACGCTGCCAGCCGAGAAAATCGACATGGGAATTATCCCACCAGCTGTCCTCATTGGCCGAAACTCCCCAGATGACCGGGCAGCCGAGTTTCGGCACACAGAAGGTCGCCTCGATCAGCGAGACGAAGTCGCCATAGCTGAGCCAGGTCGACAACATCCGCCAGTTGGTGGGTTTTTCTTCGCAGGAACCGATGCGGACAATCGCCGTCTCCTGGCCGAACTTGGAATGGTAAAGGCTCGCCATCGCCTCGCCGAAAATCTTCGAGACGCCATAAAGGCCATCCGGCAGAAAGGGTGTCTCGGGCGCAAGCTGCTTGCCCTGCGGATGATAACCGATCGTGTGGTTGCTGGAGGCGAAAAGAATACGCGGCATGCCGTTCAGCCGTGCGGCCTCGTAGAGATTATAAACCCCACGCAGATTGGCAGCCTCGATCGGATCGAACGCCCTCTCGACGGAAACGCCGCCGAGATGGACGATGCCATCGCAATCCTTGACGAGATCATGCACCGCCTGCTCGTCTTCCAGTGCGCAGCGAACGAGTTCCTCGTGAGGGGCTGGCGTACCGAGATCAACGACATCGGAAAGGCGGATGGTCTCGGCGACATGGCCAAGCCGTCCGCGCAGCATGCTGCCCAGCTTGCCGCCGGCACCGGTGATGAGCAATCGCTTCAACATGTCGCGTCCTTAGAAAATATCCGGCTCGCCGGCGGTGCGGCCGAAATCCGTCTGCAGGAAGTCGAAGTCACAGCCCTGATCGGCCTGGGTAACATGCTTGGAGAAGAGATAACCATAACCACGTTCATACCGCGGTGCCGGCGCCTGCCACGCCGCCCGGCGGCGGGCGATTTCCTCTTCACTGACCAGCATGTCGAGACGACGCTGCGGCAGGTCGAGGCGCACGATATCGCCGGTTTTCAAGAGCGCAAGCGGGCCGCCGACAAAGCTTTCCGGCGCGACATGCAGCACGCAGGCACCGTAGGACGTGCCGGACATGCGGGCATCGGAAATGCGCACCATATCACGGTGGCCCTTCTTGATCAGTGCCTTGGGGATCGGCAGCATGCCCCACTCGGGAAAACCGGGGCCACCGAGCGGGCCGGCATTGCGCAGCACCAGAACATGATCCGGCGTGACATCGAGGTTCTCGTCGTCGATGGCTTTCTTCATCTCCGGATAGCTGTCGAAGACCAGCGCCGGGCCTTCGTGAACATGATATTTCGGATCGCAGGCGGCGGGCTTGATGACGGCGCCGTCAGGGCAGAGATTGCCGCGCAGCACCGCAAGCGAGCCTTCCGCATAGACAGGATTATCGAGCGAGCGGATAACGTCGTCGTTATAGACCTTCGCGCCTTCGAGGTTCTCGCCCATGCTGCGGCCGGTCACGGTCAGTACGGAACAGTCGAGACGACTTTCCAGCTGCTTCATCAGCGCCCTCAGGCCGCCGGCGTAAAAGAAGTCCTGCATCAGATAGTCCTTGCCGGAGGGGCGGACATTGGCGATGAGCGGCGTAACACGGCCAAGCTCGTCCAGCTCGTCCAGCGTCATCGGCACACCTGCGCGACGCGCCATGGCGATCAGGTGCACCACGGCATTGGTGGAACAACCCGTCGCCATCGCGACGATGGCGGCGTTGCGGAAAGCTGCCGCCGTCAGGATATGGTCCGGTGTCAGGTCTTCCGAAACCATCTCGACAATGCGGCGGCCACAGGCTGCGGACATGCGCTGATGTTCGGAATCGACCGCCGGAATTGAAGAGGCGCCGGGCAGCGTGATGCCAAGTGCGTCGGCAATGGCCGTCATGGTCGAGGCTGTGCCCATTGTCATGCAGACACCGGCAGAGCGGGCGATGCCGCCCTGCACGCCACGCCATTCCTCGTCGGTGACATTGCCTGCGCGGCGCTCATCCCAATATTTCCAGGCGTCCGAACCCGAGCCCAGAACCTTGCCGGCATAATTTCCGCTCAGCATCGGGCCGGCGGGCAGATAGATCATCGGCACACCGGCTGAGATCGCACCCATGACGAGACCGGGTGTCGTCTTGTCGCAACCGCCCATCAGCACCACGCCGTCGAGCGGATGCGAGCGGATCATCTCCTCCGTCTCCATCGCCAGCATGTTGCGGTAAAGCATCGATGTCGGCTTGGTGAAGCTCTCGTCCACCGAGAGCGACGGCATTTCGACAGGGAAACCGCCGGCCTGTAGCACGCCACGTTTCACATCCTTCACCCGTTCGGGGAAATGCGAGTGACAGGTGTTCAGCTCCGACCAGGTGTTGAGGATACCGATGACGGGTTTGCCGACAAAATCCTCCTCCGCATAACCGAGCTGCATCATGCGCGAGCGGTGGCCGAAGCTGCGCAGGTCGTCGGGGGCGAACCAGCGGTCGGAGCGGAGTTTTTTATCGGTCATGTCAATGGTCCTGCGTTGCGGGTTGCACCTAAGGCTGTCAGTCCTGCCGGAGCGTCAGCCCGCTCGTCGTATCGAAAAGATGAATGTGTTCCAGCGGTGCCGACAGGCGGATGACTTCGTCCGCCGATGTCGAGGTCTGGCCGGAAAGATGCAGCGTCACCCGGGTGCCATCACCGAGAGTGCCGTAAAGATAGGATTCGCCACCCAGCTGTTCGGCGGTGCGCACAGACATGGTCAATGCACCTTCGCCACCCGCCTGCACATGGTTCGGGCGGATGCCGAGCGTCACCTTCTGACCGGGCTTGTAGGCAAAGCCGGTCTGCGGCAGGGGAATCAGTTCGCCCGTTGCGATCTTGAGCGACGGCGTTGCATCCGAAGTTACTTCGCCAGCAAAGAAGTTCATCTTCGGCGAACCGATAAAGCCCGCCACGAAGAGATTGGCCGGGCGATTATAAAGATCGAGCGGCACACCGAACTGTTCGAGCTTGCCGGCGCGCAGAACGGCGATCTTGTCGGCCATGGTCATGGCCTCCACCTGATCGTGCGTCACATAGATCATGGTATTGCCGAGCCGCCGGTGCAGGCTGGAAATCTCGCCGCGCATATCGACGCGCAGCTCCGCATCGAGGTTGGAAAGCGGCTCGTCGAAAAGGAATACGCGCGGCTCGCGCACCACGGCACGGCCGATGGCGACGCGCTGACGCTGGCCACCCGACAGATCCTTCGGGCGACGCTCCAGAAGCTGGTCGATCTGCAGCATCTTGGCGACCTGGTTGATCTTCTCGGCTATATCCTTCTTGGGGGTGCCGATGTTTTCAAGCCCGAAAGAGAGGTTTTCGCGCACGGTCATATGCGGATAAAGCGCATAGGACTGGAACACCATGGCAAGGCCACGGTCCGCGGCCGGTACCGTGTTGACCACGTCGCCGCCGATGACGATATCGCCGCCGCTCAGTTCCTCGAGACCCGAGATCATGCGCAGCAAGGTTGACTTGCCGCAGCCGGAAGGGCCGACGAAAACGCAGAATTCGCCGTGCTTGATATCGAGATCGACACCCTTGATCACGTCGAGGGCACCATATGTCTTTTTGACCTGACGAAGCTGAATACTTGCCATTGTCGTGTTTCCTCCCTGAGGATTATTTGCCGCCCGTCGATGCAATGCCGGTGGCGATGTATTTTTGCAGGAACATGAAAACCAGCGCGATCGGGGCGAGTGTCAGCACCGTCATGGCCAGAAGGTTGCTCCATTCCGTCGTCATCTCCCCCTGGAAGGAGTTGAGCGCCAGCTGCAGGGTGAAGTTGTCGTTGCGGGTCAGCACGATCAGCGGCCAGAGGAAGTCGTTCCAGCGCCACATGATCGCGAGGATCGCCAGAACCGCAAGCGCCGGGGCCGAGAGCGGCAGGATAATGCGCCAGTAGATCTTCCACTCGCTGGCCTTGTCCATACGCGCCGCATCGAGGATTTCATCCGGGATCGTCAGCATATATTGCCTGAGCAGGAAGACGCCGGTGGGCGTCGCGGCACCCGGTATGATGACGCCCCAGAGACTGTTGATCATGCCGAGCTGGCTGGTGATGAGGAACAGCGGCACGAGCACGACGGTCTGCGGGATCATCAATGTGCCGACGACCAGCGCCAGTACCACGCCCCTGCCCTTGAACTGGTATTTCGAGAGCGCGAAGGCCGCCATGGAATTGACGATCAGCATGATGAGGGTGGAGGTCACCGTGATGAAGGTCGAGTTCCAGAAATAGAGCGGGAAATTGAAACGCTGGAAAAGCTCGGTGTAGTTTTCCGTCGCGAGCGCCACCTTTTCGGCCGGCTTCAGCTCGTTGAACGGCATCTTCAGCACTTCCGCCGGCTTGGCAGGGTCGACCACCTGGGCCACGAGGCCGATGCGGCGAACCATGCCGAGCTTGCGGCCATCCTTGTCGACATAAGCCGGCAGCGGCGCTGCCTGCCCATCCACCACCACGGTTTCCTGCGTATAGGGCAGAAGGCGCGGCGGAAAGCGCTGGAGATCTGCTTCCGTCTTGAACGAAGAGAGCACGAGCCAGACGACGGGACCGAACATCATCAGCACGGCCACGCCGAGATAGGCGTAGGACAACCAGTCGGTCCAGTGCAGCTTGCCGTTGCGGCCGCGGGTACGGGTCAGAAATGCGCCAATCCTAGCCATCGACCTTGCTCCTGTTTGCCCGGAATTGCAGGGCGGTCAGCACCACGAGCACCACGGCGAGCAGCAGCGAAGCGGCAGCCGCAAGGCCGAAATTGCGGGGCGTCCCGGCAAAGCCGGTCTGATAGATGAACTGAATGATGAAGGTGGTCGCCGAACCCGGGCCGCCACCCGTGAAGGCAAAGACTTCATCGAAGGTCTGCACGCCCTTGATGAGCGACAGGACGAGAACGACGAGCATGGTGGGTGCGAGCAACGGCAGGGTGATGCGCCGGAAGATGCGCCACGGGCTTGCCTTGTCGAGCTGCGCCGCCTCGTACACATCACGCGGGATCGCCTGCAGGCCTGCCAGAAGAATGAGCGTGTAGAAGCCCATATGCGCCCAGACCGACAGGAAGACCGACCAGCCGAAGGCAAGATTGGCTTCGAGCAGCCAGTCCACCGAACCGAGGCCGAGCCCCTCCATCGCCGCATTGAGAACGCCGAAACGCTGGAGGATCCACTTCCAGATCAGCGCAACAACGACGGGCGACAGCAGAACCGGGAAGAAGAACACCGCGCGGAAGAAACCCCGGGCCCGGATATCGCGGTTGAGCACGACAGCCGTGATCAGCGAGAAGCCGACCATGAAACCCACCTGCAGCACGACGAAGAACAGCGTGTTCCAGACGGAGCGCCAGAACAGGTCGCGCTGACAGGAATTGGGATCAAGGTAATTCTGACAGGAGAGAAGGACCGAAAAGTTTTCGCCGCCCACGGAAGGGCGTTCCGAAAGCAATATGTGTTCGCTGCCGGTGACGGAATAGGCCATGTTCAGCGCGATCGGCAGAAAGGCGAAGACCGCGAACAGGATCAGATTGGGCGTCAGGAACACCCAGGCGATCCGCCGGTGGCCGAGAACCTTCTGCAGGAAGGCAAAGGGCAATTCGACGATGCCCATGACGGGCGCAAGAAATTTATACATGAGGGTCCTCCTTCGATCCGGCGCGGCGCGGCATGCGCCACGCCGGAAGGCGATGGATCACTTCGCCTGTTTCAACGCTTCCTCGAGGTCCGTCTTCGCACGGGCCATGGCTTCATCAACGGTGCTTTCACCAACGATGGCCTGGGTGATGCGCTGGACGGAGATGTTGAACATGGCGCGGTTGTTCTTGTAGCCCTGATAGGTATAGGCAATCGGGCTGAGGCCGGGGATCTGATCCAGCCAGGCGTTCATGGCCTTCTGCGTCGCAGGGGTTGCACCCGTATAGGTCACGCCCTTTTCAGCCACGGCCTTGTGAGCCGGAACGTTGCGGGTGCGAACCGAGAAGTCGAGATAATTCTCATCCTGAGCGAGGAAGTTCAGGATATCGGCAACGATCTTCGGGTTCTTGGTCTGCTTGAAGCCAACGACGCCGGTACCGCCCGGCATGCCGGTGCAGGCAGCGCCACCGCAGGGCTGCGGCACGACTTCCCAGTCGAAGGCATCACCCACCTGGCTGTCGAAGCGTGCAGTCTGCCAGCTGCCGGAATAATAATAGACCAGCTGGCCATTGATGAATTCCTGCGCGGCGTCACGATAGGTATTGCCGCCCTGCCCGGCCCAGACGTCACGCGCCATGGTGCCGTCCTTGTTCCACTCCACGAACTTCTTCACGAAGGTGGTGAAACCTTCATCGACGAGGATCGGCTTTCCATCCGCGTCGAAAATCTTCGCGCCATAGGAGATGGCCGGACCGGCAATGCGGTGGCCGGAACGGTCGATTGCCATCGGATAGGGCGTGCCGGTTGCCTTGGCGACGGCATTTGCGGCCTTTGCCCAATCGTCCAGCGTCGCATCCTTGCCGGGAACGGCCACATTGGCCTGATCGAACAGGGTGCGGTTGATGAAGGCACCGGTGATGGTGAGCTGGGTATGCATGCCGTAGATGCCCTTGTCGTCAGGGCCGCTGCGGTACCATTTCAGCACGTTGGAGAAATTGTCTTCCCAATATTTCGCGTCCACATAGGGCGTGAGATCGAGATAATAGCGATTGAGGCCGCCAAGGTCGGTCACGGTTGCGAAATCCGGGCCGCTGCCGCCGGCGAGCTGGACGGGCAGGCCTTCCAGCAGCGCCTTGTAGGGCACGACGTCGGTGACGATCTTCACGTCCGGATGCTGTTTTTCGTAACGCGCGAGAATGTCCTTGAGAATCTCGCAGCCATTACCGTCATAAGCGCAGGTGAAGCGCACTTCCTGGGCCGCCTGAGCAGCGCCTGCAAAGGACGCCGCGCCAATGGCGAGCGCCAATGCCATGCTATATTTACCGATCATCTCTTTTCCTCCCTTAGATGATTATGCGTTAGCGGATGCGCGCGGAGCCCAGCCCTTGATCCACTCGCCTTCGGCGGCGTCGGACAGGCGAACCGGCTTTCCTTCCCGCACCGAGCGATAGATGGCGGTGACGAGTTCGATGGACTGCAAGCCGTCCTTGACCGTCACTTCCTTGCCGCCGCGTCCTTCCATCGCGTCGGCAATGGCTTCGACAAAACCGGCAAAGCCGTTTTCGCCATCGGCCACCGTTGCCAGAACGGCGTCGATCTGGTCCTGCGTCGTCGGTGCACGGGCGATGAAACGCCATGTGTCTTCCGCCGGGCGATAGGGCAGCGTGCCGCTTTCGGCGGTGAACCCTTCAAAGCAGAAGCGCAGGCGCGACGTATCTTCGGCCGCGCCGAGCGTGACCGAACTCGTTGCCAGCGCACCGCTTTTCATGCGGAAGCTAAGGGCTGCGCAGTCCTCGGTTTCGATCGTGTTGACGCGCGTGTCAGCCATGGCGAAAACTTCATCGACCGGGCCGAGAATGTGGCAGAGAAGATCATGGGCGTGGATGGCGTGGCCGAGGATCGCGCCGCCGCACTCACCCTTCCACGTGCCGCGCCACGGAATGTCGTAATAGCTGGCGCCACGGTTCCAATGGACTTCCGAGCTTGCGACAAAGGCCTTGCCCGCAAGACCGGCATCGATGAGCGCACGCAGCTGCCGCATTGCGTGTCCGAAACGGTACTGGAAGACCGGAAACACGCCACGGCCGGTCTTCTTGACGGATTCGATCAGTGCATTTGCCTCTTCCAGCGAGCGAACGAGCGGCTTTTCGCAGACCACGTCCTTGCCCGCCGCATGCGCCTTCAGCGTCACCGGGAAATGCAGGTGCGGCGGCAGGCAGACGTCGATGAGCTGGATGCTCTCATCTGCCAGAACCTCGTCAAGATCGGTGGTCAGGCGGATCGACGTGTCGTCGCCTGCCACGGAGCGGGCACGTTCCAGATCGAGATCGCAGATCGCCTTGACGACGAAGCGCTTCGGCAGGGCGCGATAACCGCTCAGATGCTGGGCGCCGATGCCGGCGCCAATGATGGCAACACCGATCATTTCGAAGCTCCCTCGGCCTTGGCCTGTGCCTGCAGCGACAGATCGCAGACCTTGAAGACGTGTTCCTGCGTCATCGCCGTTTCCGTACGGTTGCGGATATCGTCGCAGATACGGGCGAAATAGGGCAGGCCCGCATCGGAAGCGTCGATGTACTCGCAGCGATCGCCGTTCACGAGAACGAGGCGGTCTGTGCCTTCGGTGTTGCCGACATCGACATATTTACGCAGTTCGATGTAACCCTCGGTGCCGAGGATGGTCAGGCGGCCGTCACCCCAGGTCGGCAGCGCATCCGGCGTGTACCAGTCGACGCGAATATAACCGTGACCCTTGTCGCCGCGCAGCACGACTTCGCCGAAATCCTGCAGGCCCGGATCGCCGGGGTTGGCGTAATTTGCAACGGTGGCAGCCACGATCTCCACTTCGGTCGAGCCGGTGAAGAACATGAACTGGTCGATCTGGTGGCTGGCGATATCGGTGATGATACCGCCGTAAGCTTCGCGCTCGAAGAACCACTTCGGACGGATCTGGCGGTTCAGACGATGCGGGCCGAGGCCAACGGTCTGGATGACGCGGCCGATGGCGCCCTGCGCGACGAGTTCAGCCGCCTTGGTCACGCTCGGAACTTCAAACCGTTCGGAGAAATCGACGGTCCAGATACGCTTGGTCTTCGCCACGGTCTGGCGAAGGCGATCAAGCTGTTCGAAGGTGGTGCAGCCAGGCTTGTCCGACATGACGTCCTTGCCGGCTTCCATGGCGGCAATCGCGAGATCGGCACGCTTGGACGGAATATCGGCGATCACCACGAGATCGATGCTGCCATCGGCCAGCAGAGCCTCCTTCGATGCCGCACGCGGCACATTCGGAAAGCGCTTGACGAAGCCTTCCACCACATCCGGTTCGCCTTCGGTCCACCAGCCAGCGAATTCCGCGCCGGCGTCCAGCAGGTTCTGGGCCATGCCAAAAATGTGCCGGTGCTCTATGCCAAGAGCGACGAACTTGATTGCTTTAGTCATCCTGCAGTTCCACTTCCTTGCCGGTGTCGGCCGAGTTGATGATCGCGTCGATCAATCTGTGAGACAAAAGAGCCGCTTCACCGGTGACGACCGGTGGGCGTCCTGAAGAGATGGCGTCTGCGAAATCCTCGAAGACGCCCTGATGCCATTCATGCGTGAAAGCCATGGGGTCAGCGCCACCGCCCGTGCCGGAGGCCGCGCCGCCGAAGGTCTCGTGCCGGCCATCGCGCCAGTCGACATGCAACAGGCCCGAGGCGAGCCGCAGGCTGCCATTGTCGAAGTGGAGCAGGATCGATTCCGCCGCACCGGGAAAACTTGCCGTGCTCGCCACCAGCGAACCGACGGCCCCATTTTTGAAGCGCAGGCCGGCCGCGACATAATCTTCGGTTTCCATGCGATGGAAACGCGTTGTCGCCGCCATGGCCTGGACCCGCGAGACCGGTCCCGTGAGGCTCAATGCCAGATCGATCGTATGGATTGCCTGGGAGATCAGAACACCGCCGCCATCACGCGCCAGGGTGCCGCGGCCGGGTTCATCATAATAGGATTGGGCGCGCCACCACGGCACGGAAATTTCGCAAAGACCAAGCGCTCCGAGCGTGCCGCTATCGACCAATTCACGGGCCTTTTGCGATGCAGCGCGCATACGGTGCTGGAAGATGATGCCGAGCGTGACGCCCGCCTCGCGACAGAGGGCGACGAGACCATCGGCTTCCTCAGTGTTACGGGCGACGGGCTTTTCCATCAGAATGTGTTTGCCGGCTTTCGCAAGCTGTCCGACGATATCGATGCGGGCATTCGGCGGCGTCGCGATGATGGCGAAATCGACATCCGCATCGCGCGCGGCGTCCTCGACCGAGGAATAAACCGCAACTTCATATCCGGTGTGTTTTGACGCTTCGGCGGCCAGTGCTCTTGCGCGGCCGGAACCGCCATCGACGATGCCCTTCAGACGAATTTTTTCCGGACTTGCCGCACAGGCGAGCACATGCGTCTTCGCCACCATTCCGGCGCCAACGATGACGCAGGTCTTGATATTTTGCATTTCGGGAGCCTCCTTCCCAATGCGCAATCATTTGCATACCGGTATGCCGGTTGTCAACAGACTTGTGTTCCGGTATACCGGTTATGAAAACACTGGAGGGTATATGCCGAAAATTCCCGTGACAGGCGGCACCGTGCCGACGATGGAACGACTGGACCTCAACCGTCCGGTCGTGGATCAGATCTATTCCGCGCTGAAATCCGCCATCCTCTCGCGGGAGCTTTTCCCCGGCCAGGCGGTTTCGGAAAACGAGATCGGGCAATCCTTCAGCTCCAGCCGCACCCCGGTGCGCGAAGCGCTGAGCCGGCTCAGAGATGACGGCCTGATCGTAACCCTGCCAAGCCGTGGCACCTATGTTTCCAGATTATCGGAAAAGCACATCCGCAGCGCGCAGTTCATCCGCGAGGCGCTGGAGGTGGCTGCCGTCTGCAGGCTGTGCCAGATCGGCATTACGCCGGAAGCCGAACAGGAAATCGAACATGCCCTGAGCGGCCAGCGCGCGGCCATGCGCAGGGGAGACCGAAAGGCCTTCCGTGTGCATGACGACCAGTTCCACAGCGCGCTTGCGGCTGCGACGGGGCTGGAAAGACTGGAGACCCTGCTGATCCGCGAAAAGGCCGGACTGGACCGCCTGCGTGCGCTCGCCATCACCGACGAGGCACATATGGCACGGCTGCTTTCCGAACATGAGGCGGTTTACGAGGCGATCAAGGCCGGGGACGAAACCCTTGCGGCCGAAGAATTGCGCAAACATCTGAGGCGCGTCCTCGGCATTCTGTCGCAGGTCTTCGAGAACCATCAGGATTATTTCGAATAGGCTGCGGCATCATTTTCAACGGTTCGAGCATCATGAATACGGCAAATCCCGGACAAGCGCTTGCCATGTCGCAAGCAAAACTTCTGTGCGACACCATGAGCACGCTGGCGGAATCCCCTGTTTGGGACGAGCGCCGACAGGTGCTTTTCTGGTGCGATATCCTCGGCAAGACGGTGCGCTCCGCTGCGCTCGCGCCCGGCCAATATCGCGAATGGTCATTTCCCCACACCGTGTCGAGCCTCGGGCTTTGTAAAAACGGCGATCTCGTCGTCGCCTGCGGCATGGATATCGTCATCCTCGATCCGGAGAGCGGCAAGACGCGTGTTCTCCATCCCATACCGGCCCCGGAGGGTATTCCGTGCCGGTTGAATGACGGGCGCGTAGGCCCCGACGGCGCTTTCTGGGTGGGGACGATGCATAATGTGCCGCTCTCGGACATGCAGCCTTATGGCGAACTCTGGCGGGTAACGGAAAAGAGTGCCGAGCGTGTGCAGACCGGGCTGACTTGTCCGAACGGGCTGGCCTTCTCCCTCGACGGGTCCATCATGTGGCAGAGCGATTCCGTCCAGAAATGGATACGCCGGCGCAAATTCGACAGCAGGAACGGCAGTTTCGATGAGGGCGTGCTGGTGGCGGAGATGACGGAAGAGACAGGAAGGCCCGATGGCGGCTGTCTCGACAGCAACGGCACCTATTACAGTGCGGGCGTTTCCGTCGGTCTGTTGAACGTTTTCACGCCAGACGGCAAGCAGACGGACGCGATCGCGGCGCCTGTTCCGCACCCAACCATGCCCTGCTTCGGAGGGCCCGATTTCACGACCCTTTTCCTGACGTCACACCGTCACAATATGTCCGAAGACCGGCTCAAACAGGTTCCATTTTCGGGCGGCGTGTGGGCAATCCCCACGGACACACAGGGCTTCGCCGCCTTCCGCTTCGGCGAGGCGGCGTAACGCCAAAAAAGCAGCGGCGGACACATGCCCGCCGCGAACTCCAATGGTTACTGGGGTCCTCAGCGCGCCCGAAGTGCGCCGGCCACCTTGTGAATATGCGCCGCGCCGATGCCGCAGCAGCCGCCGATCATGGTTGCGCCGGCATCCGCCCAGGCGCAGGCAAAACGCGAATAGACATCGTCCGTCAGATCCGCACGCGTGCCATGCAGTCCCTCATTGGCGGCGGAATCGCCCTGTTCTCCCTCAAAGGCATTGGCATAAACGCCGATCTCGATGGATACGCCCTTTTTCCTGAAGACGGTGGACGCCGTCTCCACTGCGGCCTTCATCACCTCCGGCTTGCTGCAGTTGAAAAGAAGCGCTGCCGCTCCCGAGCCCGCGGCCCATTCGGCAGCGGCACGCACGGTTTCGCCGGACCTGAGTTTCGGTTCACCGCCTTTCACCTGCTCCGGTTCATCATCCAGCGTGAAGGAAACCCAGAACGGTTTGCCCGTTTCCGCGACAGCCTGGCGCACGGCCTCCCCTTCGGCGATGAGGCTCAGCGTCTCACCCAGCCAGACATCGACATAAGAACCGAGATTGTCGACCAGAACCTTCAGATAGTCCTGAACGCGGGACGGATCAAAATTCTGCGGCTCGTAGGAGCCAAAAATCGGCGGCAATGAGCCGGCCACGGTGACCCTGCGGCCCGCTGCATCGGCAGCCTCGCGCGCAAGCCGGCCGGAGAGCGTGATCAGCGATGCGCCTTCCTTCCGGAAGCGTTCTTCGCCGATGTGAAACGGTACGAGCGCGTAGGAATTGGTCGTGACGACATCGGCGCCGGCTTCGATGAATTCCGCATGCACCTGCCGGACTATTTCCGGGGCGTTGATGAGCGCCAGCGCCGACCATTCCGGCTGCTTCAGCTCCGCACCGAGCCGCTGCAATTCACGGCTCATGCCGCCATCCAGAATACGAATATCGCTCATGGGAAACTCCTTGGTAAGCTATCTGCGCACCGGCACCTGCGCTTCGATGAAACCGAAGCAGCGGGCAATGATGGCGGTGAGGATGAGGTAAAAAACGGTGACGACGAACAGCGGTTCATAGACCAGCAGCGTATCCTGCCGCACCTTATAGGCGACGGCATAAAGATCCATGACGGTAACGGTGAAGGCAAGCGGCGTGGCTTTCAGCTGCATCACCACTTCGCCGGCAATCGTCGGCAGCGCCGTACGGATCGCACGCGGTAGCCATATGCGCCGGGCAAGGGTGAAGCGGCCCATGCCGAAGGCTTTTCCCGCTTCCAGTTCGCCTTTCGGCACACCGAGCAGCGCGCCGCGCAGCACCTCGGCTTCATAGGCGGCATAATTCAGCGTGAAGCTGACGGCGGCAAAGAAAAAACCTTCGCGCAGCACCGGCCACAGGAAGCTCTGCCGCAAGCCGGGCACCATCGGCAACAGCGAGCCGACGCCATAATAAAGCAGCCAGAGCTGGATGAGCAGCGGCGTGCCCCGGAAGAAGGTGCAATAAGCCCGCGCCAGCGCCCGGGTCATCCGGCCGCCGCTGACCTGCGCGAAAGCAAGGCCGATCGCCAGAATGAAACCGAGGCTGACGGAGATCACCAGCAGGGCCACGGTCTGCCACGCGCCCGTCAGCAGAAGCGGCCAGTATTTTTCGATCCAGGAAAAATTCATCGCCCCGCCCTCACGCCAGAACCGGCTGGCCGCGGCGGACACGCCGCTCGAGCAGCCTGAAGACGCCATTGGACACGAGCGTGATCGCCAGATACAGCAGGGCGGCCGCCATGAAGAACAGAAAATACTGCTTTGTGCTGGCGCCGGCGAGGCGGGTTGCGAGCGCCAGTTCCTGATATCCGACAACGGCGACCAGCGCGCTATCCTTGGTCACCGCAAGCCAGAGGTTGGAAAGACCCGGCAGGGCGTTCGGCAAAAGTGCGGGCAGAACGACACGACGAAACCTCAACAACGGCGACATGCCGAAGGCCCGCGCCGCTTCGACCTGGCCGTTCGGTATCGCCAGTATCGCGCCGCGCAGCACTTCCGTCATGTATGCGCCCTGCACGAAGCCGAGCACCGCGACGGCGGCGACGAAACCGTTGACTTCCAGCGGCGGCAGGCCCGCCATCACAAGCAAACGGTTGAGGCCGTCGGTTCCGGCATAATAGAGCCCGACAATCAGGATCAATTCCGGGATGGACCGGATCAGCGTCGTGTAAAGATTGAGGATGAAACCGAGCGGCCGGTTGTTCGAGAGCTTGCCCAGGGCGCCCGCCATGCCGATGACGATACCGATGACATAGGCCCCGGCGGAAATGGCAAGCGTCGAGAGCGCTCCAGTCAGCAGCGTGCCGCCCCATCCCGGAGGATAGGGAGACAAAAGCTGCACCATGTTTTCGAAACTTGCCATTTGCGGGATCTGTCGAGCTTACTTCGCGCCGTAGATATCGAAGCTGAAGTATTTCTTCGTGATCTCGTCATATTTGCCGCTGGCGCGGACGGCAGCGAGGGCGGCATTCAGCTTCTGCTTCAGTTCCGCGTCGTCCTTGCGAATGCCACCGGAAACGCCGAGGCCGAGGATTTCCGGATCGTCGGCGACATTGCCCGCATCTGCACAGCAATCCTTGCCGGCATCGCTCTTCAGGAAGGCATCGAGAACGAGCGAGTCACCGAACACATAGTCGATACGACCGGCCGCCAGATCCTGGAAAGCCTCGTCCAGCGTCTGGTAGGTCTTCTCGTCGGCCACATCCTTGAAATATTTCGCGTAGTAGGCGGACTGGATGGTGGCGACCTGAATGCCGATGGTCTTGCCCTTCACGTCCTCGGCCGTCGCGCCCGGCTTTCCGTCCTTGGCGCCGATCAGCTTGCTCGGCGTGTTGTAATATTTGTCGGTGAAGTCGATGACCGCCTGGCGTTCCTGCGTGTTGGACATGGAAGACCAGATCACATCGAACTTCTTGGTTTCCAGCGCCGGGATAAGCCCATCCCAGGAAAGCGCGACGATGGAGCATTTCTCCTTCATTTCGGCGCAGACGGCATCCATCAGGTCGATTTCCCAGCCATGCCACTTGCCGCTGGCGTCCTGCGCGAAAAAGGGTGGATAGCTCTCATTCATGACACCGAAGCGGACTTCGGCGCTGGCGGAAAAAGCGGATAGTGCAAAAGCCGTTCCGGCCAGCAACGAGGCGACGAATTTCATTTCATTCTCCTGTGACGAAAGACGTAAGATCAATTGATGAGTGTGCCGGTGAATTCCCGGCACCTGGCGCTGAGGGGATTGCCGAATATCTGTTCCGGCGGGCCTTCTTCCTCGACGCGGCCCTGATGCAGAAACATGACGTGGCTCGATACATCGCGTGCAAAGCGCATCTCATGGGTGACCAGAAGCATGGTGCGGCCCTCATCTGCGAGATCGCGGATGACTTTCAGCACCTCTCCCACCAGTTCCGGGTCCAGCGCCGAGGTGGGCTCGTCGAACAGCATCACGGCGGGCTCAACACAGAGCGCGCGGGCAATCGCGGCCCGCTGCTGCTGCCCACCGGAAAGAAAGGCCGGATAGGCATCCTTTTTCGCGTAAAGGCCGACCTTGTGCAGCAGCGCTTCAGCCTTTTCGACAGCCTCCGCCCGCTTTACGCCCATGACATGCACCGGGGCCTCGATGAGGTTTTCGAGCACGGTGCGGTGCGCCCACAAATTGAAATTCTGGAAAACCATACCGAGGCCGGTGCGCAGACGCTCCACCTGCCGCCAGCTCTGCGGCACGGCCTTGCCATGCCGGTCCCGTTTCATGGCCACTTCCTCGCCATTCACGATCACCCTGCCCCGGTCCGGAATTTCAAGGAAGTTGATGCAACGCAAAAACGTGCTCTTGCCGGAACCGGAAGAACCGATGATGGAAATGACATCGCCCTTGTGGGCGGTGAGCGAGATGCCTTTGAGGACTTCATGTGTGCCGAAACCCTTGTGGATATCATCCACGGCAAGGGCGCAGGGGGCTTCAGCGGTCATTTAAACGGTCCTGACTCGGTCAATAGGCTGCGAATGTGTACCAAAGCGTACATTTTCTGACGCGGAAATAACCGCTCTATTGCACGATCAAAAGGAAAAAACATTCTGCCGGCGCGAAAAGAAACAAAATTGCGCGCCATGACGGCTATCGAGCCACAAGCCGCGCAGCCGAGACCTCCGGACCGCCGGTGCCGTCACCGCCACCGGTTTGCCACCAGTGGCGGCGCTATTCCTCGCGGAAAGCGCGGCTGATCTGGTCCGTCAGGGGTTTCGCGATGTAGGACAGCGCCGTCCTCTCGCTGGTCTGGATGAATGCCTCGGCCGGCATGCCCGGCACCAGCGGGGCATTGTTCAGCTTCTCCCGCTCGGTGGCCGGCACGGAAATCCGCGCCAGATAATAGGAGAGGCCGGTGCGCTGATCGGTGGTGATGTCCGCCGCGATGCGGCTGACATGGCCTTCGAGTTCCGGCGTGACGCGCTGGTTGAAGGCGCTCATGCGCAGCATGGCTCTCTGCCCCACCTGCAACTGGTCGATATCCTTCGGCACGATCTGCACCTCAAGCGCCAGCTCGTCCCCGTCAGGCACAATGAGCATGATCGGATCGGCCGGCGTCACGACGCCACCGACGGTGTGCACGGCCATTTCATGCACCATGCCGGATTGCGGCGCGATGATATCGATGCGCTTCAATTCGTCTTCGGCGGCGACCTTGCGTTCGACGAATTCACCCATCTGGGCCTGTATTTCGCGCAGTTCCCGCCCGACCTCGGTGCGCAATTCCTGATCGATCTGCAGGATCTGCAGTTTCGTTTCGGTGATACGTCCCGCCGTCTGCGCCTGATAGGCGATTTTTTCACCGCGTTCGCCGCCGAAAGTCGCGGCCTGCGTCTGCAGGCTGTTCAGCCGCTGCACGGAGACGACACCCTGTTCGCGCAGGGATTTCTGCGAGGTGATTTCCGCCTCCAGCACGGCAAGGCCGTTATCATAGGCGACTTCCTGCGCCCGCAACCCTTCGATTTCATGCTCGAACTGGGTGATGCGTTCGGCAAGCTGCGCCTTGCGCCCCTCGCGGTAGGATTTGCGGAATTCGAACAGCTTCGTTTCGCTGCGCATGGCGGAAGCGACATCGGGATCATCCCGGCGGGCCGTCAGGGCCTGCGGGAAGAGGAGTTCCGGCAGATCGTCGCGCTCAGCCTCCAGCCTTGCCATGCGCGCACCCAGCTCATCCAGACGCTTGGTCACGATGGCGAGATTGGCACGGGTCTGGGTCGCATCGAGACGCATGACGACATCGCCGCTCTTCACCCTGTCGCCTTCATTCACCAGAATTTCGCCGACGACCCCACCCTTCGGGTGCTGCACCTTCTTTATATAGGAATCCACCACCAGATGGCCGGAAGCGACCACCGCGCCAGCAAGATTGGTCGTCGCGGCCCAGCCGCCGACGCCGGCCAACAACACAACACCTGCGGCAAGGCCGGCCAGAAGATGTTTGCGGATGGAGCGGGACACATGGGTTCGCTGGTCAATGTTTGACATCCGCGTCTCCTTCCTGACCGTTCTCTTCCGGAGCTTCTTCCAGCACCGCCACCTGAGACTGAGCATTGGCGACGACGCGCAGCGGTGAAACCGTCTGGGCAGATGCGCTGAAACCCTTGATCGCCTGCACCTGCGGAACGCGCAGCACCTTCGACAGCACCTCGTCGCGCGGGCCGAAGGCCTTCATCCGCCCCTCTTCCATCATCAAGATGAAATCGACCGCGCCGATGGCGCTCGGCCGGTGGGCGACGACAACGGCAATGCCGCCCCGCGCCTTGACCGAAGCGATCGCCCGGACCACGGCGGCCTCACCTTCCGCATCGAGATTGGCGTTCGGTTCATCCAGCACCACGATGAAGGGATCGCCGTAGAGCGCGCGGGCAAGACCGATGCGCTGGCGCTGCCCGGCCGAAAGCGCGGACCCCGCCTCACCGATATCGCTGTCATAACCCTTTTCGAAACGCAGGATCAGCTCATGCGCACCGGCCGCCCTGGCGGCCGCGATGATGGCTTCGGGATCGGGATTGTCCTCGAAACGGGCGATGTTTTCGCCGATCGTGCCATCGAAAAGCTCGACGCCCTGCGGCAGATAACCGATATGGCGGCCGAGTGCGGCGCGATCCCATTGATCGAAACTCGCGCCGTCCAGGCGCACCTTGCCGGTGGCCGGCATCCAGGCGCCGGTGAGGATGCGCGAAAGCGTGGATTTGCCCGAGCCGGAGGGGCCGATGACGCCGAGCGCATTTCCGGCGGTTACGATGAAGCCAAGCCCGGTGACGGTCGGTTTTCTTTCTCCCGGCGGGACGATGGTGACGTTTTCGACCCGCAACTCCTTTTCAGGCCTCGGCAGCGCCATGGCGGCGGCATTGGCCGGCATCTGCGCGAAAAGCCCCTTCAGCCGCGCCCAGCTCTGCCGGGCAGCCACGAAGGACTTCCAGTTGGAGATGGCAAGATCAACGGGCGCCAGAGCCCGGCCCATCATGATGGAACTGGCGATCATCACGCCGCCCGAGGCTTCCTGGTTGATGACCAGCCACGCGCCAACCGCAAGGATGGCCGATTGCAGTACGACCCGCAGGGATTTCGCGATATTGCCGAGACCACCGGCCACGTCACCCGCCTTGCGGTTGGCGGCAAGATAAGCCTCATTGGAATTCTGCCAGCGTTTGCCGAGCCTGCCGCCAAGCCCCATGGCCTGCACGACCTCGGCATTGCGGCGCGAGGCTTCCAACTGCCGATTGCGAGCCATGTTTTCCACAATGGTGTCGCGGATCGGCTTCTGTGAAAAGATGTTGGTCAGGATCGTGAGGGAGACGAGCAATACGGCGCCGGCGAGCGCAGTCACGCCGATCCAGACATGGAAGAGAAAACATATGCCGAGATAAAGCGGCATCCACGGCAGATCAAAAAAGGCGGTCGGCCCCGTGCCGGAGAGAAACCCGCGCACATTGTCGAGATCGCGCAACGGCTGCAGACCATCGCCCGGCATGCGATTGACGAGCGGCAGGCGCACCACGGCATCATGCACCCTGCCGGAATAACGCATGTCGAAATCTTCGCCGATGCGGATCAGCACTCGGGCGCGAATTATATCGAGCAGGCACTGAAAACCGTAAAGGCCAAGCGCCAGAAGGGCGAGCCCTATAAGCGTCGGCAGGCTGCCGCTGGCCAGCACCCGGTCATAGACCTGCAGCATGAAGAGCGGCGACGTCAGCGCCAGTATATTGACCACGCCGCTGACGAGCGCGACGCCGAGAAATGTGCTTTTGAGGGGCGAAACAACCGCCGCAGTGAGGGACTGCGGCGGCGTCTGCTGGTGGTTTTGAAATCCCACAGCCTGATTTTCCTTTACGCGGCAAGCGCCGTTGCGCTGGCGAAAATAAAGTCCGATGCGTCGAGCACATTTGCATCGACGCCATTCAGCGTGATGGAGACGGACGTGTCTGTGGCCGAAAGGATAACGGCATTTCCGCTATCATTATACCACAACAAATCGTCCACCGATGTTGCGCCCCAGGCAGAGACATCAAGCGTATCCGTACCGTCCTGATAACCGTATGTTCCGGTCGGACCAGCCGTCACAATGTCGTTGCCGCCGGAGAATACGAACGTATCCGCGCCGGCAAAGCCGGTCAGGGTATTGGAGGCAGCCGTATCCTCGATGACCGTGCCGGTGGCCGCGAAGTAGTCATAGAAACCGGCCAGCGAGCCGAAGCGGGCGAGCTGGTAAACGGCGAGATCGAGAAGATCGCGCGCGCCGGCCAGCGAATAGGCGCCATCGGGATCGATCAGCAGTTCCTGCTGGCTGACCGCGATGCCGCTGGTGGACTGGCTGTAGCCGGTACCGAGAACGATGCTGTCGACCGAACCCGTCAGGTTGCCCTGGGAGTACTGCAGGGCGCCGCTCATGACGATGCCCTTGCCGCCGGAGCTGCCATCGCCCCATGCCTCATAGGTCGTGTTCGGATCGATGGTGGTGGTGGCGAGAGAGCTGGTCTGAGCGTCGTAGAACGCACCATAGGTCGAACCGAAACCGCTCGTCCAACCGTTGAGGTAACCGATCAGGTCGGAGGAAGACTGCGTCAGTTGAATTGTGGTAGCCATAGGTGTACTCCTTTGCTGGCCAATAGAGGTACCTTCGTCCTGTAGCGAAGGCGTTTCATCTCCGGGACGGGCTGCAACCCAGCCTGGAGAATTCTTCCGCTTCTCAGAACTTCACGTTCATCGTCGCGATAAAGGTGCGGCCCGGCGCGGTGTAGGCGCTGGCTGCCGGGATATATTTGCGGTCCGTCAGGTTGTTGACGGCGAAGCGAAGCGTCGCCTTGTCGTTGAAGGCGTAGGACCCATAGAGATCGACCGTCGTATAGGGATCGGTCACCTCACGCAGATTGCCTTCCGTATCCAGCACACGCGACTGTGTGGGCGTGACGTGGTTGAGCCGTGCACCGAGAGAGAATTTTTCATCGAAGAAGCGCATGCCGCCATCGAGCGTCAGCTTCACCTTGGGCGCGACATCCCCCGGCCAGGCGACGATTTCGCCCGTTGTCGTCGTCGTTGCATTGGAAAAAACCTGCGTTTTTTCCGGCCATTCGGTCTTCATCACCGTTGCCGATCCACCGATCCAGAAACTGCGCGCATCATAATTGCCCTCGAATTCGAGCCCGCGCATATAGGTCGTGCCGTCCAGATTGACGAAGCTGGTATAGGTGCGATCCAGAACCTGATCCGTGACGAGGTAACCGAGCGCGATATAATCCTTCACCTCGCGGCGAAAGGCAGCCATTTTGATGCGGATGGAATCGTCATCCAGCAGCACGCCGTCGAAGCTCATATTCGCGCCGATCTCGTAGGTCGTCGCCTTTTCGGCGCGCAGGGCCTGGTTCGGAGCATATTCATAGCCGGGGCTATCCCCCGGCCGCGCACCGGCGAAAAACGCCTCGAGAATTGTCGGCGGACGCAGGCTCTGGGAATAGCTCACATAAGGACGGAACCAGTCGACGGGTTTCAGTTCGATGGTGGCGGAGGGCAGCCAGGCGCTGTAGGTGCGATCGATATCGACATCGTAAGAAGGATATTCAGTGACCGGTATCGGCGGATTGTCAACGCCGGTTCCAGGCATGCAGCCTGCCGAGATATTGGACCAGGCGCGCGCGAGGAAAAGGGCGTACGACCAGCGCGGATTGGCGGGGCGGAATATCTGGTTGTAATAGTCGAGAGGCGTATAATTGGCTCGGACCGGATTGCAGGGGATCGAAGTTTGGATCTGATAGCTTCGAATATTATAATAGGTCGTCGATCCCTTCAGTCGCGACCAGTCGTAGCGTACGCCGCCACTCAGCGTAATCCAGTCGGCCGGCTCCAGTTCACCGTTTAAAAACAGGCTGGCGACATCGCGCCGCCCAGCGGGGCTGAAAGCCGTGTAACTGCTGGCAAATGTGGGATTCTCCGCGATTTTGGCACTTTTTGCGACAGAAGTGGCAATATCGCGGAAGGCTTCAGCTCCATAATTCAGGCTGAGCGCGCCCGCCGCAGTGTCGAAGCGGCTGGTATTTTCCAGACTGCCGCCAAAGCTGCGAAGACCCATGTCGAGATTGGTTTCGGCCGCGTATCTCGCACGTTCCGCACGCAACTCATGCGTCATATTGTCGTTCAGCCACAGCGACGACTTGAAGTCGATGAGTTCGCTTTCGGGATCCCAATCGAGCTTTGCGACGACGCTGTCGTTTCGCACGCTTTCGCGGTCGATCACCGTGGAAGCACCCTGAACGAAATCATTCTCCTGATGCATCCATGACAGCGAGGCCTGCACATCGCCGAAGTCACCTTCGCCCTTGAAAAAAGTCGACCAGCCATCCCGGCCGAGCAGATCCTTCATCGTCAGCGCGGTGCTTCTGGCCTCGCCTTTTGTTCCGATCTTGTATTCATCCATGATCGTGCGGCTGTAACCGGCGACGAAGGAGAGAGGGCCTTCCGGCGAACGAACGGCGCCCAGAACCGAGCCCTGAAAATCATACCCATTGGTGCCGCGGGAAACGTTGACCTCGCCACCCTTGTTTTCACCGTCAGCGATCAGATCGTCGGCGCTGACGGTGCGGAATTCCACCTTCCCGCCCAAAGAACCCGCATTCCCCGACCGCGCACTGGTTATTTTCTCGATCTCGACGGCACGGATGAAGGCGACGTCGACATAACCCTGACCGGCGCTGGCGGTGTAGCTCGTGGCGCCGCCGAAAGCCGCACCGCGCTGTGCATTCTGCCGTGCGCCATCGATGGAGACGACCACGCGCCCGCTTTCCTGCAAGCCGCGCACATTGGGCGAAACGGTGGGAAAGCTGCCATTGCCCTCGCCGGCATAGACGCCGGAGACCCGGTTGAAAACATCACGCGTATTGCGCACGCCGGCCGACTGGATCGCCTCACGGCCGACCACGCTGACGCTTGCGGGTGTTTCATACACCCAGTCGGGTGTCCCCTGATAACCGGAACCGGTAAGGGAATTACGCCCGGTTTTACCGGTCAGGGTAATGGTTTCAAGAACCGTCGTACCCGCCGCCCCGGAAAGATCGACGGTGGATTCTCCCGTACCGATGATGACGCTTCTGCCATTTCCGGCAATACGGAAATTGACACTCGTGCCGGCCAGGAGGCGTGACAGGGCGTCCCGGACCGTAAAACTGCCGGTGACGGCATTGGTACGCACATTGCCTGCCGATGGCGTTGCGAGCGTGACCTGTAGACCGGATTGCCGTCCGAAAGCCCCCACGACGGACGCCAGCAATTGTGCCGGAATATTGAACGGACGCGCTGCCCCCTGTTCACCACCCCGGCGCTCGGAATTTGCCGCAACAGCACCGGTCTGGGCAAAAACAGGCGTCACGCAAGAAACGGCGATCGCCGTCGTTGCCAGCAGCGCCGCCCCGCGGACCCGCCTTATCGCTTTTTCCCCTGAACCGGTCTTGCATATCTGGAGGCGCATAATGTTCTTGTCTTCCTGTCTTTCGCTCCGGATATATCTTGACCGGATTACTCAACAAAAAGACGATTGCCTCGGAGATTTTTTTCAGGCTTTCGGAAGAAATTTTATAAATAACTGAAAATAAATATAATTTTTTGCTTCAGCTTCAGAAACGGGTGATGATGCGGGCGGTGCCGCCGATCGCGTGCACCTTGCCCCTGTAGGGTTCCACCAGGGCTTCCAGCGCGCGGTCCGGATCGCGCAGATTGTAAAATCCCGTCACGCGCTGCTCGGCAAGCCGCTTGTCGGCCATGGTCAGCCATGCCGGATGGTAACGCTGGATCTGCTCAACGACCGAACCTATCGTCGCGTCGACCACATAGAGTTCGCCCTTGCGCCAGCCGCCAATATCCTCGACGGATACATTCTCTTTGCGAATTGCGCCCGAAGCGTCGACGATCAGCATTTCGCCCGGCACAAGCCGCGTTGGCGGCGCATTGCGGAAGGAAGCCTCCACGGAACCGTGCGCCAGCGCAACCTGCGTCACGCCATCCGTCAGGTCGACATCGAAAGCCGTGCCCAGCACCTGAACGGTCACGTTCTTGGCCTCCACGACAAAGGGACGCGTCTTGTCCGGCACGACGTCGAAAAAGGCTTCGCCCTTCAGCACCTTCACGGTGCGGCGGCCATCCTTGAAATTCGTGGAAAGTGCGCTTGCCGCGGCAAGCTCCACCCTGCTTCCGTCTTCGAGGGTGATGGTGCGGGCTTCGGCGGTGTTGGTCTGATAATCCGCTTCAAAACGCACGAAAAATGCGGGAACGAACAGCACCGCAAGACAGAGGGAAGCCGCCGCCACAGCCACGCCGGCATAATGCCGCACGGACCAACGCCGCCGCGATGGCTTTGTCGCGGCCTCGCCCGGCAGATGCGGAGCGTCTTCCCAGAGGTTCTTGAATTCCGGCTCGACCAGGCCGAGGTTCCGCCAGACCTTGCACGTCCGCTCCCAGGCGAGACGGTTTCCCAGCGAAGCCGCCAGCCACCGTTCGAATTCCGCCTTCAGACGCGGCTCCGTTGCGCCCTTCTGCAGCCTGAGCAGCCAGTCGGCCGCCTCCTCCGCCTTCCCGGTCGGCAATTCAATTTTCTTATCGGGATCAACAGTCATTGAACCGGGCCAGTTCCTTTGCGGGGCAGACGGGAAGCGTCGTCTTGCTCAATTGCTATAAAGACGTTTGACGACGGGATTTTTTTCACAAGGCAGGACAATAAGGCAATTTTACTTCATTTCTCTGGTAATCGCGACAATGCTGCCTTTGATGAGGCGGTGGGCGCTGGCCACCGAGACGCCGAGATGACGCGCGATTTCCTCCATATTGTAACCACCGAATCTGTGCATTTCCAATGCCACCCGCGCCTGAACCGGCAGGCCGGCCAAAATAGTCTGCATCTGCCGGACTTCATCGCAGAAGAGGGCATGTTCCTCCGGTGTGCCATTGTCCTGCGGCATGCCCCAGAAGGGGGTATCGTCCGGCCGTTCCCTGAGGTCCTGCCGGCTGCGCCGGCGATTATCGAGTGCAAGGTTGCGAACGATACGGAAGAGATAGGATTTGAGATTGGTGGGAGTGCCGGAGGCTTCGGGCACAAATTTCAGAAACGCTTCCTGAACCACGTCCTCCGCATCCGCCCTCGACCCTAAAATGAGCGTGGCGTATTTGATCAGGTCGACCCTATGCGTGACGTAAGCGTTATAACGCTTGTCATCTTCCCGTATGCCCATGTCTCAACCGAGAGAAATTTTAAGGATCGACGAAACCTGCCGGACCGCCGAATGACCGCGCAGTTTTACCGTTCAAAGCTCTAGCATCCAAACCTGGGACCGAACAGATATTTCATGACTATTATCATCAAGAATCCGTGCGAACAGCGCCCGTGCGTAACGGATATAGGGCTTTGGCAAGCGAACCCGGCAACGGATGCCGCCGGGTCTCAATCAGTCAGATAGCCCCGTCGACGATGACCATCGGCCGACCCTGCGAGCAGGGTTCGATGCGTGCATCGATGCGATAGATATCCCGCAGCATGGCAGGCGTAATCACCGCCTCGGTGTTGCCGCTCACCACCATTTCGCCGCGCGCGATCACCATCGTGTTCGCGCAGTAACGCAGCGCGTGATTGAGGTCGTGCAAGGCGATCAGCACGATCATGCCGGTTTTCTGCGCGAGATCGGAGACGAACCCCAAAACCTCGATCTGCCGGTGAAGATCGAGCGCCGAGGTCGGCTCGTCCATCAGCAGCACTTCCGGCTTGCGGGCGAGCGCCTGCGCCAGCGACACGAGCTGCCGCTGGCCGCCCGACAATTCGCCGAGACCGCGAAAGGCGAGATCGTGGATTTTCAGCGCCTTGAGAATGGCGTCGATCTCGAACAGCTCATCGTCATGAACCCGCCAGCCACCACCCTGCTTGGCGGAAAGAAGCACGGATTCGTAAACCGTCAGCACGGCATTGGCGCCGGTATCCTGCGGCATGTAGCAGATGGCGCGGTTGCCGCGGGCCGTGTCGGACAGTTCGACAAGGCCGGGGCCGGAAATGAGGCTGGCGATGCGCTTGAACAGCGTGGACTTGCCGGCGGCGTTGGGGCCGATCACGGCCGTGACGCTGCCGCTTTCCAGCGTATCGATGCCGACCTTGGAAAGGACCGTGGTGCGGCCATAGGCTGCGCCGACATCCTTCAGTGCGAGCATTACCATGCGCGTCTCCTGTTGCCGAAAATAAGCGCGAAGAAGAAGGGTACGCCAACAAGCGCTGTGATGACCCCAATCGGCAGGATCGCGCCGGGAATGAGGATCTTGCTGATGACCGAGGTTGCCGACAGAAGCAGCGCGCCGCAGATGACCGAGCCCGGCAGGAAGAACCGCTGATCCTCACCCACCACCATGCGGGCGATATGCGGCCCAACCAGCCCGACAAAGCCGATGGTGCCGACGAAAGAAACCGGAATAGCGGCGAGAAGGCTGACCGTCAGCATGGTCGTCAACCGCAGCCGGCGCACATTGATGCCCATGCTGGCCGCCTTGTCATCGCCAAGCCGGAGCGCCGTCAACGCCCAGGCGTTGCGCATGAACATCGGCACGGTGACGAGGAGGATGGCGGCGGTGATATAGACTTTGTCCCAGGTCGCCTTGGTCAGGCTGCCCATGGTCCAGAAAACGACGGCGGCGAGCGCCTGTTCGGAAGCCAGATATTCGAGCAGCGACAGCGCCGCATTGAAGGTGAAAACCAGCGCGATGCCGAGCAGCACGATGGTTTCCACCGTCACACCGCGCATGGTGGAGGCGAAATGGATGAAGAGGGCCGCAACCATGGCCATGATGAAGGCATTGATCGGCACCATGTAATGCACGGCGCCCGGAAAGATCGCCACGCCGCCGACAAGCGCCAGCGCCGCGCCGAAGCTTGCTGCGGCCGAAATGCCGAGCGTGAAGGGGCTGGCAAGCGGGTTGGACAGGATGGTCTGCATCTGCGCGCCCGCGACCGAAAGCGAAGCGCCAACAGTGACCGCCATCAGCGCGATCGGCATGCGGATATCCCAGATCACCACCCGAAGCTGGTTTCCGACGGCCGCCGGATCGGCAATGGTCGCAAGGACTTCGGAGAGCGTATATCGCGCCGGGCCGAGTGCCATGTCTGCGGCCATGCTGAAACACAGGGCGAGGAAAAGCCCGACGAGGATGAGGATCCTGCGCGCGGCAAGGGCGCGATATTGATCGCGCCCGCTGACGCCATCGGCGCTTTCATTCAGCGAAGTCATTGGTTCAAACCTTTTTCGAGCGAGGCGAAATAGCCCGGCTTGTAGGTGACGGGGAGGAATTTCCGGTGGAATTCCTCAAAATTCTTTTCCGGATCGAGATCGGCGAAGAGATCGGGATGGAACCACTTGGCAAATTGCTGGATCGGGAAGAACTCGTAAGGCGCGCCATAGAACTGGTGCCAGACGGCATGGACATTGCCCTGCTTGACGGCCTTCAGTTCCGGAAACGGCGTGCGCTTCATCAGATTGGCCAGTCTCTCACGCGAAAGCGCCATATCGGCGCCGCGCCCGACGGGAACGAACTGGTTGATATCGGATTCCGCCGCCCAGTTGGAGCCGGTGACGATGACGTGGTCGGGATCGGCAATCACCAGCTGCTCGGGATTGAGATCACCGAAGGTCGTCTTGATGATGCCGTCAGCGATGTTGTGGCCGCCGGCGAGATCGACCATCGCACCGAAATTGACCGGACCGAAGGTGCGGCAGCAATTATTCTCACCGGAAATGCCGGGCGCGCGCTCGATGAAGACATTCGGACGCTTCAGATCCTTGACCCCGGCAAGGCGGTCGGTCACGCGGGCGATTTCAGCGCGGCGATAGGCGATGAATTCCTTGGCGCGCTCTTCCGCGCCGAAGAGTTTGCCGAGGATTTCGACGGAAGCTTCGCTGTTCTTCTCGGGATCGATGCGAAAATCGAGATAGATGACCTTGATGCCGGCGGCTGCGGCCTTGTCTTCGAAACCGCTTTCCTTCGCGGACTTTTCCGCTTCAAGATTGAGGGTGATCACATCAGGCGACAGGGTGATGGCCGTTTCCAGGCTGAAATCGCCCTGCGGCACATAACCGAAACGCGGCAGTTTTTCGATCTCAGGAAAACGCTCGACATAGGCGGCGTAGCTGTCCGGATCCTTCTTGAGGAGATCGTCACGCCAGCCGACGATGGTATCGAAGGTCTTGTCGCCCTTCAGCGCCGCGATGACATGCACCTGGCGGGCTTCACCCACGATGACGCGTTTGGCCGGCAGGTCCAGTTCCACCTTGCGCCCGGTGACATCGGTAATCTCCCCGGCATGCGCCGCGGTGGCGAGAAGGGAGAAGGCCAGCACCGCAAGATGCCTGAGAGCGTTGAGCCGCATGAGAAATCCTCACTGAGTTCCTAAACAAAACGATGAAGCCGCAGGGCTGCGGCTTCATCCATCGGTCGGACGGCGCTCCCCTTCACCGTCCCTGTATTACTTGGCGTCCTTCAGCGAAACGAAGTAGCCGGGCTTGTAGTCGAGCGGCAGGAAGCGGGCGTGCAGCTCCTTGAAGGTCGCCTCGGGATCGAGGTCCTTGAAGAGGTCCGGATGCAGCCACTTGGCGATTTCCTGAATGGCCACGAACTGATAGGGGTTGTTGTAGAACTGGTGCCAGATGGCGTGGACATTGCCGTCCTTGACCGCCTGCACGCCGGTGAAAGCCGGGCGCTTGGTGAGGTTCTCCAGCTTGCGATGGGCTTCCTTCAGATCTGCGCCATAACCAACGCCAACCCAGTTGCCGCCGGGAACATAACCGTTCCAGTTACCGCCGGTGATGATGATCTGTTCCGGGTTGGAAGCGATGATCTGTTCCGGGTTGACGGTGCCGAAGGTGCCGGGAATGATGCCCTTGGCCATGTTGATGCCACCGGCGAGCTCGACCATCTTGCCGAAATTCTCGTCACCGAAGGACATGCAGCAATCATCGGAGTAACCGCCGGCACGTTCCATGAACACGACAGGCTTCTTCGGATTGGCCTTTTCAAGCGTATCGGTGACCTTGGCGATGGAGTCGGCGCGGAACTTGATGAAGTCCTCGGCGATCTTTTCCTTGCCCGTCAGCTTGCCCATGACGCGCATGCTCGGCTCGGTATTTTCCATCGGCTTTTCGCGGAAGTCGACGTAAACGAGCGGAATGCCGACCTTGGCGAGCTTTTCGATATAGCCCGCTTCTTCGGTCGCCGTCTTGGCGTCGATGTTCATCAGGATCACATCGGGCTTCAGTGCAACCGCCTGCTCGATGTCGAAGGTGCCGTCCTTCATGCCGCCGAAGGTCGGCAGCTTGGCGATCTCGGGATATTTGGCGAGATAGGCCGCATAGGTTTCCGGGTCGGCTTTCGCCAGGTCATCGCGCCAGCCAACAACGTGCTGGAAAGGGTTTTCCTTGTCGAGCGCCGCCAGGAAATAGATCTGCCGGCCTTCGCCGAGGATCACATGCGAAACCGGCACATTGACTTCGACATCGCGGCCGGTCACATCCTTGACGGTGACCTTTTCGGCCAATGCCGGCCATGCGGCGGATACGAGAAGGCCAAGGGCAAGTGCCGCGGATTTGGCTGAGATGCGCATCGGATATTGCTCTCCAGTGTTGACTGGCGCGGCTGTATTATTTTCTGACTGTACTAGTCAACATTTATGTTTTAGAGCCATTCTTAACTGACCGGTACATGAGCTGAAGACCGATGATCGACACTATCCAATATGGCAAAAACGACAGCCTGAGAGACGAAATAAAGGCCTATTGGTCCGGCCGCGCCGCGACTTTCGACCTTTCACCCGGGCATGAAATTTTCTCCGAGGACGAGCGCGCGGCCTGGCACGCGCTTATCCTGAAACATCTGGGCCGCGGCGAGGGCCGCAAGGCGCTCGACCTCGCCAGCGGCACCGGCGTCATCTCGCACCTGATGGACGATCTCGGCTTTCAGGTCACGGGCATGGACTGGTCCGAGACGATGCTGGGGCTTGCCCGAGAGAAGGCGAAAAGCCGTGGGCGCAACATCCGCTTTTTTGTCGGTGATGCCGAAAATACGATGGAGCCGGACGAAAGCGCCGACGTCATCATCACCCGCCATCTGGTCTGGACGCTGGTGGACCCGCAGGCAAGCTTTGCCGAATGGTTCCGTGTTCTGAAACCCGGCGGGCAACTGCTGATCGTCGACGGCGATTTTGTGAATACCGGCTGGCGCGAAAGACTGGTGAAGAAACTGGCCGCCGGCCTGGAGAACATCGGCCTCGTCAAACCGGACCAGCCGCACAAGCCGGCGGACCCGGAAAACACCTTCAACAGCATTCTCTCTCGAGTCTATTTTTCGAAGGGTGCGAGGGCCGGCGATGTCGCGACGATGTTGCGTGCGGCCGGTTTCGAGCCTGTCTCGATCGATCAGGAGCTTCAGGCCATTCACCGCGCCCAGGCGAAAAATTTCAGCCTGCTGAAGGGCATCCTGCGCGGTCTGCAGCACCGTTACGCGGTCTGCGCGGTGAAGCCCGGCGACAACTCCGTCACCCCGGACTAGATCCGGGGTCCAGCACGATCAAGTCCTTGTCTCTTCACGGCGCAGACGCGCCGTGACTGGATGCCGGATCTAGTCCGGCTGACGGATAAGAGCTCGGCGCGACCTCATTTTCCCGCCTGCTCGAAAAGATCATCAAGCCGGGTCTTGGCACGACCTGGCACGTCGATTTCCTTGTAGCTCTGCGGCAGGGTCGCCTCGCCCACCTTGATCAGCATGACCATGCCCATGCCGTAATGCGGAGAGCATTTGATGCCGTAAAAGCCGGGCTTTTCGAACCCGGTCTCGAACTCGTCATTGATCCGGCTTTTGAACCCTTCGACACCTTCGGGAACCATGCCGTCAATGGTCGCGGCATTATGGCTCTTGTGGGTGGGAACGAAGCGCACGCGGTCGCCGGGGGCGATTTCCAGGAAATCTGGCTCGAATACCATCGGGCCTTTTTCACCCCGGTTCAGCATCTTCACCTCGAAGGTCTCGGCCGAAGCATGAAGGGGAAACCCTGTGGCCACCACGGCAATTGCGGCAGCGGCGCAAAACCCTCTGGCCTTTACAGCGGCGTCTACGAGCGTCGTGAATGTCATCATCGTGCCAGTACTTTCCTTGCTGGATCAGCCCGCCCATGGGCCGGCAGAAAACGAATATGGGAAAAACCGCCCTCATCCATGGTGACCGCACATTTCACCCCGAAGACGTCCGCGATCGTTGCGGCCGTCAGGACCTCCCGCGGTGGCCCGACCGCGATCATCTCACCCCGATGCATGATGGCGACGCGGTCGCAGAACATGGCGGCATGATTGAGATCATGCAGCGCCGCCACGACCGTCAGCCCCTGCCGGCGCACCAGGTCGAGCAAGCCGATCTGGTGGCCGATGTCGAGGTGATTGGTCGGTTCGTCCAGCAGCAGGATATGCGGCTCCTGCGCCAGGGCTCGGGCAATATGCAGGCGCTGCCGTTCGCCACCGGAAAGGTGGTGCCAGCTGCGTTCCGCCTTGTCGGCCATATCCACATTGGCAAGTGCTGCATCAACGATGGCGCTGTCATTCTGCGACCATGCGGAAAGCGGGCCGAGATAGGGCGTGCGCCCAAGTTCCACCGCCTGCCGCGCGGTGATGCGCTCGGTGGTTTCGGCCTGCTGCTCCACGAAGGCCAGCCGGCGCGCGAGTTCGCGCCGTCCTAATGAGCCAAGCGGCTCCTCGCCAAGCGTAACGTGTCCCCGGCGCGGTTTGCGGATGCCGGCCAGCATGGACAGAAGCGTGCTCTTGCCGGAACCGTTCGGGCCGATGATGCCGAGAAACTCCCCGGAACCGACATCGAGCGAAACGCCGCGGACGATATCGATATTGCCGGCATGGAAATGCAGGCCGTGGGCGGATAATTTCATGACCGCCCCCTTTTCTGCCCCAGGATGAAGGCGAAGGCGGGCGCGCCGACCAGCGCGGTGATGACGCCGATCGGCAGCACCTGGCCCGGAATGACGATGCGCGAGAGAACATCGGCGATAATCATGAAAACTGCACCTGTCAGCGCCGTCACCGGCAGCAATATGCCATGACGGACACCAACGAAGATGCGCGCGGCATGCGGAATGACGAGCCCGACAAAACCGATGGAACCGACCAGCGACACCATCGCGGCCGTCATGATTGCGGAAACGGAGATCAGCACCGCATAGACCCAGCGCACCGGAATGCCGAGCGAGGCTGCCGCCTGACCGCCGAAGGCGAAGGCATCCAGCGCCCGGGCATACCAGAGACAAACCGCAAGGCCCGCAAGGCTGACCGGCAAGGCCAGCCAGACATCCGGCCAGCGCACGCCGGAAAGATTGCCGAGCAGCCAGAACATGATGCCGCGCGCCTGTTCAGCATTGGCGGATTTGGTAACGATGAAGGAGGTCATGGCGTTGAACAGCTGCGAACCGGCAACCCCAGCCAGAATGATGGCGCTATTGCCATGCCCCGCCCGCACGGCCAGAAGGCTGACCAGCGAAAAAGCCACAAAAGCGCCGATGAGCGCGCCGGCCGGCATCGTCAAAAACCCCGCGCCGAAACCCAGAAGCGCCACGGCGACGGCACCGGTGGAGGCCCCGGCAGAGATGCCGAGAATATAGGGATCGGCAAGCGGGTTGCGCAAAAGCGATTGCAACACCGCCCCGGCAAGCGCCAGCGACGCCCCGCAACAGGCGGCAACAACGGCGCGGCTGAGGCGGTAACTCCAGACGATGCCCTCATCCAGCGGTTCAAGCGGATAACCCGCGTGGAAGACGCGGTTGGCGATGGTTTTCGCCACGACATCGAAAGGAATGGCAGTCTCGCCGATGGCCGCTCCGGCCATCAGCGCGACAAGCAGCAGGGCAAGCGCGGCAAATGCCAGCCCCGCCCTGCCAAGATGGGTAGAGAAACGGTTCACTTGGCGAGGCCAGCGGCCGAAATAGCCTCGGCCAGCGTTTCGATACCTTCGATAGTGCGAATGGTCGGGTTCATCGCCTGCGCATCCATGTCGAACACATGGCTTTCCTTGACGGCGGGCATGATGCTGGCCACGGGATCGGTTTCCAGGAACTTGCGCTTGACGGCAATATCGTCGGCCGGGAAGCGGCGGCGGTCCATCTTGCCGGCCACGATCACGGTCGGATTGGCCTTGGCGATGGTTTCCCAGCCAACGGTCGGCCATTCCTCATCGCTTTCGATGATATTCTTCAGGCCGAGCGCGGACATGATGTAACCGGGAGCGCCGTTGCGGCCGGCGACATAGGGGTCGATATCCAGTTCGGCGCTGGAGAACCAGAAGACGGCGGAAAGCTTGCCATTCGCGGAGGCGATCTTGGCGCGGGCGGCTTCCTCGCGCTTTTTCAGGTCGGCAACGACGTCTTCTCCGCGATCCTGCACGTTGAAGATTTTGGCAAGGTCGCGGATTTCCTGATAGATCAGCTCCATGGTGAAGCCCGTGTTGCGCACGCCATCACCACCGCCGGAATTGTCCTTGCCGACGCAATCGGCAGGCGAGGTATAGACGGGAATGCCGAGTTCGGCGAATTGCGCCGGCGTACCGACAACACCTTCCGGGCCGATCTGCCACTGGAACTGCGTCGTGACGAGGTCCGGCTTCTTGCCGACAACCGCCTCGAAGCTCGGATCATTATCGGCCAGCCGTTCGACCTTGGCATTGGCCTCCTCATAACCCTTCAGAACCGGGCCGATCCACAATGCCGTGCCCACTACCTTGTCAGCAACACCGAGCAGGTAAAGAACCTCGGTCGTGCTCTGGCCGACGGATACGGTGCGGGCGGGAGCCTGCTTGAAGGTGATCTCCTGGCCGCAGCTGTTGATCGTCAGGGGATAGGTGGTTTCGGCAGCATTGGCGCTGACAACAGGCAAAGCCGAAAGCACGGCGGCCAGAAAGCCGGCATGGACCGGCAGGCGTCTAGAATGAAACATGTGTTCTCCAGTCGAAAGTAAAACTTATTCCAGAGCAGCAGGCGTCAGAACGCGCAGCAACAGCGGGACGTCTTGTACGGAGAACGGTAATAGGACGCAAACGAAATGTTATGAAATAACATTACAATCTCCTCTTCCGGGCTTCCCCGCCCGTAACGATGGTTTATATTTTGACGGCAGGTCTCCTGGCTCACGGATTTGCGTCACTCACCTGCCTTCCCGTATTCCGGAGAATACAGTGGCATGACGCCTTCAAGCGTCACGGGGATGAACGACAATCCGCTTACAGTTGCGGGGGCAGCCACGGCATTGAACGAAAAAATCGCCCGCACCATGTTCCCTATTAATCCCTTCGCCTTTCGGCTGCAGGAACCGTCGCTTTCTCACATAAGGGGCAAGAGGCGGGGCGTCAATTGCGATCGTGTCGCAGCTCAGCACAAAGTCAGAACAGGGAAGGACCGGCCAGCGCAAAAATTCTCGCCGTGCCGGAGCCCATGGGCTGCGGTTCGTCTTTCGTCATGGTCGTCAGCGTTTCGATCGCCACCAAGCCGGATTGCGCGAGAAAATCAGCGAAGGAACCGCTGTCGCGCACGGCATCGAGACGGACAAGCTGTTCTTCCAGATCGACAAAATGCCGCCTGACGAGCGCAATCGCATCCATTTCCTCCACGGCAACGACCGGACCGATGATGTGGCCTCGCCCCGCCGCCCGGCGCAGCGCAAAGGCGACAAGCCGGCCAGCCTCAAACAGGCCATAACCCGTCTTTTCCATGAGAAGGCGCGACAGGACACTGCTGCGCAAAACGCCGAAAGCCACCCGGTCCAGGTCAGCCACATCGGCAAGGTGTTCTTCGGATAGCGGCTCAATTTTCTGTTTTCTGCCAATGGGCGACATCTCCGCCGGGCATTGCGCCTTTCCCCGAAACAGATGCACTTTTTCCGTTTCTCCGGTGAAACCCAGCCCGGCAAATAACCGCCTCGACTCGTCCGTGGCATTGAGCCGGAGCGATACGGCGGGGAATTTCGTCACAAGCCGCCGCACCAGCCATGGCGCCACGCCCTGTCCTTGCAGGCGCGGGGAAACGATGACCATGCCGAGTGTCGCGAAACCCTCATCATAGGGAAACAGCATCGCGGTTGCGACGACGCGATCGATCTCATCGAGCGCGGCGAGGCCGACGCCGCACTGCCGCAGAAAACACCATTCGTTCGCGTGATATCGCCACCCCACCGCCATGGAAAGCGCGTGCAGATGATCGGCCTCTACATCGGCGATATCCACGGTTCGCAACTCGAAACTATCGACTTTGAGCAGCTCCATAGCAAACGGCTCTCATTTCCTCCGGCGCGGAACCTTGATCCCGGCAGCCCAGCCACGACATCCGAAGATAACCAGGCTTGCCAGCAGGAATTTTCCGAAAGCACTGGAAGGACACAACAATCTACCGAAATCACCCGCATTTCAGCAGATAAACGCCGCTCACCACTTTAAGCTTTCGACGTTGAAACGACGGGGGCAGCCATGAACGCAATCGAAATTCTGGAGCGTCTTGTCGGCTTCCCATCGGTCGTCGGAACCGCCAATGGCGATATCGCCGGATGGATCGCCGACTATCTTGAAAATCACGGCGCGAAAGTATCGCTGCTTGCCGGCCCTGAAGGCGACCGCGCCAATCTCTTCGCGAGCTTCGGCCCGACGGATGTCGCCGGATACATCCTCTCCGGCCATATGGATGTGGTGCCTGCTGGTGAGCCGGAATGGTCCTCCGATCCCTTCACGCTGAGAGCCGAAGGCGAGCGTGTTTACGGACGCGGAACCACCGACATGAAGGGTTTTCTCGCCACTGTTCTCGCCGCAGCACCGACATTTTCGCGCCTGGCACTGAAGCGACCCGTGCATATCGCCTTTTCCTATGACGAGGAGGCGGGTTGCCGCGGCGCGCCGCACATGATCGCCCGATTGCCGGAACTATGCGCAAAACCGGCGGGCGCGATCATCGGCGAACCGAGCAATCTGCGCGCCGTGCGCGCCCACAAGGGCAAGGCCGCCGCGCGCATCACCATTCGCGGCCGCTCCGGCCATTCGTCGCGACCCGATCAGGGCGTCAACGCCATTCATCTGATGGCTGACATCATGGCAAAGGCGGTCGCAACAGCGCAGGCACTGACACATGGCCCCTTCGAAACGACTTTCGAGCCTCCCTACTCTTCCCTGCAGATCGGCACGGTGAGGGGCGGACAGGCGCTCAACATCATCCCCGATCATTGCGCCATCGAACTGGAAGCCCGCGCGATTGCCGGTGTGTCGCCGATCGCACTGCTTCAGCCGGTGCGCGATGGCGTGCAGGCGCTTGCCGCCAAGGGCATCGATATCGAATGGGCGCCGATGAGCGACTATCCGGCATTGTCCCTCGCCGCCGATGCGCCGCTCGTAAAGCTTCTGGAAGAATTGACCGGCGCACCCTGCATTCCCGCCGTCAGTTACGGTACGGAGGCCGGGCTTTTCCAGGCGGCGGGCATCGACGCCATCATCTGCGGTCCGGGTGATATCGGCCGCGCCCACAAGCCGGATGAATATGTCACCGCCGGTGAGCTGGCGGCCTGCCAGTCAATGCTGGAAGCACTGGCAAACCGCTGCACGGTTTGAACCTTCGGAACATGGATTTCAGATGACGTTTTTCTTCAATTCCGACGCCAGGCGCGGCGAAATTTTCCGGCAGGCTCTGGCCCGCGACCTGCCGGAACTGCCCTTTTCGATGGATGCCGCAAGCGTCGATCTGGATGCGGTTCGATACCTCATCAGCTGGACGGTGCCCGAGGATATAGGCCGCTATCGCAATCTCGAAATCCTGTTCTCGATCGGCGCCGGTGTCGACCAGTTTCATATCGACGCAATACCCTCCCATGTGAAGGTCGTGCGCATGGTGGATGAGGGCATCATCCGCATGATGCAGGAATATGTCAGCCTCGGCGTGCTGGCGCTTCACCGCAATTTGCCCGCCTATCTCGGCCAGCAGCGTGAAGGCCTGTGGAAGGCCCTGCCGCAGCGTCAGGCGGAAGAATGCCGGGTGGGCGTTCTCGGCCTCGGCATGCTGGGCGTTGCGGCGCTGGAACGGCTGAAACCCTTCGGTTTTCCGCTGTCCGGCTGGAGCCGCTCACCGCGCGAGATCGACGGCGTGACCTGCCATCATGGCGAAGCCGGATTGGCGACGATCCTCGCGACGAGCGACATTCTCGTCTGCCTGCTGCCGCTGACGGAGGAGACCACGGGTCTTTTGAATGGCGAGCGTCTCGCAATGCTTCCCGAGGGCGCGGGGCTGGTCCATGCCGGTCGCGGTCGGCAACTCGATCACGATGCCCTCATCGATGTGCTGGATCGCGGCAGGCTTTCCGGCGCGGTGATCGACGTTACCGAGCCCGAACCGCTGCCGGAAGACCATCGTTTCTGGACACATCCGAAAATTCTCCTGACGCCGCATATCGCCAGCGTCACCCAGCCGCATTCGGCAGCGCGCACCGTTGTCGAGAACATCAAACGATACCAGTCCGGTCTCGAGCCGCTCGGCCTCGTCGATCGCAACCGCGGATATTAACCCACCCGTTCCAGGAAAGGACACCCATGCCGCTTCTCAAGACCATCGATACCAATCCCGCCTTCGAACCGAAGGCCTCCAAGGCCCTGCCCGAGCGCCTCATCTCCGGCGACCCGGCCTTCAAGACCTGGGCGCTGGACGAAGCCCGCAACGGCACCGTTCACACCGGCATCTGGGAAGCGACCCCCGGCGAAAGCCGCTCGATCAAGGGCGAGACCTTCGAATTCTGCCATATTCTCGAAGGCGTCATCGAAATCACGCCGGAAGGCGGCGCACCGCTGCGTTACACGGCGGGTGACAGCTTCGTCATGAAGCCGGGTTTCGTTGGTGTTTGGAAGACCATCGAGACCGTGCGCAAGATCTACGTCACCGTGAACGGATGAACTGAAATCCTGCATTTTCGGCATCACCCGTGAAGGTTCGTGCCGGAAAAATGCCGGCGGACACACGCACCGAAGATTGCGCTGTCCGCCGGCGGCAAAACAGGATTTTCGTTCACCGCCCCCGCCGCAGTCGGTCGATGCTGCTTGCCATCCGGGATTAGCCTTAAGGCATATCCACAGGGGATTTCCCATGACGCTCAGCTTCGATCCAGACAGCCTGTCTTTGCCGATCGGCCATTTCATCGGCGGCCGGTTGATCCCGGCTCAAAATGGTATCGACATGCACCGCCCGTCGGACGGCATCGAATATGCCGGTTGCCCCAGGGCGGATGCCGCACTGGTCGATGAAGCGGTCCAGACCGCCAAGGCCGCGCTGAAAAGCAGCAACTGGGGTGGTGTGCGTCCGCGTGAACGCACGAAGGTCCTGCAGCGCTGGGCCGACCTGATTGAACAAGAGGCTGAGACGCTGGCGAAAATCGAGGCCCTGTCCTCCACGCGGCCGGTGGGCCAGCTGATCGCCGGCGACATCGCCGTGACCGCCGAACAGATCCGCTTCTTCGCCGAATTCGCCGACAAGGAAGGCGGCGATCTCGTGCCGACTGACGATGCGAGCCTCGGCATGATCATGACAGAGCCCTATGGCGTGGTCGGCGCGATTACGCCGTGGAATTTCCCCGTCTCAATGGCCGGCTGGAAACTCGGCCCGGCGCTCGCGGCCGGCAATGCCGTGGTGCTCAAACCATCGGAAATGACGCCTTTCTCCAGCATTTTCATGGCTGAACTGGCCATCAAGGCCGGCCTGCCCGCCGGCCTCATCAACATCGTGCTGGGCGACGGGCCAGTGACGGGCAACGCCATCACCGGCCATCCCGAGATTTCCAAGGTCAGCTTCACCGGCTCGACAGCAGCCGGAGCCGCCATCATGGCGAATGTCGCCCGCACCGGCATCAAGCCCATGACGCTGGAACTGGGTGGCAAAAGCCCGCAGCTGGTGTTTGCCGATGCCGATATCGAAAAGGCAGCCGCCGCGATCGCCGGCAATATTCTCTCCAATGCGGGACAGGCCTGCGTCGCCGGCTCGCGCATCATCGTTGAGGAAAGTGCGGCCGACGCCCTTTCCGCTGCGATCATCGCCCGCATGAAGGCGGTAAAGCCCGGTCCGACCTGGGACGAGGCCACCCAATATTCGCCGATCATCTCCGAAGTTCAGCGCCAGCGTATCGACGGCATCGTGCAGGCAGCCGTCGCCCATGGCGGTGAATGCCTGACGGGCGGCGCAATCATGGATGGTCCCGGCTATTTTTACCAGCCGACGCTGATCGCCAATGTCGACCAGACCTCGCCCGCCGTTACCGAGGAAATCTTCGGACCGGTGCTGACGCTGCAGACGTTCCGCACGGAAGAAGAGGCTCTGGCGCTTTCCGATCATCCGACCTACGGTCTGGCGGCGGGCCTTTTCAGCCGCGACGTCTCGCGCGTCCTGCGCCTGTCGCGCGCGATCCAGGCGGGAACGATCTGGGTTAATCGTTACGGGCGTTCGCGCGATCACATCCTGCCGACCGGCGGTTACAAGCGTTCCGGCATCGGCAAGGATCTTGGTCGGGAGGCCTATCTCGCCAACCGCAAGAGCAAAAGCGTCCTCATCGGACTGTAACAGGGGAATTCTCTTGAAAACGCATCGCATCGCACTCATTCCCGGGGACGGCATCGGCCAAAGCGTGACGGACGCCGCGTGGCAGGTTCTCAACGCCGTCGCCAAAACCTCCGGTTTTGCGCTTGAAGGAACGGAATTCCTCTGGTCCTGCGCCTTCTACAAGGAAACCGGAGCGATGATGCCGAAGGACGGCATCGAAACGCTGCGCGGCTTCGACGCCATTCTGCTCGGCGCCGTCGGCTGGCCGGCGGAAGTGCCTGACTCTGTGTCGCTGCATGGCCTGCTGCTGCCGATCCGCAAGGCTTTCGTGCAATATGCCAATATCCGCCCGCACCGGCTGCTGCCCGGCGTGCAAGGCCCCTTGAAGGCCGATGGCTTCGACATTCTGTGCATTCGCGAAAACACGGAAGGCGAATATTCCGGCGCCGGCGGCCGCGTGCATCAAGGCACGGAGGACGAGGTGGCCGTCGAAACCTCGATCTTCACCCGCAAGGGCGTGGAACGGATTTTGCGTTTCGGCTTCGAACAGGCGCAGAAGCGTCGCGGCAAGCTCGCCTCCATCACCAAGTCCAATGCCCAGAAATATTCGATGGTGTTCTGGGACGAGGTGACCCACAAGCTCGCAGCGGAATATCCTGACGTCGAGGTCTCGAGCTATCACATCGACGCCATGGCGGCACGCATGGTGATGGCGCCGGAAAGCCTTGATGTCGTCGTCGCTTCCAACCTCTTCGGTGACATTCTGACCGATCTCGGCGCCGCCATTCAGGGGGGCCTTGGTTTTGCCGCTTCCGCCAATATCAATCCCGACCGCACCGCCCCCTCGATGTTCGAGCCGGTTCATGGTTCAGCCCCCGACATCGCCCATCTCGGCATCGCCAACCCCATCGCCGCCATCTGGTCCGGCGCGATGATGCTCGAGCATCTCGGCGAAAAGGATGCAGCCGCAAAGATCATGACGGCGCTGGAAACGGCGACCGGTCGCGGCATCGGCACGGTGCCGGGCAAGGACAAGACGGACACCATCACCGCCGCGGTTCTTGCGGCACTCGCCTGATTTCGGAGAATTATGATGCAGGGCTTGAAGGACAAGGAACTCTTTCGCCAGACGGGTTTGATCGGCGGCGCTTGGAAAGCGGCAGCATCGGGCAAGGTGGTGGATGTCACCGATCCGGCGACGCAGGCGGTGATCGGCACTGTGCCGGATATGGGCGGCGCAGAGACCCGCGCGGCCATCGAGGCCGCCAACGCCGCCTTCGGGCCATGGAAGAAAAAGACCCATGCCGAGCGTGCCGCGCTGCTTGAAAAATGGTTCGCGCTGATGATCGAGAATATCGACGATCTCGGCCTGATCCTGACCATCGAACAGGGCAAGCCGCTTAACGAAGCCAAGGGCGAAATCCGCTACGGCGCATCCTTCGTCAAATGGTTTGCGGAAGAGGCCCGGCGCATCGGCGGCACCACCATTCCCTCACCAACGCCGGACCGGCGCATCGTGGTGCTAAAGGAGCCTGTCGGCGTCTGCGGCATCATCACGCCGTGGAATTTCCCGAATGCGATGATCACCCGCAAGGTTGCGCCCGCGCTCGCCACCGGCTGCACCGTCGTCATCAAGCCGTCGGAATTCACGCCCTATTCGGCGCTGGCGCTTGGTGTGCTCGCCGAACGGGCGGGCATTCCCGCAGGTGTCATCAACATCGTCACCGGCATGCCGACGGATATCGGCAATGAAATCATGGCCAACGAGACGGTTCGGAAAATTTCCTTCACCGGCTCCACCCGCGTCGGCTCGCTTCTGATGCGCGGCGCTGCCGATAGCGTCAAGCGGCTGTCGCTGGAACTCGGCGGCAATGCGCCCTTCATCGTTTTTGATGATGCCGATCTCGATCTCGCCATCGAAGGCGCGCTCGTTTCGAAGTTCCGCAATGGCGGCCAGACCTGCGTCTGCGCCAACCGTATTCTCGTGCAGTCGAGCGTTTACGACGCCTTTGCGAAAAAGCTGGCGGATCGCGTCGACGCCATGCGGGTCGGCCCCGGAACGGAAGCGGGCGTCTCCATCGGCCCGATGATCAACGAACCGGCCATCGCGAAAATTCGCGCCCATATCGATGACGCCGTTGCCAAGGGCGCAACCATCATCACCAGGCCGCGCAATCTGCCGGAAGGCCCGCAATATACCGCACCCGTGGTGCTGACGGGCGCGACGACGGCAATGCAGCTGGCAAGCGAAGAGACCTTCGGGCCGGTCGCGCCGCTCTTCCGTTTCGAAACGGAAGAAGAAGCGCTCGCCATCGCCAATGGCACGCCCTTCGGCCTTGCAGCCTATTTCTATACCGAAAGCCTCAAGCGCGCCTGGCGCGTGGGTGAAGCACTGGAATTCGGCATGGTCGGCCTCAATACCGGGCTGATCTCCACCGAAGTCGCCCCCTTCGGCGGCGTCAAGCAATCCGGTCTCGGCCGCGAGGGCGCGCAGGTCGGTATCGAGGAATATCTGGAGACCAAGGCGTTTCATATCGGTGGGCTTGCCTGACGCCCGCTTCTTCCTCCCCGCCTAAAGGGCCGCTCTGCGGCCCTTCTTTTTTACACAAAAAAGCGGCCCTGAGGCCGCAGTGCGATTGATGCAAAGTCCGAAAACCTCCCCTCGCTCGTCATGCTCGGGCCTGTCCCGAGCATCTGCAACGGTTTGATTTTACGAGACATGATTGGATCCTCGGGACAAGCCCGAGGATGACGTCAAATCTGGGTGAGGCTTTGTCTGACGGAAGGCCATCGCCTTCTACTGAAACTTGTCCAGCATCTTATAATAATAACCCACCAGCGGCAGGAACCAGGGCTTGCCGAAATGACCCGGCACCGCCGGCCAATCGAGCCCCTTCAGCGGGTTCCTGTCCGGCCGTCCCAGAATGGCGTCGGCCATGATCATGCCGAGATGGGTGGAAAGCTGCGCGCCATGGCCGGAATAGCCCATGGCATACCACACGCCGTCATGAAAACCGGCACGCGGATAACGGTCCTTGGTCATATCGACCAGACCACCCCAGCAATAATCGATCGGCACATGCGAAAGCTGAGGAAAGATGCGATGCAGGCTTTCCGTCAGGATCGCGCCGCTCTTGGCATCCGAACGCTGGTCCGAGGTCGCGGAAAAACGGGCTCGGCCGCCGAAGATCAAGCGATTATCCGGCGCCAGACGAAAATAATTGCCTATGTTCATGGAGTTGACATAGGTGCGGTTGCCCGGAACCGAAGCCTTGATCTCGGCATCCGTCAGCGGCCGCGTGGCGATGATGAAACTGCCGACGGCGATGATACGCCGGCGGAAATAACCGAAGCCGGATGGCGTATAAGCGCCGGTCGCGACCAGCACATTGTCGGCCGTCACCGTGCCGCGCGGGGTTTCGAGCTCATGAAGTTTGCCGTTCTGGGTGTGTTTCGTCACAGCCGCATTTTCGAAAATCACCGCGCCATGACGGCTGGCAGCCTCGGCAAGGCCGGCGACATAACGGCCCATATGCATCATGGCGCTCTTCTTCGAGAGCATCGCGCCGTAAAAGGGCGAGCCGATCTCCGCCTTCAGATCCGCCTCGGACAAAAGCGCCGTATCTGGATCGACCTCGGCGTGAAGCGCTTCGAAATTTTTCGCCAGGCCTTCGAAATGCTGCGGCTTGGAAGCAAGCTTCAGCTTGCCCGAGCGGCGGAAGTTGCAGTCTATACCCTCCTCCGCGATCAACGCCTCCAGCGTGTCGATCGAATCGTCCAGCGCCCTGTAAAGGGCGATGGCGCGCTCTTTGCCGAGTTCCGCCCTGGCGGAAAGATAGGAGTGGGCAAGACCATTATTGAGGTGCCCGCCATTGCGGCCGGAGGCACCCCAGCCAACCCGCTGCCCTTCGAGGACAACCACGCGCGCACCCGCTTTCGCGAGCTGGCGCGCCGCACCGAGACCGGTGAAACCGCCGCCGATGACGGCCACATCATAGTGGCCCTCCACAGGTCCCTCCGCCGCTCCCGAAAACAGGGGAGCGGTGTCGTGCCAGTAGGAGACGAGCTTCATGGTCATGGTCCTTTCCTTACAGTCCGACGACACCCGCAAGACCGGAAATATCGGCAATTTCCACATAACCATAATAGGGGTTTGCGGGCTCGTGGCCGCGATTGACCCAGACCTTGTTCTTGATGCCGAGATCATGGGCCGACATCAGGTCATAACGGAAGGAGGAAGAGACATGCAGCATGTCCTCCGGCCCACAGCCCAGCATGTCGAACATATATTCGAACGCCTGGAAACGCGGCTTGTAGGCCTGCGCCTGCTCGGCGGTGTAGACCGCGTGGAAAGGCGCGCCGAGTTTCTCGACATTCGACATGATCTGCGAATTCATGGCGTTGGACAGGATGACGAGGGGAATTTCCTTCGCCACCTTGGCAAGACCGGCCGGAACGTCGGCATGCGGACCCCAGGTTGGAACGCGCTCGTAAACGAAAGTGGCGTCTTCATCCTTGAAGGTAACGCCGTTGCGCTTGCAGCTGCGCGAAAGAGAATTATGGACCACCTCGGCATAGGGCTTCCAGGCACCCATGATCTCGTCCAGACGGTAAGCCGCGAAATTCTTGATGAACTGCTGCATCTGCGCTTCGTCCAGGCGATCGCCATAGAGATCGCGGGCGGCTTCGGCCATCTGGAAATTGATCAGCGTGCCGTAGCAATCAAAGGAGATGTATTTCGGGCGGAAGATGGTCATGTCGTCGTCATCCTTGCTTGGGGATCGGCCGTGCCGGAATAAACTGATCATAGAAAGCCTTTGCCCGGTCGGCGCACCGCAATTGCCATTCGCGGAAGCAGATTGTTGCGTATGCAGCCGCCAGTTTGGCAGAGAGTTGCGTTGGGGCAAACCGAAAGCCGTCGCCCGCCCCAGGTTTACCGGCTGGCGCGGACAGGATGCGGCATAAGATGCGGCGGTGGATAAAAGCAACAGCGAAACATATCGAACCTTCCCATTTGTCGGGACAATCTTCTTCCGGCATCAGTCTATCAATGAAGAGTGAGAACAAACGGAGTTCCGGCATGCAAGCGAGCCTGATCGATATCCAACCATTTCAACCGGAGCATCTCGATGCGGCCGTTGAACTTTCCCGTCAGGCCGGATGGCCGCACCGGAAAGAAGACTGGGCGCTGGTCCTCTCCTTAAGCAAAGGTTTCGTCGCCCTTGAAGACGGCCGTGTTGTCGGAACCGCCATGGCGACGCTGCTCGGCGAGACCTGCGCCACCGTCAATATGGTGATCGTGGATGAAAGCATGCGCGGCCGCGGCCTCGGGCGCCAGCTGATGCAGGCGGCGCTGGATGCAGCGGAAAATCGCGAGTGCCGTCTTGTCGCCACGGCCGACGGCCTGCCGCTCTACAAAAAACTTGGCTTCGCCGCCTGCGGCGAGGTGCGCCAGCATCAAGGCATTCCTTCTGCGGCCGAACGCCCGGTCGGCGTGGCCTGGGTGGATAGTGTTGACCCGGCCGGACTTGCGGCGCTGGATGCGCAGGCTTTCGGCGCGGATCGCGCGGCGCTCTTTGCGGAACTTGCCAGCCGGGCGCGTTTCGCGCTTGTGCGGGAACAGGGCGTCATCAAGGGTTTTGCCGCCCTGCGCGCCTTCGGACGTGGTGAAGTCATCGGCCCGGTCGTGGCGGAAAATGTTGAAATCGCAAAAGATTTGATTGCCTTCATCTTGTCCGAACGGGCGGGCGCATTCCTGCGCGTCGATACCACGGTGGATACTGGCCTTGCCCCCTGGCTGGCCGAACGCGGCCTTGCCCATGTCGGCGGCGGCATCGCCATGCGCCGGCGGAAAGCCGACATCTCAGCCGACAAGAAATTCAGAACCTTCGCATTGACCAGCCAGGCACTCGGCTGAATCTGGAGAGACCCATGTTAAGCAATTCACTGATCGAACTGGACCGCGCCCATCTGGTGCACCCCGTCTCCTCCTTCCGCGGCCATGAAAAGCTCGGCGTGCGGGTGCTGAAATCGGCAAGCGGCGCGACCGTCACCGACATGACCGGCCATCAGCTGATCGACGGTTTTGCCGGCCTCTGGTGCGTCAATGCCGGTTACGGGCACGACAGCATCGTCGAAGCGGCGGCAAAGCAGATGCGTGAATTGCCCTATGCCACCGCCTATTTCGACATTGGCAGCGAACCGGCGATCCGGCTGGCCTCGGAACTTGCCGACCGCGCGCCGGGAGATCTCAACCACGTCTATTTCACGCTTGGCGGTTCCGATGCCGTGGACAGCACAATCCGGTTCATCCGTTATTACTGGCATGCGAAAGGCCAGCCGCAGCGCGACCAGTTCATTTCCATCGAACAGGGCTATCACGGCTCCACCACCGCCGGCTCGGGCCTCACCGCCCTGCCCGCATTCCATGCGGGTTTCGGTGTGCCCTATGACTGGCAGCACAAAATTCCGTCGCATTATGCCTATCGCAATCCGGTAGGCAGCGATCCAGCCGCCATCATTGCATCCTCTTTGCAAATTCTGAAGGACAAGATCGAGGCCATCGGCCCGGACCGGGTCGCCGCCTTTTATGCCGAACCCATTCAGGGCTCGGGCGGCGTCCTGGTGCCGCCGCCGGGCTGGATCAAGGCCATGCGCGAGCTCTGCCGTTCCTATGGCATTCTGTTCGTCGCCGATGAAGTCATCACCGGTTTCGGCCGCACGGGACCGCTCTTTGCCTGTGCTGACGAGGACATCGTGCCCGACTTCATCACCGCCGCAAAAGGCCTCACCTCCGGCTATGTGCCAATGGGCGCCGTCTTCATGGCAGACCATGTTTATGATACAATTGCCGACTTCGCGGGCGAGGCAGCCATTGGGCACGGATATACCTATTCCGCCCACCCCGTCAGCGCCGCCGTCGGTCTCGAAGTGCTGAAACTTTATGAAGGCGGATTACTGGAAAATGGCCGCCGTGCCGGTCAACGGCTGATGGCTGGCCTTGAAGGATTGAGAAGCCACCCGCTGGTGGGCGATGTACGCGGCCGGGGCATGCTGGCCGCCATCGAACTCGTGACCGACAAGGACAAGAAGACGCCCTTGCCGGCCGCAGCCACCCCCGCGCGAAAAGTTTTCGACCGCGCCTGGGAAAACGGCCTCATTGTGCGCGCCTTCGCGAACGGCATCCTCGGCTACGCGCCGCCGCTCTGCTGCACCGATAACGAAATCGATGCCATCGTCGAGCGGACGCTGAAGACGCTCGATCAGACGCTTGAAGACCCCGCAGTGCGGGCGGCGATGGCCTGAGAGGAAAAGCGGGCAGCGTTGCGGCACCCTCTCGAAATGTCGCAACGCACCGCATATTCGCAATATTCTGCCGAACAGCCGATCCATTTCGGCGTATCCAACGTGCTGGAAGTGCCAAACTATCAATGCAAACGGCACTAAACGCCATAAAAAAGGGCGTAATCACAAATGGGAACGGGGCAAGGATCCCGTCCGGGAACAGAATAATCTGCCGCAGGCTCCCCAAGAGGCCGAAGCGGCGAAGCGGAGACCGACATTGCCCAAAAAACTGAGCGACTTCAAATATATGAGCTTCGACGTGGTGGGAACACTCATCGATTTCGAAGGCGGTCTGAAAGCGACGCTTGCCGAGATCGGCACGGAACACGGCGTGGAGGTCGATGGTGAAAAGGCGCTCGCGCTTTATCGCGCAGCCCGTTATTCCGATGCGACAGACCTTTTTCCGGACGATCTCGTCCGCGTTTACCTGATCATCGCTCCCGAACTCGGCCTGCCGGCGGAACGCGCGCTCGGCGAGCGCCTGCGGGACGCGGCAAAAAGCTGGAAAAGCTTTGAAGACAGCCGCGCCGCCATGGCCGAGCTTGCAAAGACGCACCGCCTCATCGCCATGACCAACGCCCAGCGCTGGGCCTTTGAATATTTCTCGAAGGAGCTCGGCAATCCCTTTCACGCCGCCTTCACAGCGGATGACACCGGCACGGAAAAACCGGACCCGGCCTTCTTCGAAAAGGTGTTCGCCTTTGTGGAAAGCGAGGGCGCATCGAAGGACGACATTCTGCACGTCGCGCAAAGCCAGTACCACGATATCGGCATTTCCCGGAAACTCGGCATGACCAATTGCTGGATCGAGCGCCGCCACGCCCAGAAGGGATATGGCGGCACGATCGAGCCGGAAAACTTCACCGAGCCGGATTACCACTTCACCTCGATGGCCGGCCTTGCCGGGGCCGCGAGGCAAACGGGCGGCTGAACCGCTCCGCCCATGGCCTGCCGCGAACTGGGATGCGGCATGCCGGACATTTCTGCTGACGCATTTCAACAAATCATACAAAAGGGGAAGACCATGAGTGACAGAATTACCAACTGGACCCGTTCCGACGATGCCGCCGTTGAACAGGCGATCCGCCGCGGTGCGACGCGGCGTGAGCTGCTTCACATGATGCTGGCGGGCGGCGTTGCCCTTTCCGCCGGCTCGGCCATTCTCGGCCGCGCCTCAAAGGCCGTGGCCGCAACACCGGTATCGGGCGGCACGCTGAAGGCGGCCGGCTGGTCCTCCTCCACCGCCGATACGCTCGACCCGGCAAAAGCCTCGCTTTCGACGGATTATGTCCGTTGCTGCGCGCTTTTTAACCGGCTGAGCTTCCTCGATGCTTCCGGCACGCCGCAGATGGAACTTGCCGAATCCATCGATTCCAAGGACGCCAAGACCTGGACGGTCAAGCTGCGTTCCGGCGTCACCTTCCATGATGGCAAGGCATTGACGGCCGATGACGTGGTCTATTCGCTGAAGCGCCATCTCGATCCCGCCGTCGGCTCCAAGGTCGCCAAGATCGCCGCGCAGATGACCGGCTTCAAGGCAGTCGACAAGAGCACGGTCGAGATCACGCTGGCCAGCGCCAATGCCGACCTGCCGACGATCCTTGCCATGCACCATTTCATGATCGTCGCCGACGGCACGACCGATTTTTCCAAGGGCAACGGCACCGGCGCCTTCAAGCTCGAAAAATTCGAACCGGGCGTGCGCTCGATCATGTCGAAGAACACCAATTACTGGAAATCCGGCGGACCGCATGTCGACAGCTTCGAGTTCTTCGCGATCTCGGACGACAATGCCCGCGTCAACGCCCTTCTTTCCGGTGATATCCAGCTCGCAGCCGCCATCAACCCGCGCGCGCTTCGCCTGCTCGACAAGCAGGAAGGTGTGACCCTGTCGAAGGGAACCTCTGGCAACTACACCAATCTCAACATGCGTCTCGACCAGGCGCCCGGCAACAAGGCCGATTTCATTGCCGGCATGAAGTCGATCGTCAATCGCGAGCAGATCGTCAAGGCGGCCCTTCGTGGTCTCGGCGAAGTGGGCAACGACCAGCCGATCCCGCCGATGAGCCCCTATCACAATCCCGACCTCAAGCCGAAAGCCTTCGATCCCGACAAGGCGAAGTTCCACTTCGAAAAGGCTGGCGTCATCGGCCAGTCCATTCCGGTCATCACTTCGGATGCGGCGAATTCGGCCATCGACATGGCGATGATCATCCAGGCCTCGGCTGCGGAAATCGGCATGAAGCTGGACGTACAGCGTGTTCCCGCCGATGGTTACTGGAGCAATTACTGGCTGAAGGCGCCGATCCATTTCGGCAACATCAACCCGCGCCCGACGCCGGATATCCTGTTCTCGCTGCTTTACGCATCCGATGCGCCGTGGAATGAAAGCCAGTACAAGTCGCCGAAATTCGACAAGCTGATGCTTGAAGCGCGTGGTTTGCTCGATCTCGAAAAGCGCAAGCAGATCTATTTCGAAATGCAGACGATGATCGCCGACGAAGCCGGCACCATCATCCCTGCCTACCTTACCAATGTGGACGCGATCAGCTCCAAGCTGAAGGGCCTGGAGGCCAATCCGCTCGGCGGCATGATGGGTTACGCCTTTGCGGAATACGTCTGGCTCGAAGCCTGATAAACCATGGAGCCGGGCGTGAAACAACGCCCGGCAACTTTCCGCAGCATGCGGGAAGTCTCCACCATCAGGCAGATCGCAGGAGCATGTGAATGAACAGCCGTATATTGTCCCTTATCGTCAGGCGGCTGGTCGTCATGCTGACGACGCTGCTGATCGTGTCGTTCATCGTCTTTTCCGCCACCAGCCTGCTGCCGGGCGACACGGCGACGATCCTTCTCGGCCAGGCGGCGACACCGGAGGCCGTGGCCGGCCTGCGCACCGCCATGCATCTGGATGACCCCGCCCTTCTGCGCTTCGTGCGCTGGCTCTTCGGCCTGCTGCACGGCGAGCTCGGCACCTCCTATGCCAACAACATGGCGATTGCCGATCTTATCGGTCCGCGTTTCGTCAACTCCATGAAACTGGCCGGCATCACCACCATCATTGCCGTGCCGCTGGCACTCACACTCGGCATCAGTTCCGCCATGCTGCGCGGAACGTTGTATGACCGGGCCGTCACCATCCTGACCATCGGCGTCATCTCGGTGCCGGAATTCATGATCGCCACACTCGCTGTCCTGCTTTTCGCCGTTTACCTGAAATGGCTGCCGGCGCTGTCGCTGGTCAGCGAGATTCACTCGGTCTTCGATGTGCTCCGCGTCTACGCCATGCCGGTCATCACACTCACCTTCGTCGTCTCGGCGCAGATGATCCGCATGAGCCGCGCCGCCGTGATCGAAACGCTCGATACGCCCTATGTGGAAATGGCGCTCTTGAAGGGCGCGCCGCGCATGCGCATCGTGCTGCGCCATGCGCTGCCCAATGCGCTCGGCCCCATCGTCAATGCGGTGGCACTGTCGCTTTCTTACCTTGTCGGCGGCGTCATCATCGTCGAGACGATCTTCAATTATCCCGGTATCGCCAAGCTGATGGTCGATGGCGTCGCGACCCGCGACCTGCCGCTGATCCAGACCTGCGCGATGATCTTCTGCGTCGGTTATCTCCTCCTCATCACCACAGCGGATATCATCGCCATCATGTCCAATCCGAGGCTGCGCTGATGACCGATCATATCAAGACATATCAGGGAACTTCGCGTTTGGGTTACAAGATCAACGCAGTCGGCGTTTTCGGCTTTCTCGTCATTTTTCTCTGGGCGATGGTTGCGATTTTCGCGCCCTATCTCATTCCGCATCCGGTGGGTGAAATCGTCGATTTCGATTATTTCGGGCCGATGACCTCCGATCTCTGGCTTGGTTCCGATTATCTCGGCCGTGACGTCTTCTCCCGCATCTTGATGGGGGCACGCTTCACGGTCGGCATTTCGCTGGCGGCCGTCACCATCGCCTGTGTGTCCGGCGTTGTGCTCGGCATGTGCGCGGCCGTCATCGGCGGCTGGTTCGATGCCGCCCTCAGCCGGTTTCTGGATGCGGTGAATTCCATTCCAAGCAAGCTGTTCGGCCTCGTGGTCGTCGCCGCCGTCGGTTCGTCCATTCCGGTGCTGATCATCACGCTTTCGGTCATCTATACGCCGGGTGCCTATCGTTTCGCCCGGGCGCTGGCGGTGAATGTCAACACCATGGATTTCGTCACCGTCGCCCGTGTGCGCGGCGAAAGCCTGCTCTACCTCATCGGCTCGGAAATCCTGCCGAACATCATCCGTCCGGTGCTTGCCGATCTTGGCGTGCGTTTCGTTTTCATCGTGCTGCTTTTGTCGGGCCTCTCCTTCCTCGGCCTCGGCCTGCAGCCGCCAAATGCGGACTGGGGTGCGCTGGTGCGTGAAAATATCGGCGGCCTGCCGTTTGCGGCACCGGCCGTTATCTTCCCGTCGCTGGCCATTGCCAGCCTGACGATCAGCGTCAACCTGCTGATCGACAATCTGCCGCAGAAAATCCGCGACAGGAGCGAAGCATGAGCAATCTCGTTGAAATTCGCGGACTGAAGGTCGAAGCGACCACCGATTCCGGCCGCCGCATCGATATCATCAAGGGCGTCGACATCGACATCGCCGATGGCGAAATCGTCGCGCTGATCGGCGAAAGCGGCTCCGGCAAGACCACCATCGCGCTGACGCTGATGGGTTATGCCCGGCCTGGCTGCCGCATTTCCGGCGGCAGCGTAAAAGTCGCGGGCCGCGACATGGTGCAGCTTTCGGAAGCCGAGCGTGCCAGGGTGCGCGGCACGAAAGTGACCTATGTGCCGCAAAGTGCCGCCGCCGCCTTCAACCCGGCGCAGAAGATCATCGATCAGGTCATCGAAGTCACACGCATCCACCATTTGATGCCGCCGCAGGAAGCGCGCGCCCGGGCGGTGGAACTTTTCAAGGCCCTGTCACTGCCAAACCCGGAGACCATCGGCGAGCGTTACCCGCACCAGGTCTCCGGCGGCCAGTTGCAGCGCCTTTCCGCCGCCATGGCGCTGATTGGCGATCCGAAGCTGGTAATCTTCGACGAACCGACCACCGCCCTTGATGTGACGACCCAGATCGAGGTTCTGCGCGCCTTCAAATCGGCCATGCGCAAGGGCGGCATCGGCGGCGTCTACGTATCGCACGACCTCGCCGTCGTCGCCCAGATCGCCGACCGGATCGTCGTGCTGAAAGGCGGCGAGGTGCAGGAAACCGGCACCACAAAGGATATTCTCGAAAATGCGCAGCATCCTTATACAAAGGAACTGCTGACAGCCTTTCACGATAAGGCGCGCGTCATCGCCCCGGCTAAACAGGAGCAGGCCACACCGCTGCTGAACATCGACAAGCTCATCGCCGGTTATGGAACCAAAGGCGAGGACCGGATGCCGCTGGTGCGCGCGGTGGATACCGTCAGCCTGTCGGTCTACCCCGGCCGCAATCTCGGCATTATTGGCGAATCCGGCTGCGGGAAATCGACGCTGGCGCGCGCGATTGCCGGTATCCTGCCGGCGGCAAGCGGCCATGTCGTCTTCGAAGGCAAGCAACTGGATGCCGATGCCCGGCGCCGGACCAGCGACCAGCTGCGCCGCATGCAGATCGTTTTCCAATATGCGGATACGGCACTCAACCCGTCAAAACCCATCGAGGATATTCTCGGCCGGCCGCTGACCTTTTATCATGGCATGAAGGGCAAGGCCCGCGACGCACGGATCGACCAGCTTCTCGATATGGTGAAGCTGCCGCGCTCGGTGCGCCATCGCCACCCCTCCGGCCTTTCGGGCGGCCAGAAACAGCGCGTCAATTTCGCCCGGGCGCTCGCGGCCGAACCGTCGCTCATCATCTGCGATGAAATCACCTCGGCCCTCGATACCGTGGTCGCGGCCGCGATCATCGATCTTCTGGGAGAACTCCAGCGTGAGCTTGGCTTGTCCTATATCTTCATCAGCCACGATCTTTCGGTGGTGGAGACCATCTGCGACGAAATCGTTGTGATGTATGGTGGGCAGAAGGTGGAGCATCTGGAAACGGAAGCGATCAAATCGCCCACCCATCCCTATTCGAAACTGCTCTTCTCCTCGGTGCCGAAACTCGACCCGACATGGCTCGACAATCTTCAGCAGGATGCAGAGCTGGTGCGGGCGTTTTCTAAGCGGTGAGAAACTCTCCTTCGTCATGCCGGCCTTGAGCCGGCATCCAGCCACGGCGCGTCTGTGCCGTGGAAAGACGATTTTTCGATCAAAGACTTGATCGCGCTGGACCCCGGATCAGGTCCGGGGTGACGGAGTGGGGATGCAACAACCTTGCCAAACCCATCGGTTCTGCGGACGGCCGAGGCCCCTCCTCCGCCTCAAAGCGGAAACAGGCTGGTCAGCGGCATATGCGATTTGATGATCGGCGATTTCAGCACCACGAAGCTGAAATATTTGTCGATGCCGACATCCATATCCGTCAGCCGCTCCATGATCGACTGATATTCGACGATGCCTGAGGTGACGAATTTCAGCAGATAATCATAACCGCCGGAAACGAGGTGGCATTCCACCACCTGGTCGATCTTTTCGACAACGCCAAGGAAACGGGCGAAATCAATCTGGCGGTGATTCTTGAGCGTGATCTCCGTGAAGACCGTCAGCGTCTGGCCGAGCTTGTTGATGTTGATCTGCGCCGAATAACCTTCGATATAACCTTCGGCCTGCAGCTTCTTCACCCGCATCAGACAGGGGCTGGGCGACAGGTTGACGAGCTCCGCCAGTTCGACATTGGTGATACGACCGTTTTTCTGCAGTTCGTACAGGATCTTGATGTCGATCCGGTCAAGTTTCATCATGTGTGGAACCCCTTTTTTGTTTTTGTAAAGCGCAGCATAAAATTCTGGCGCGTTGACGGAAATCTTATCACATGGGCGGACCCTGTCGACGTGGGGATATTTTTTTGATGCAGCATAAAGAGTTGCAGAAGCATCGCCGAACAGCAGGAGATTCCGGCAAGAGGCCCAGTCTGGCAGCGTTTACACGCCGGCTGAGGTAAATTAGGACGAATATAAGGAGTCCGACCATGCCCGCCCCGCTGCAACAGATCACGACATCGCCGGAACTGCCGAAATCCGCGGACGCCGTCATTATCGGCGGCGGCATTGTCGGTGTTTTCGCGGCCTATTACCTCGCCCGGCGCGGCCTGAAAGTGGCGCTGGTCGAAAAAGGCCTGATCGGGGCAGAGCAATCCAGCCGCAATTGGGGCTGGTGCCGCCAGCAGAACCGCGATGCCCGCGAATTGCCGATTTCGACCCAGAGCCTGGCACTCTGGGAACAATTTGCCGCTGAGAGCGGCGAAGACACCGGTTTTCGCCGCTGCGGGCTGTTTTACCTGAGCGACAACGAGGCGGAACTTGCAGGCTGGGCGCGCTGGCGCGATTTTGCCATCACGGCCGGCGTGACGACCCATATGCTGAGCGCCAACGAGGCCAGCGAACGCGGCCGTGCCACCGGAAAACGCTGGAAGGGCGGCGTCTTTTCGCCCACCGACGGCACGGCAGATCCTTCCATGGCGGCACCCGCCGTTGCGCGCGCCATCATTAAACTGGGCGGCACCGTGCATCAGAACTGCGCCGCACGGGGACTGGAAACGGAGGGCGGTCGCGTCAGCGCCGTCGTCACCGAAAAAGGCACCATCCGCACCAAAACCGCCATCATGTCCGGTGGGGCCTGGGCCTCCTCCTTCTGCCGCCAACTCGGCATTCGTTTTCCGCAGGCTTCCGTTCGCTCTTCCATTCTGGCCGTCACGCCGGGTGCGGAAGGCCTGCCGGATGCGCTGCACACCGCCGCCGTTTCGGTAACGAAGCGGCACAATGGCGGCTACACGCTTGCCATCAGCGGGCTGGGGCGCATTGATCCGACAGCGCAGCAGATGCGCTTCGCCCGCGAATTTGTTCCGATGTTCCTGAAGCGCTGGCGCAGCCTGCGGCCGGGCGGGTTAGAGGGCATTCGCGGCGGCCATGAAACACTTAAGCGCTGGCGGCTCGATGCGCCGACGCCGATGGAGCGGGTGCGCATTCTCGATCCGAAACCCAATGCCGCTGCCATCCAGGAAACCCACAAAAGGGCGCTGGAACTTCTGCCGGCGCTGAACAAGACGCGGGTTGCCGCCACCTGGGCCGGTTTCATCGACAGCACGCCGGATGGGGTGCCTGCCATCGGCGAAACCAGTGAATTGCCGGGCTTCATCCTCGCCGCCGGTTTCAGCGGCCATGGTTTCGGCATCGGGCCCGGTGCCGGCCATCTGATCGCCGATATCGTGACGGGCTCAAACCCGATCGTCGACCCTGCTCCCTATCATCCCAGCCGTTTCCAGGGCTCGGCCTGGGGCAAAGTCGCAGATTTCTGAAGGTACTGATGAAACAATATCCGCAGGCCGGAACCCGCGGATATTGCCGTCCACCGCATTTATTCGGGCAATCAGCTTTTCGGCAGGCCGGGCGGGTTGGTGCGTGATTCCGGCAGGGCCTCTTCCGAAAGCTGCCAGCGATCCAGAATTTTCGCGTAGGCGCCGCTCTTGATCAGATCATTGGTCGCAAGCGTCAGCGCATCGGCGAGGCCCGACCCCTTGCGCGTGGTGATGGCGACATCGGAACGCTCCGGCCAGCCGGCGGAGAGGGTTCCCACACGCTTGATGGTCTTGTCACGCGCGGCGATGAAAACCAGCTGCGCATGCGGCTGGACGATGACATCCGCCCGTCCTGCCGAAAGCGCCACAAGCCGGGTGGCCTCGTCGTCGTAATATTGCAGCTCGATCGGCTTCAATCCGGCGGCGACATTCTCGTCGCTCCATTTCAACAGGATACGCTCCTGATTGGTGCCGGCGCCGACGATGATCCTCAGACCTGCGGCGTCCTTCGGCTCCTTGATGGCGGTGATGCCGCTGTCTGACTTGACGAAAAAGCCGTGCAGGCCCTGGCGATAGGTGGAGAAATCGAACTTCTCCTTGCGCTGCTCGGTCACGCCGACATTGGAGATGACGGCATCGTATTTTCCCGAAGCAAGGCCAAGCGGCCAGTCCGCCCAGGCAACCGCCACCAGCTCGAGCTCAAGGCCAAGGCTGTCTGCTACCGCAAGCGCATATTCAGGATCGGCACCCACCACCGTCTTGGCGTCTGTTGCATAAGTGGCCAGTGGTGGCCCTCCCGGGGAAACCGCGACGGTGAATTTGCCCGGCGTGACGGATTTGAAATCCTTAGGCACGGCGGCAATCGCGCCGGGGTCCTTTTCAACCCTGATGCGGCCGGGCTGATCCGGCGAGAGATCGAAGACATCACTGGCGGAAGCCGAGCCGAAACCGGCAACCGAAAGAAAAGCGCCGAGCGTGACCGTGGCGAAACGAGAGATAAAGGTCATTGTGTGCTTCCCGATTAGGATTGCGGGACAGAGGGTAGCGCGGGCGGGAGGATGCCCGCGCTACCGGCTGAGTGATGTCCCACCTTCAACTCAGCATTTGGCAGTTCAGCCTTTGGGCTTCGCGCTCAGCTCTTCGGCAGGCCGGGCGGGTTGGTGCGGGATTCCGTGATTGCTTCCGAGCCGAGGTTCCAGCGGGCGAGAACCTTGCCGTAATTGCCGTTCTTGATCTGGGCGTTCAGTGCCGCCGTGATGGCTTGGGCAATGCCGGCGTCTTTTTTCGAGGCAACGGCGATTTCCGCCGCTTCCGGCCAGCCGCCCGAGAAGGTGCCGACAAGCCTGGTCTTCTTCTGGCTTGCCGCCTGGAAGGCCGAAGTGGCGTTGGGGCCGAGATAGGCGTCCGCGCGGCCGGATTGCAGGGCGACATCAAGCACGGCCTGATCGTCGTAATATTGCACATCGGTATCGGCCAATCCCTTCGCCTTGTTCTCCTTGATCCATTTCAAGAGGATCTGCTCCTGATTGGTGGCGGCGCCGACGATGACCTTCAGCCCGGCGACATCCTCGGGCTTACCGATTGAGGTGACCTTGCTGTTATTACCCACGTAGAAACCGAGCAGGTCGTTGCGATAGCTGGAAAAATCGAACTTCTGCTTGCGCTCTTCCGTCACGGTGATGTTGGAGGTAACGGCATCATATTTGCCGGAAGAGAGACCAAGCGGCCAGTCCGCCCAGGCGATCGGAACCAGCTGCAGCTCCAGCCCAAGGCTGTCGGCGACCAGCTGGGCAATATCCGGCTCAACGCCGATCGGTGTTTTGGTATCGCTCGCATAATCCACCAGCGGCAGGCGGAACGGCACGGTCGCAACCGTCAGCTTTCCATTGGCGATGAATTTATGGCCTGCAGGCAGAAGCTTGATCGCCTCTTCCACCTTTTCGGCGCGAACCCGGCCCTTCTGCTCCGGCGACAGGTCCACCTCCTGCGCATGCGCGGCCGGGGCAAGGGAGGCGGTGGCGGTGAAAAGACCAGCCGCGAGCAGGGATAATAATTTCGATGAAAATGCCATGTGAGTGTTTCCTTGTTTTTGATTAGAGGACTTTTGCGAGGAATTCGGCGGTGCGGGGATGATCCGGGCTGTTGAACAGTTTTTCCGGCGTGCCCGTTTCGAGGATGCGCCCCTGTTCCATGAAGACGACGCTGTCGGAGACTTCGCGGGCAAAACCGATTTCATGGGTGACGATGATGAGGGTGACGCCGGAGCGGGACAGTTCCTTGATGACGTCCAGCACCTCGTTGACCAGCTCAGGGTCGAGCGCCGATGTCGGTTCGTCGAAGAGCAGCACCTTCGGCCGGAGCGCCAAGGCCCGGGCAATCGCCACGCGCTGCTGCTGCCCACCGGAAAGCTGGCGGGGATAGGCCCCGGCCTTGTCGGCAAGGCCAACACGGGCCAGAAGATCACGCGCCTCGGCCTCGGCCTGTTCTTTCGAGATGCCGCGAACCGCGACCGGCGCTTCGATGACGTTTTCAAGTGCGGTCAGATGCGGGAAGAGATTGAAGCTCTGGAACACCATGCCAACTTCGGCGCGGCGCTTGAGGATTTCGCGCTCCTTCAATTCGTAGAGTGTGTCGCCCTTCTGGCGATAACCGACCAACTCGCCATCAATGGCGATGAAACCATCATCCACGCGTTCCAGATGGTTGATGGAGCGCAGTAATGTCGACTTGCCGGAGCCGGACTGGCCGAGAATGGTGGTGACGCTGCCTGCCGGAATGGAAAGGCTGATATCGTCAAGCACCTTCAGCGACCCAAAGGATTTCGAAACCCCGTGGATATTGACCGAACCGCCACGATTACCGAGCTGGAAGCTCGCGGCACGGGCCGGTGTCGTACGCTCGGGCTTGGCCGCGACCGTTTCCACCGCCTCAGGCGCGGATTTGCGCGGCAGGAAGGTGCGGAAGATCGTGACAAACAGCAAGGGTGGCGGATTGCGCAGCGCACCACGCGAGAAATGTCGTTCGATATGATGCTGGACGATGGAAAGCGCGGTCAGGATCACCAGGTACCAGACGGTCGCGACCATCAGGAGCGGGATCACTTCCAGATTGCGGCGATAGATGATCTGGATCGTGTAGAACAGTTCCGGCAGCGCGAGGATATAGACCTGCGACGTGCCCTTGGCGAGGCCGATGATATCGTTGAAGGCGGTCGGCAGGATGGAGCGCATCGCCTGCGGCAGAACAATGCGGGAAGCTTGTCGCCGGCGTGGCAGGCCGAGTGCGGCAGCCGCCTCAAGCTGGCCCTGGTCGACCGAGAGAATACCACCACGCACGATCTCGGATGCAAAGGCGGCCTGATTGAGCGTCAGCCCCAGAACGGCAGCCGCAAAGGGCGTCATCAGCTGAGTGGTATTCCAGCTGAAGAAATTGATGCCGGTATAGGGCACGCCGATCGTTACGGTCTCATAGAGATAACCGAGATTGTTGAGGATCAGCAGAAGCACGATCAGCGGGATAGACCGGAAAATCCAGATATAGGTCCAGGAGACGGCAACCAGCAATGGCGAGTGGGAAACGCGGGCAAGCGCAAGCAGCGTTCCCAGCACGAAACCGAAAAGGGCGCCGAGCGCGGTGAGCAGCAGCGTCCGGCCAAGGCCGACCAGCACGGGTTCGGCGAAGAACCATTCGGCAAACACGTCCCAGCCCCAGCGCGGATTGCCGAAAACCGAATGAAGGACGGCGGCGATGACGAGAACGGAGAAAACCGTGCCCACCGTCCGCAGCGGATACCGGGCCGGGACGATGCGGAAATGGGAATAACCGCCTTTGGCCAGCCCGCTCTCAACCGGAGCGGCCTTCGGTTCGTTCAATGCAACATGCGGAAAATCAGAGGCTATTGTCATTGGAACGGGCCTTTCAGGGGTGGGCCGGGGAAGATTGTGACCGGGCAGCCGGTATCGACGATCCGTCCAGAACCGTATCGGAAAGCCATTTTTCGAAGGGCAGAGACTTGATCGTCTCGGGGTCGGCCGCCGTATCGAAGAGCGCGCGGTAACCATTGGTGAGATAAAGACCGACCGCCTCCGGCTGGCGGAAACCCGTGGTCAGATAGACGCGGGCATAACCCTGCCGGACCGCCTGCTCTTCCAGTTCGCGCAGCACGCGTTTTGCAAGCCCCTGCCGGCGATGAGCGGAATGGGTCCAGACCCGCTTGAACTCGGCGGTCTCATCGTCGTAGCGCATGAAGGCACCGCCGGCGATCGGCTTGCCGTCCCGCAGGAGCAGCAGGAAATTGCCCGAAGGCGGACTGAAGGCCTCCGGCGGATATTTGTTCAGCTCGGCTCGCGCCCCTTCCGCGTTGAAAAAGGTGCCGTAACGGCTGTCATATTCAAACAGCAACTCGTCCAGAAGCGGGGTTGCGAGCGGATCCGTGACCGATGTGTAGAGAAAACTGTCGCTCATGTCCTTGTCCTCAATTTTGCGTCAGGAGAGGTAGGCTTCGGCCAGGCGCACCCAGAAGCGTGCTGCCGGTGCGATGATCGCGTCGTTGAAATCATAGTGGGGGCTGTGCAGCGGCGCGCTTTCGCCATTGCCGACAAAGAGATAGGAACCGGGCCGCTCCTGCAGCATGAAGGCAAAATCCTCGCTCGCCGTCCGAGGCTGAAAGGCTTCGGCGATCTGTGCAGCAGGAAAATGCCGTCTGGCGACATCGCGGGCGAAAGCCGTTTGCTGGGCGTGATTGATGACCGGCGGGAAACCACGCGAATAGGAGACATCCGCCGTTGCACCAAAACTTTCCGCCTGTGCTCTGGCAAGGGCCGGAAGCCGCTCCTCCAGCCTGTCGCGCACGGCAGGTGAAAAGGCACGCGCGGTAATTTGCAGCTCCACGCTTTCGGGAATGACGTTGGAGGCGGTTCCCCCATGGATGGAACCGACCGTCAGCACCGCCATCTCACGCGGATCGACATTGCGCGAGACGATGCTTTGAAGCGCGGTAACGAAGCTCGCCGAGGCGAGAACCGGATCGACCGTCTCATGTGGTGCGGCGCCGTGGCCGCCCTTGCCGACGATCCGCACCTGCGCCTTGTCGACCGATGCCATGGCCGGGCCTTCGACAAAGCCGAACTGGCCGGTTTCGACACCCGGCCAATTGTGCAGGCCGAAGACGGCGTCGACGGGAAAGCGCTCGAACAGCCGGTCCTTTATCATCGCCCTCGCACCGGCACCGATTTCCTCGGCGGGCTGGAAGATCAGCGTCAGCGTGCCGGAAAAATTCGAAGTTTCGGCAAGATAACGGGCGGCAGCGAGCAGGATCACCGTGTGGCCATCGTGACCGCAGGCATGCATCACGCCCGGTGTTTCGCTGGCATAGGCAAGGCCGGTCTCTTCATGGATCGGCAGCGCGTCGATATCGGCGCGGATACCGAGACGTTTTTCACCATGGCCACGTTTCAGCGTGGCGACAACGCCATGGCCGCCGACCCCCTCCGTCACCTCATATCCAAAAGACAGGAGATAACGGGCGATGAGCGCCGCCGTGCGCGTCTCCTTGAGTGAAAGCTCCGGATGCCGGTGAAGATCGTGCCGGATCGCGATGCTTTCCTCGATGAAGGCAAGGATTCCCCGTTCGGCGTCGTCCTGCGGACGCGCGCCGTCAATGCGGATATTCATGGTTCTGTCTCCTGCGCAGCGCCTTTTCGCGCCGCGTCTTGAAATCTGCGCCGGGCCGCGATCACCGCCGCCCGGCCACGACCTTATGCGATGGCTTTGTCCGCGCTGGATTCGCCGCCGGAATAGACACTTTCCTTGAAAGGCAGGCCAAGATGATCGCGCAGCGTCGCGCCTTCCAGATGCGGATCGAAATAACCGCGCCGTTGCAGCACCGGGATGACGAGGCGGATGAAATCATCCAGCCCTTCGGCAATGACCGGGAAACCGAGAATGAAGCCATCAGCCGCATCATGTTCCACCCAGCGGATGATTTCGTCCGCCACCTTGTCCGGCGTACCGATGAAACCTTCGCGCGGCGTTGCGGCCTCCAGTGCCGCTTCCCTGAGCGTCTGGTTCTTTTCCTTCGCCCGCCGCTTGATGCGGTCTGTCGTCGAGCGGAAACTGTTCTTGCCGATCTCGCCGAGCTCGGGGAACGGCTCATCCAGCGGATAGACGCTGAAATCGTGATGATCGAAGAAGCGGCCGAGATAGGCGAGCGCATCCTCGATGGTAATGAGGTTGCGGATGACGTCGTATTTCGCCTCCGCCTCCTCCTGCGTTTCGCCGACAATCGGGCCAATGCCGGGGAAAATCTTCACGTCACTCGCGGATCTGCCCTGCGCGACGGCGCTCTGCTTCACCCGCTTCAGGAAGGTCTGATTTTCCTCCAGCGAGGCGGAATTGGTGAAGACGGCATCCGCATGTTTGCCCGCAAGGCCGATGCCGGCATCGGAGGAACCGGCCTGGAACACCACCGGCTGCCCCTGCTGCGAACGCTGGATGTTGAGCGGGCCTTCCACCTGGAAGAAACGGCCCTTGTGGCCGAGCGTGTGGAGTTTGGCGCGGTCGAAAAATTGCCCCGTCTCGCGGTTGCGCACGAAGGCGTCGTCGTCCCAGCTATCCCACAGCCCCTTGATGACTTCGAGATATTCGTCGGCGATTTCGTAACGCAGCGCATGTTCGGGGTGGTTGCGGCTGTAGTTTTTCGCCGTGCCTTCAAGCGGCGTCGTCACCGCATTCCATCCGGCCCGGCCGCCGCTCAGAAGGTCGAGCGAGGCGAACTGGCGGGCAATCGTGAAGGGATCGCTATAGGAAGTGGAAACTGTACCCGCGAGGCCGATCTTCGAGGTGACGGCAGCGAGCGCGGAGAGGATGGTCAGCGGCTCGAAGCGGTTGAGGAAATGCGGAATGGATTTGTCGTTGATATAGAGCCCGTCCGCCACGAAAGCGAAGGCGATGCCGGCCGCTTCGGCCTTCAGCGCGGTCTTCTTGAAGAAGTCGAAATTGACGCTGGCATCCACCGGGCTCTTGGGGTGCCGCCAGGCGTTCATGTGCCCACCAGGGCCCTGAAGCATGATTCCGAAACGGATTTTCTTTCTCGTCATGTCATTTTCTCCTGAGGACAAAATCACGCCGCCCGGGACAGGCGATGCGTGGCCAAGAGTTCGATAGAGGCAAGCCGCTGATCGGCGCCGACATGCGGCGGTTCGATGATGAATTCCTCAATGCCATGTTCTTCCGAAAGCGCGCGCAGCGCCCGGTGAATATCCTCCGGCCCGCCATGCAGGACATTGGGCTTGCGCTCCTCGATGCGATAATCGCTGTCGCCGGACTGGCGGGCGAATTCTTCCGCCTGCTCCCGGCGACCGAGATTGAAGGCCCTGCCATCGCTCAGAAATACCCGGTAGATGCGCTGGCCCTCGACCTCTCTTGCCGCGTGATCCGGATCGCTGGCTGCGAAGGCGGACAAAGCGAGGATCGGGGCGTTTCCGCCACTTTCTTCGCGAAAAGCCGACAGGCTGAGGCGAAGAACCTCCGGGTCACCATTAAGGTGGCCGGCAAAAACGAAATTCCACCCTCTCGAAGCCGCAAGCCTTGCGCTTTGCGGGCTCGCACCGAGCAGAAATCTCTCCGCCGCAACCGGCGGCGCGGGCGTTGCCTGCAAGCCGGGCTGGGCATGGCCCTGCGGCGCGGCGCCGGCGAGGAATGTCGTGAGCTCACCGAAGGCCGTTTCGAAATCCGGCTTGCGGGCGGGATCATAGGCCTGCTGCAAGGCCGAAGTTGCCAGCGGCAACCCACCCGGCGTCTTGCCGATACCAAGATCGACCCGGCCGGGTGCCAGCGAGGCAAGGACGTTAAAAACCTCGGCAACCTTGTATGGGCTATAATGCTGCAGCATGACACCACCCGAGCCGACACGGATACGGGAGGTCTTCGCCAGAATCCATGCCACCAGCGCCTCTGGCGCGGAACTGGCAAGCTCCGGCGAATTGTGATGTTCAGCCACCCAGAAGCGGTGGTAACCCAGTTCTTCGGCGCGCCTGGCAAGATTGATCGTGTCGCGGAATGCGCTCGCCGCATCCTCGCCCGCCGGAACCGGGCTCTTATCCAGCAAACTGAGCGTATACATCGTCACCTCGCGTGTCTTTAATGCATACTTTGTCTACTGATTTTATATTCTAATAAAGAACGTTCGTTCCACGTTGCGAGGCGATGAGAGAAAATATTGTTTTCCCTCCCGCTTTCAGAGGGTGTGGCGGGCAAAGCAATCCACAATGGGGACATACAAGCCGGAAATAACCGGATCGAAACCGTTCTCGGCGCGCAACCGGCACGAAACGGGCTTGCGTTGGAATTCGGTAAAAACTACTTAGTAAGTTGAAAACACCATCATCCGGCAGTGTAAACCTGCCGACTCTTTTTTTCGGATCAGGCGATGTTGACCAAAAAAGGCAAATACGGATTGAAGGCTCTTGTCGATCTGGCGCAGCTGCCCCAGGGAGAGACCGCCTTTGTGACGGAGATTGCCAAGCGCAACAATATTCCGAAAAAATTCCTGGATACTATCCTTCTGGAGCTGCGCAACAGCGGCATATTGCGCTCCAAGAAGGGGCCGAATGGCGGTTATTCGCTTTCGAAAATGCCGTCCGAGATCATGATCGGACAGGTCATCCGCACGCTCGATGGGCCTCTGGCCCCCATTCGCTGCGCAAGCCGCACGGCTTTTGAAGCCTGCGACGATTGCGAGGATCCAGAAAACTGTCAGGTCAGGGTTTCGATGACCGACGTGCGCGACGCCATCGCGACCATTCTGGACAATATGACACTCGCGCAATTCGTGGCCAAGGGCGGGCAGGACGCCCGCTTCATTCCGGCCGGCGAATAGGATTTCGCACCGCCCATGTTACCGGGCGGCGCAAAGCTTACTGCCGGCGCAGATCGTCGCCCAATGATGCGATCAACCCGGATTCGCTGACGCCTTCGATGAGACCAAGGCGCGCCATCAGGATTTCAAGCGTGATGGCATTGTTGCGAACCGAACGGAAGGTGACGTTTTCCGACCCCACCTGCGCCGCATCGATATTGGTCGCAAGGCTGGAGATTTGCGCCTTCAGCAGTTCAATGGTGAGGAATATTTCTCCTATGACGGGCCGCGTCGCGCCTTCATCGGCGAGCCTGTCGATCAGAAGCGCTGAAAGCTCCCGCTGCTTCTGCCCAAGGGCCACAGCAGCTTTCAACAGGGTGGAGACGGAAGCAGCCAGATTTCCGGCGCCCTGGGCAAGGAACACCACCTGATCGGCACGCAACAGGCCCTCCCATGAGGTATTCGGGCGATTGCGCAGCACGATAAGCAAGGGTTGCCCCGCAGTGTTGACGGCCGGCACGACGATCCAGTCCGCATCGGCCCTGACCGATCGTGCTACGTCATCGGGGAGCCGCAGGGCGTAGTCGTCATCCGTCACCAGAACCGCATGGTCCGGACCCGCGCCGGGCGATGCCAGCGCGAAGGTCTCGCCAAGATCGAGACGGGCAAAAAGGCTCCTGCGCTGGTCCTCGCTGCCCGCATTCCGGATGAATTCAAGCGCGGTGAAATGTTCGACGAGATCATTTGCCGCCCCGGCATCGGCTGCGGAAATGATCGAAAGCGCCTGTGAGAGAACATCATTGGTGATATCCGCCCCACCCAGTTCCGTTGGAACCGAGAGAGCGAGAAGACCGGAGCGGGCAATGCGCGCATGGATTTGCCCGACACTTTCAACGGCGCATTTTTCGGCGATCGTCCGGGCAACGGCCAATACATCGACATCCGCGCCGAGGCGTGGAGGAACGAAACGAAGTCTTTCGCCGAGAGGCGTGACGGATCCCATGCTCAACTCCCTCAAAGAATGACAAAGTGAAAGCGCCGGAACGACCGACGCTCAGTCCAGCGAATGATAACGACCGTTTTGATAGAGCAGCGAATGGCCGGAGCCGATACGGATCGCCTCCACCTTGCCGATGACGATGACATGGCTATGCCGCTCGATCGCCTCTTCGATAGTGCAATCGATCGCCGCCACGGCGTCTTCAAGAATAGGCGCACCGCTAGACAGCCGCGTCCATTCCGCTCCACGATACCTGTCCGGGCCTTTCAGACCACCGATACCGGCAAACTGGTTGGCAACGAACTGATGGTTCGCGCCGATGATATTGACGGCGAGATGACCGAAACGCTGCACCACCGGCCATGTGGACGAGGAACGGTTGAGCGCCACCAGAATTCGTGGCGGATCGACTGAAAGGGCGGTGGCCGAGGTTACCGTCGCGCCGGTGCGCTTGTCCCCCTCGCCCGCCGTGATTACGCTGACACCGCCGCCCAGCGTCCTGAGCGCCGCTTTCAGGCTGTCGGCATCCGCCGCCTTGCCGGAAACCGGATCGCGCAGATTGATGAATTGTTGATCCTTGGCCGCATATTGCAATGTCATCGGGTCACTCCTGAAAACGGCTGAATTGTTCAATAGCTAGCAGCGGCGGCGGGGTGTGAAACAGGCATCGTTTTTCATAATGCTGATAGTCTATAGAAATAATGTTTTATTGCCCTGTACCTTGCTTTTGGAACCCGGCCTGGTTCTCATCCACGCCGCAGGCCGAAGGTGCGACTGACCGGAATGCCGACGATGAAAGCCTAACCAATTCCACCGCATATTTAAGAAATTTCGTTCCAATTTCCCTGCGGCAAGGAGTGTTTATCTCCACCTATCGGCCTTGGGCGCAGGGAAACGGAAATCCCCTGCCACCCGGCATCAGAAGACCGGATAGAGGCCGAACATCGCAAAGTTCATTTCGCAAATCTCTTCGCGTTCAAGCTCGAGATCGCTTTTCTCCGGCCTGATCCGCGCGGAATGATCCAGCGGATAAAGATGAAGCTGTTCTTCTTCACGGGGCTGACGCCTGGTCAAACCGAACAGATCGAAAGTAAACGCATGAAGTCCCTGCGGCATGTGCGCCTCCTTTGCTCAACTCTCCCTTATCCTCCGGCGATCGACAAAAATCGTCAATATTTTCCATAAAATTACTATTCTATAATTGATGCATCGTGGGCAAAGGTGGACCAAGGATGCGGCGGCAGGAAAAATTCCGTTTCAGAGCGCGCCAGCGTCACCCTGAAGATGCGCACCATGTATCGCGGACAATCCGTGCACTCTCGATCCGGTCGTGGTCTTTTCAGCCGTCGCTTTCAGACGGTCGAAAAGCGCATAGCCGCCGGGCCACCTGCCAAAGCCCGCGGCAATGTTGATGTGCCCGACGGAGCCGAGATTGACGAGGTCGCTTCCCCAGTTGGCGGCGGTGTGGGCCAGCTCTTCAGGGTTCATATAGGGATCGTTCATGCTGCCCACGACGAGACTGGGAAATGCTAGCGGTTGCTGCGGAAACGCGCCGAACCGGACGATACAGGGATGCATCGCCTCCACGCGATCAAGATGGGCGGGGGCAACCAGAAGCGCGCCCTTGATTTTGGCAGCCGAAGGTCGTGACGCCATATTCGCCACGAGCAGACAACCGAGGCTGTGGGCAACGATATAGGCGCTTTCCTCCGCGGCCAACGCTACCTCAAGACGGTCAACCCAGTCTTCGAGAACCGGGCATTGCCAATTGTCCTGATCGACCAGCTGAGCCTGAGGATCATCCAGCAACCAGTGCCGCTGCCAATGCCCCTCATCCGAACCGTTCAGACCGGGAACAATCAAGGTGGTACACATGCCTACTCCGTAGTTTGCGGGCGGTGTGTACCAAGAATGGTGAATTACGCGATTCCCGTCGACTATTGCCTTGCTCACCTTTGCTAGCCTTCGGAAAAATCAACCCACCTAATGCTGGAAGCGTAGAAAATGGGTTCTCATAGGCTTTTGCATCGTCCCAAAAACGGAATCTTTTATCTCAATTTTTTACATGGAAAATATGTGCAATATAGGCCGTGTCTGAGCAAAGCTTTTCCGCCGTCGTACGCCAAAAGAAACGCCGCTGCTTGGCCGCGACGACGCAGCTTTGCCATTCTCCTGCCATCGGAGGTTTTCGCCTCCCAAACCGGACGTTGCGACGGCGGCCCCCTCCTCCGCGCGACAAACCGACAATTCAGGCGGATGATGTGAGCAGCACGAGTGAATTTCTCTGGTATATTCCCAATGACGTCAAAGCCGGCCATCGCGGCGATGCCGTCAGCGACGACCATAACAGCCTCGATACATTGACCAGCCACGCCAGGGCGCTGGAAAATCATGGCTGGAAGGGCGCGCTGATCGGTACCGGCTGGGGCCGGCCCGACACCTTTACGGTGGCGGCCGCCCTTGCGGCGCGTACCACCACATTCGAGCCGCTGATTGCCATCCGCCCCGGTTACTGGAAACCGGCCAACCTCGCCTCGGCCGCCGCCACGCTCGATCAGCTTTCCGGTGGGCGGGTAAGGATCAATGTTGTCTCCGGCAGGGACGAACTTGCAGCCTATGGCGACGAGGAAGGTGACCAGGCGCAGCGTTATGCCCGCACCAAAGAGTTCATGCGGCTGGTGCGCCGGCTCTGGACGGAGGAAAATGTCACCTTTGACGGCGAGCATTTCCGGGTGAAAAATTCCACCGTCCTGCCTCGTATCGACGCACGCGCCGACCGGCCGCATCCCAGGCTTTATTTCGGCGGCGCCTCCGAAGCGGCCGAACAGGTCGCCGCAACCGAGGCCGATGTGCAATTGTTCTGGGGAGAGCCGCTCGCTGGCGTGCGCGAAAGGATAGAAAGGCTCAGGCATTTCAGCAAAACGCTTGGCCGCGACCTGCCGCCGCTGCAATTCGGCCTGCGGATTACCACGCTGGTGCGTGAGACGACGGCCGAGGCGTGGCGCGACGCCGAAGCGAAGGTCGCCGAAATGGCTGCAAATAACGGCGTGCGCTGGAACGACCATCTGCAAGGCGTGGCGGTCGGCCAGCGGCGACTGCTGGATTTGCACCACCAGAGCGATGTGCTGGACGACAACCTTTACACGGCGCCCGGCAAATTCGGCGGCGGCGGTGCCGCAACGACATGGCTGGTGGGTTCGGCGGAGGATGTCGCCGCGTCGCTTCGCAAATACCGCGCGCTTGGCATCACCCATTTCGTGCTTTCCGACACGCCCTATCTGAAGGAGATTGAGCGGCAGGGCGACAGGCTGCTGCCGCTGCTGCGGGATTGATGAGGAGACTATGCCGGGCGCTCTTGCCGAGACAAGGCCGCCCGGCGTTTTAACCGATCAGCCGCCTGCCGCCTTGATGCTTTGGCGGCCGAGAATCGTGCGGATCATGTGGCTTTGCGGCGCATGCGCCCTTGCCGTAATGGCATCACGGTGATGGCGTTCGAGATTGTAATCCCGCCGCAGACCGCGATTGCCACCGAGTTCCAGCGCGAGATCGGTCACGGCCACGGCATTGTCGATCACCACATGGCGAACGGCCAGCGCATCCGTGCCCACCCTCTCTCCCGCATCGATATCCCGGGCGACGGAAAGAAGCAGACGACGGTTTGCAGCCAACAGCACCTCGATCTGGCCGAGACCCTCCTGGATACGCGGAATGGAGGAGAGCGGCGCACCGAGGCTTGCCGGAACATGGCCATTCAGATGACGCAGCAGATCATCCCGCGCCGAAAGTGCCACACCGTGATAAACGGATGCCAGCAGCACGAAGAAATTATAACCATCGGCCTCATCACGCCGCAGCGGCTCATCCGCCGGCTGTTCGGCAACGATGTCGGCAAGCGGTACCCTCACCTCCTCCAGGATAAGATCATGGCTCGCGGTAGCGTACATGCCGGTCGCCTCCCATGCCTTTTCCTGGCCGATGCCCGGCGCGTCGAGCGGCACCAGAAGCTGGATGAGGCGTGGCGTTTCTTCTGTCGTCACGGCAAGCACGATCGCCCATTTCAGCCCCGGCAGGCCGGTGACGAAACTCTTGCGGCCATTGACCACCCAGACATCGCCCTCGATCCGGGCCGTCGTTTCTGGCAGGCCGCCATGGGCGGGTGAACCGATACCCGGTTCCGCCTGCGCATTATTCAAAAGCGCCGGCTCCCTGTTATTGGCGGCCAGCACCTTTGCTGAAAGAGCGGCTGGCCATTTGCCGCGCCGAATTGCGGCATGAACGCTGTAATGCATGGCAAGGATGAGTGCGGTGGACGGATCGCCCTTGGCAATGGCCGCGATGACGGCATGCGCCGTTTCCATGCCCTCACCCCAACCGCCATCTTTCTCGGCCGTCACAAGGCCGAGCAGACCCGACCTAAAAAGCGCTTCGAAATTGCCGGCGGCGAATTCGCCGCTTTTGTCATGTTCGGCCGCCGTCTGGCTAAAATCTTCGGCCAGCGCGGTTGCGATGGCCACGGGGCTGGATTGCTGTCCCGGCGGGCGCGAAACGGCAGACAGAGCACCACTCATGCCACCGCCCTCTCACTTGCCGTCACGAAACGGGCGTCGATCCACGCAGCGAGATCGAAGTCGTTTTCAAGGAAACCCCATTGATGCAGGAAATCCTTGTAATGGCCGACAGCGGCCACAAGGTCCGCATCAAGGCCGAGGCCAAGGTGGCGGTGAACCTCCGGCCCATTGGCGGCCAGAACCTGTTCTTCCGTGGCGCCCGCCTCCCGCGCGATGAAACGACGTGTCTCTTCCGGATGCTGCTCCGCCCAGAGCGAGGCTTTGCCAATGGCGCCAACCAGCCGTTCCACCAGATCGGGACGTTCATCGGCAAGCCGTCCGTCCACCGTCAGCACCCGGGGCGAACCGGAATTGATGCGTATTTTCGGATCGGGGTGAAAACCGAATTCCACCACCTGCACCGCACCGATCAGATTGGCGGCGGCAATACCCGCCGTTCCCTTGACGAAGATCGCATCGACCTCGCCCCGCAGCAGCGCGATGATCTCCTCACCGAAGGATTGCCGGCGCTTCAGGCCGAAAAGGGACGGCCCCTCCTGCGAGGCCAGCACCGAATCCTTGATGACGATATCCGTCAACTCGACATCCTTAACCGTCAGCCCTTCCAGCGAAAGTGCGGAGACGATGCCCTTCAGCGCCGTCGCCCGCATGAAATCGACGATGCCTTCCGGCCGGCGGGGCACACCGAAACGACGGCCAACAAGATCGGCAAGCGAGCGGATACCGGTCTCCGGCAGGGTGATGATCGCCTGAAATTCATCCGTCCAGGTAATACCGACAAGACGTGTACTGCGCCCTTCCGAGCGGGCACGGATGGGCGGCACATTGCCACCATGGCGGAAGGACCATTCCAGCGTGTGGTTGAAATGGCTCAGGCGAACCGAGCGATCCGGAGAATCGATGATGGATTTCAGCGATATGCCGACCTCCTCGAAGGTCTCGCCGAGATAACCCAACTGCGCCGCCAGCCCCACGGGGGTCGGCACCGGGCAGCGCGTGTACCAGATTTCAGAAAGTGTCGTGCTCATGGCTTTGGCCTCGATGAAAGGGAAAGGGGCCGGCCCGCCGCAAAGGGCGAACCGGGTCTGGCGAGGCGATCAGGACGCGGCGATATGCGCGAAGGCGAGGCTTCCCGCCACACCTTCGGCACCGATGGTGTGATCGGCGATACGCTTGTTGAAGATGGTGATCTCCGGTGCCGCGACGATGTCGATGGCCGGCACGTCCTCAACGAGGATCTGCTGGATTTCCTTCCATTGCGCCACGCGCTTGTCCGGATCGATCTCGATGGCGGCGGCTTCGAGAAGCGCATCCACCTTCGGATTGCTGTAAGCCGCACCATTGGAGAAAGGTACGCCCTTCTTGAAGTTCTTCGACCAGTAAAGCCGCTGCACGCCGACAGTCGGATCGAAGAGATTGCTCATGCCCTCATAGGCAAAATCGAAATCGCGATCCGTGTAGATGCGTTTGGTATAGGTGGCGAAATCCTGCGTGCGCACCGTCACATCCACGCCGACCTTTGCCAGCGCCTGGCGGATATAATCCGCGCCACGCGGATAGGCTTCGGTGCTCGGCACGTAATCCAGATTGAGCTTGAAACGGATGCCATCGGCACCGCGCTTGTATCCGGCCTCGTCGAGCAGCGCTTCGGCAGCCTTCAGATCGATCGGATAGGTCTTCAGATCATCCACGAACCATTTCGTCAGCTTCGGATTGATCGGACCGGTGATCGTCGCGCCATAACCGAAATTGACCGTGTTGAAGATGACGTTGCGGTCAATCACATGCGCGAAGGCACGCCGGACGCGCACATCCTTGAAGACATCCTTTTCGAGGTTGAACTCCACGCGGCTGATTGAATTGGTATATTGATAGCCGTTGGTCTCGAAGCCGAGGCTCGGCAGCTGCTTCAGACGGTCGAGATCGCTATAGGCAACCGGCGTGCTCGGCGCGAGATCGATCTCGCCGGTTTCAATGGCAATCGCGCGGGCCGACGCATCCGGAATGAAACGGACGATCAGCTTGTCGAGATATGGGCGAGGCGCATCCCAATAATCGGCATTGCGCTCAAAAACGATATGGCTGCCGCGCACCCACTCCTTGAACCTGAACGGGCCGGTGCCGATGGGCGCGAGATTGACCGGATTTTCGGTCACTTTCGTGCCTTCATAGAGATGTTTGGGCACGATGGGCGTTTCGGCGGCGGCAAGTGCCGTGATCAGGTATGGCGCGGGCTTGGAAAGAACCAGTACCGCCGTCAGCTCATCCGGCGTCTCGACGGCGGTAAGGTTCAGGAATGTATTGCGACCGCGCGGATGCACTTCCTTGATGGTGTTGATGGAAAAAGCCACGTCGGCGGATGTGAAAGGCTTGCCGTCATGCCACTTCACGCCGGGCCGCAGCTTGAAGGTATAACGCAGGCCATCCGTGCTCACTTCCCATGATTTGGCGAGAAGCGGCTTGGGATTGAGATCAAAATCATAGGTCAACAGACCTTCGGTGACCTTTGGCGATATATAGACGGAATTATAGGCCGTGTGTGCGATCGTCGTCAGCACCGGCGGTTCCGATGAGATGAGCAGGGTGGCCGTGCCGCCGCTTGCAGGCTCCGCCGCCTGCAGCTTCAGCCCCGGCAACGACACCACGCCGAGCGCCACCGACGCCAGCAGAAATCCGCGCCGCGTCGTCTGGTTGAAAATAGTCATGCGATACCCTCTCCTTGATTGAACCGGCGACGAACCGGCGAAACTGAATGGCTGCGCTTAGGAAGAAGTTTGTTCTGCAGACGAGAGCGAGATTGGGATGAAGCACCAATCATTCTCAAAATCAGGAATTATCTTTTCTTTAAGGCGCATAATTCGGTAAATTTCAGAAAATAATTCTATTACTCTTTGACAAATTCCATAAAATTAGTCAACTAATGTCCATGCCTTCACCGGCGGATTTATGTTTTCACGATTGCGGACTGGAGCCGATGTCAAATTCGAAAAGGATTTTATCGCAGGCGAAACGGGTGGCCATTCAGGCCGTCCCGACGGTTCTCGGTATCGTCATCCTGAACTTCTTCCTGCTGCAGCTGGCGCCCGGCGACGCGGCCGACGTGCTGGCGGCGGAAGCAGGTTCGGCGACCGTCGAGACCATGGCCGAAATCCGCTCCCGCTTTGGGCTCGATCTGCCGGTTCTGCACCAGCTGATGAATTATCTCAGCAATCTGGCCCAGTTCAGCCTCGGCTTTTCACCGCGCTACGGCATGCCGGTCACAGACCTTATCGGCCAGCGACTGCCGGGCACGCTTGCCCTGATGGGAGCGGCCCTTGGCATCGCAATCTTCGTCGGTGTGTTCCTCGGCTCCATCATGGCGCTTTTTTCCGGCAAGCTGCCGGACCGGATCATTTCGATCGGCTCGCTGATCTTTTATTCCGTGCCGGGTTTCTGGATCGGCCTGATGCTGATCCTGACTTTTTCGGTGAAGCTCGGCTGGCTCCCGTCCGGTGGTGACAGCACCATCGGCAGCAGTCTTACCGGCTTTTCAGCCTTTCTCGACAGGTCGCGCTACATCGTTCTCCCCGCCCTGTCGCTGGCGCTCTATTTTCTGGCCATCTATGCCCGCCTCACCCGCGCGGCAATGCTGGAGGTGAAATCGCAGGACTATGTGCGCACGGCACGCGCCAAGGGCGTTTCGCCGATCAGGCTCACCACGCGCCACATCCTGCGCAATGCGCTCATCCCCATCACCACCATGGCCGGGATGCATATTGGCGGCCTGCTCGGCGGCGCGGTCGTCGTCGAAACCGTCTTCAGTTGGCCGGGCCTTGGCCGCCTCGCCTTCGAAGCCGTGATGGCACGGGATTTCAGCGTGCTGCTCGGCATACTGCTTCTCTCTTCCCTCGTCGTCATCATCGTTAATGCGGCCGTGGACCTGTTGCAGGCATGGCTTGACCCCCGCATCGGAGAAAGCCGATGAATTCCTCCCATACATCAGCAATTCTCGACACGGCCGAACTCGGCGCTGAAGAGACCAATCCCAAACCGAAGAAGCCTGAAGAAAAGGCCTGGCCCTATATCCATGCGCCGGACGCGCTTTCAGCCCGTTCCGTCTCCGTACCGCGGCGCGGCCTGCGACGCGAACTGAAAATCTTCCTCACCAATCCCAACGCCATCGTCGGGTTGCTGTTTCTCGCGACCGTCATCGTCACCGCACTGATCGCCCCGTTGATCTATCCGGGTGATCCCCTGGAAATGGTGGCCCGCCCGTTCCTGTGGCCCGGCCAGAATGCCGCCTACCCGCTCGGCACCGATTCCATGGGCCGGGATGTTCTGGCCGGCATCGTGCATGGCGCGCGCATATCGCTCACCGTCGGTGTCGTGGCGACGCTGATCGGCCTGACGATCGGCATCGCCGTCGGGGCCTTCGCCGGTTATTTCGGCGGCGTCATCGACGATATCCTCGTCAAGCTGATCGAAATCTTCCAAACCTTGCCGAATTTCGTGCTGCTGGTGGTGCTCGTCGCCATCGCCCAGCCATCCGTCACCACGGTCACGTCAGCCATCGGCATCATCACCTGGCCGCTCGTTGCGCGTCTTACCCGTGCGGAATTCCGCGCCATCCGCGAAAAGGATTATGTGCTCGCCGCCCGCAGCCTGGGTTACGGCCATGCCCGCATCGTTTTTCAGGAAATCCTGCCCAATGCGCTACCGCCGATCATCGTCACCTCCTCGGTTATGGTGGCGGGCGCGATCCTCATGGAAGCAGCGCTGTCTTTCATGGGGCTTGGCGATCCCAACCGTGTCTCCTGGGGTTCGATGATCGGTTCCGGCCGTGATGTCATCCGCACGGCCTGGTATCTGACCGCCCTTCCCGGCCTTGCCATCGTCTTCACCGTCATTTCGCTGAACCTCATCAGCGATGGCCTCAACGATGCGCTCAACCCCCGTTTTTCGGAGGAACGCCGATGAGCAAACTGATCGAAGTCCATGATCTCTCCGTCAGCTTCGGCTCAACCCAGCCGGTCAAAGGCGTCAGTTTCGATGTCAGCCCCGGCGAAATGCTGGCGATCGTCGGCGAAAGCGGCTCCGGCAAATCGCTGACGGCGCTTGGCCTGATCGGCCTCCTGCCCTCCCACGCCAAGACCGGTGGCCGGGTTCTGCTCGAAGGACGCGACCTGCTGCCGCTTTCCGAGCGGCAATGGCGCGGCATTCGCGGCCGGGATATCGGCATGATCTTTCAGGAGCCGATGACCTCGCTCAACCCCGTGCTGACGGTCGGCGAACAGATCATCGAGGTGCTGCGCATCCATGAGAAGATCGACCGGCATCAGGCCCGCAAACGCGCCATCGAGCTTCTGGACCTCGTCAACATTCCCGATGCCGGCCGCCGGGTGGATGATTATCCGCACCAGCTTTCCGGCGGCATGCGCCAGCGTGTGATGATCGCCATAGGCGTCGCCTGCAATCCGAAACTGCTGATCGCCGACGAGGCGACGACCGCGCTTGACGTCACGATACAGGCGCAGATCCTGCAACTGCTCGACAATCTGCGCCGCGATCTCAACATGGCCGTCATCCTCATCACCCACGATCTCGGTATCGTGGCACAATGGGCAGACCGGGTGATGGTCATGTATGCCGGCCGTAAAGTGGAGGAAGGGCTGCCGGAACCGGTTTTCTCCAACCCCTACCACCCCTATACGCGCGGCCTGCTTGCCGCCTCGCCGCGGGCGGAAGATGGCCAGCATTATCGCGACGGACCGCTCATTGAAATTCCCGGTTCCATCGTTTCCGCCACCGGGGAACGCGGCTGCGCTTTCCGACCGCGCTGTCCGAGCGCCCGTGGCTTCTGCGGGCAATATGTACCGCCGCTAAGGCAGGTTTCAGACGGCCGTTATGCCGCCTGCCCCTTCGTTGCTCCCACATCCCAGGAGGTACCCAATGGCGCTCTTGTCGGTGCATAGTCTTTCCACCCATTATACGGGCGGACGCGGCACGGTTCGCGCCGTCGATGATGTCTCGCTCGATATCGAGGCGGGCGAGACCGTTGCACTGGTGGGCGAATCCGGCTGCGGCAAATCCTCGCTCGGCAAATCGCTGATGCGGCTGGTCGAACCGTCTTCCGGCAGGATCACCTTCAAGGGCGCTGACGTCACGGCAATGACGGCATCGGAACTGCGCGGCATCCGCCGCCGCATCCAGATGATCTTTCAGGACCCATTCGCCTCGCTCAATCCGCGCCAGACGGTGCGCACCATCCTTACCGGGCCACTGAAGGTGCACGGCATCGGAGACAGGGCACGCCAGCGGGAGATTGTTGAAGCCATCGTCGCGCAGGTGGGCCTGCCGGCGGATTCGCTCGACCGTTATCCGCATGAATTTTCCGGCGGTCAGCGCCAGCGTATCGGCATTGCCCGCGCGCTGGTTCTGGAACCGGAACTGGTGGTCTGCGACGAGCCGGTCTCGGCGCTCGATCTTTCGATACAGGCGCAGATCCTCAATCTTCTGGTGGAGATGAAGAAGCGGCTTTCGCTCTCCTATCTCTTCGTCTCCCATGATCTGTCGGTGGTGCGTTATTTCTCCGACCGGGTACTGGTCATGTATCTCGGCAAGATCGTGGAAAGCGCACCGACATCCGAACTCTGGGCTTCTCCGAAGCATCCTTACACTCGTGCGCTTCTCGCCGCCGTTCCGGACCCCGCCCGCCGCAAGCAGGCGGCACCCATTTCCGGCGATCTGCCGAGCCCGCACGATCCGCCATCCGGCTGCCGGTTTCACACACGCTGCCCGCTCGCCACCGATCTCTGTCGCGAAAAAGCGCCGGATTACACCCTTTTTGGCAAAAACCACGCCGTGGCCTGCCACCATGCCCAATAACTTGAAGGAGCAACCATAATGGTCGACTATCGCTATCTCGGACGCAGCGCGCTGAAAGTTTCACCGCTGAGCCTCGGCACGATGATGTTCGGAGGCCCGACACCGGATGACGTGGCCTTCCGCATCATCGACAAGGCGCGCGAACAGGGCATCAACTTCATCGATACCGCCGATGTCTATCACGACGGCAAGTCGGAAGAAGTCGTCGGTCGCGGCATCAAGGCCAGCCGCGATCACTGGGTTCTGGCCACGAAATTCGTCAATTCCCATACCAAGGGGCCGAACCTTGGCGGCCATTCCCGCAAATGGGTGATCGAGACCGTCGAAAATTCGCTGCGCCGCCTCAACACTGACTATATCGACATCCTCTATTTCCACCGCGCCGTCTTCGATGCGCCGCTGGAAGAACCGGTGCGCGCCATTGCCGATCTCATCCGCGCCGGCAAGCTGCGCTATTTCGGCGTGTCGAATTTCCGTGGCTGGCGTATCGCCGAGATTTCGCATCTGGCCGACCAGCTCGGCATCGACCGGCCCGTTGCCAGCCAGCCGCTTTACAACATCGTCAACCGCACGGCCGAAGCCGAGCAGCTGCCGGCGGCCAACCATTATGGCCTTGGTGTCGTGTCCTATTCGCCGCTCGCACGCGGCGTGCTGACGGGCAAATATCAGCCGGGCGAACAGCCGGGCGCCGATACCCGCGTCGGTCGTGGCGACAAGCGTGTTCTGGAAACGGAATGGCGCCCGGAATCGGTTGAGATCGCCCAGAAGGTCGCGGCCCATGCCGCTTCGAAGGGCGTTTCGGCAGCGGATTTCGCGCTCGCCTGGGTGCTGAACAACAAGTTCGTCACCGCCGCCATCACTGGCCCGCGCACCGAAGAGCATTGGGACGGATATATCCGCGCGCTCGATGTGAAGATCGATGCAGAGGATGAAGCGCTGGTCGACAGCCTCGTCACGACCGGTCACCCCTCTACACCCGGTTTCAACGATCCGAGCCACCCCGTCGAGGGCCGCGTGCCGCGCAATCTCGAGCCCGCACACCGCCCGGCCCTCAAGCCGCGCGCGGTCGCCTGATCGTCCAGACGAACATGCCTGCGGCGCGCCGTGCCGCAGGCTATCACATCCGCTCACGGGAAAACCGCAATGTCCAATCCGAAACTGCAGACAACCACCACCGACAATTCCGGCGTACCGAGCCGGGACGAGATCCTGGCCCGGGCAAAGGACATTGCGGCTATCGCGGCACAGGATGCCGCCCGCCGCGAGCGCCAGCGGGAACTGCCCTTCGACATCTTCGCCCTTATCAAGGAGGCGAAGATCGGCACGTTGCGCGTTCCCGAAGCCAAGGGCGGACCGGGCGGCTCGATTTCCGATTATATCGAGGTCCTGATGATCCTCGGCGAAGCCGACAGTAATATTCCGCACGCGCTTCGCAGCCATTTCAATTTCACCGAAAACCTCGCTCTCGCGCCCATCGAGCTGGAGGACCGGCGGCATCTCGAACATGTTCTCGCCGGCAAGCTCTTTGCGGGCGCCAGCACCGAACAGGGCACCAAGCGCCCCGGTGAAATCACCACGCGGCTCAGCGCCGATGGTGACCGCTACCGGCTGAACGGTCGCAAATGGTATGCGACCGGCACTGCCTTTGCCGATTTCGGCACCTTCAGCGCCATTGGTGACGACGAGCAGCCGATCGGCGTGCTCATTCCGCTTGATCGTGCAGGCATCACCATTCTCGACGACTGGGACAGCATGGGCCAGCGCATGACGGCGAGCGGCGGTGTCCTGCTCGAAAATGTCGAGGTGCTGCCGCATGAGCTGACGACCCGCAAGCTCGGTACCCAGATCGGCCGTCACAGTTCTGCGATGCGGCAGTTGCATCTCGCCGCGTCCGCTGCCGGCGCTGTTCAGGGCGCGCTGAATGACGGCGTGGAATATGTTCTGCGTCAGGCACGCACGACACTTCACAGCAGCGCCGAAACCGCTAATCAGGACCCCTTCGTGCAGAAAATCCTCGGCGAAATCAGCGCCGGCGCCTTCGCGGTGAAAACCCTGATCCGCGAAGCTGCTCGAACACTCGACCGCACCGCCGCCGCCTTCGCCACCGGCGATGAAGAGGCGATCGAAGCGGCCCTGCTGGAAGGTTCTCTGGCCACCGCCCGAACCCAGATCATCGCTTCACAGCTTTCGCTCACGGTCGCCACCAATCTTTACGAACTCGGCGGCGGCTCGGCGACATCGAGCGACCGGAATTTCGACCGCCACTGGCGCAATATCCGCACGGTCTACAATCACAATCCGCTTGCCCACAAGGCGCGCGTCATCGGTGACTATTACCTCAATGGCACCACGACGCATCTCAGGGAAGGCCGGGTGTTCTGACCGTGCGAAAGATGCAGGCGGCAAAGGAGGAACAGCAATGAGAACGGAATTTGCCGCTCCCGCCGCGAGCCGGGCGGCTTTTCGCCTGCCCACACTTTCCCGGCTGCCGCCGCTGACGGCCCTGCGCGCCTTTGTCGTGGCCGCCCGCCATGCCAGCTTTTCGCGGGCGGCGGAGGAACTACATGTCTCGACCGCCGCCATCGGCCAGCAGGTCCGCATTCTCGAAACCCATCTCGGCCAGCCGCTCTTCAGCCGCCAGCGCGGTGAATTGCTGCTGACAGACGCTGGCAGCGCGCTTTATCCCGGTCTTGCCGATGCTTTCGAGACCATGATCGGCAGTCTTTCCGATCTGATGGTTTCGAACGCCCGGCCGCAGCTTAAGGTACTGGCCGAGGGCTGTTTTGCGGCCCGCTGGCTGGCGCCACGGCTGGGCAGCATCGTTCCGGCCCTCGGAGACGTTGAGCTTTCCATCGAATCCCTTGAGGGCGAAACCATCGACCTCACCCATTTCGATGCCGATTGCGCCATCGTTGCAACCCACACGCAAATTCCGGGATTCATTCACGAGCCGCTTTTCGCCGATACCGTCAGCGCCGTCTGCACTCCGGAATTCGCAGCCCGCCATGCGCTTGCAGGCGAGCCCGCCCAATTGCGGGATCTCGGTTTTACGATGTTGCGCGGCAATGGCCTGGACCCGGCCTTCGAATGGGCAAACTGGCTGCGTGCCTGCCGCATTCCGCTCCGGCTTTCAGCGACAGGCCCACGTTTTTCACGGCAGACGGCGCTGATAGAAGCAATCTCATCCGGCCACGGCATCGGTCTTGCGCGCCATTCGCTGATTTCGGAAGAACTGAAAAACGGCCGCCTGATCGCCCCCTTCGGCGCACCGCAGCCAACCGCCAGCCGTTACCACCTGCTGACCAGTCCTGACAGGCGGCGGCTGCCGGAGGTCGCATCTCTACTCGCTTTGTTGCGCGAGGATATGCGCTCCCTTGAAGCCGCCGCCTGAACACGCCCGTCCCACCTCAGGCGCGTTCCCTTTGCAACTCTCTGGCCGCGTAGATATTGTCCGGTCGTGGCAGGCCATAATGATCACGCAGCGTATCGCCTTCGTAATCCTCACGGAACAGGCCGCGCCGCTTCAGGATCGGCACCACCTCGTCCACGAAGATATCGAACCCGCCATTCAGCCATGGCGGCATGATGTTGAAGCCATCGGCCGCGCCTTCGCGGAACCAGGTCTCGATCCAGTCCGCCACCTGTTCCGGCGTTCCGGAAATCACCTTGTGGCCACGCCCGCCGGCAAGCCGGTGCAGCAATTGCCGGATGGTCGGGTTTTCCCGGTCGATGACATCAAGAACCAGCTGATGACGGCTGCTATCCGCCTGCGCCCGCGTCGCCTCCACGGCCTCCTGAGGCAGCGGCTGGTCTAGATCGGCCGATGAAAGATCGATGCCGGTGATGCGCTGCAATTGCCCGAGCGAAAAGGCCGGCTGGATGAGATCGTTGAAGGACGCTTCCAGCCTGCGTGCCTCCTCTTCCGTGGAAGCGATGAATGGGCTGATGCCCGGCAGGATTTTCACATGGGCGGGATTGCGCCCTGCAGCCGCAACACGTCTCTTGATGTCAGAATAAAAAGACCGCGCACTCTCCAGAGTCTGATGCGCGGTAAAGATCGCCTCGGCATATTGGGCGGCAAAGCCGCGCCCTTCCTCCGAGGAGCCGGCCTGAACATAGACCGGCCGGCCCTGCGGTGAACGCGGCACGTTCAGCGCACCCCGCACCCGGTAAAATTCACCGTCGTGATTGGCGGGATGGATGCGGTCGGTCTCGGCGAAAAGGCCGCTCTCCTTGTCGGCGACGATGGCATCGTCTTCCCAGCTGTCCCAGAGCTTGGTCACCACGTCCACAAACTCAATGGCCTGACGGTAACGGTCGGCATGCGGCGGATGCTTCTGGAGATTGAAGTTGCCGGCCGCCGCATCGACCGAAGTCGTTACGATGTTCCAGCCCACCCGGCCGCCGCTGATGTGATCGACGGAAGCGAACAGCCGCGCGAGATTATAAGGCTCGTAGTAGGTGGTGGAAGCCGTGGCGATGAAACCGATCTTTTCCGTGACGGCGGCAAGAGCGGCCAGCATGGTGATTGGTTCCAGCCGGTGGCGGGCGGCGTAGCGGATATTGACATCCAGCACCGGCGCATCGGCAAAGAAGATGGCATCCAGTTTCGCCGCTTCGGCCTTGCGGGCGATATCCTGATAGAGCTTTATATCGGTGACGCGATGCGGCTCCGAATCCGGATGCCGCCAGGCCGCCTCATGATGTCCGCCCGGATAGATGAACGCATTGAGAACCAGCTTTTCGGATTTTCTGCTCATGGAAATCACCTCTTATTCGCTCTGACGCACTTGAAACCGAAGGTGAGGAGGCTCACGCCTCCTTCGTCACCCAGGTCTTGGCGAGATTGCCGCTGAGCCCCTCCGCGCCGGTCGCATAGTCCTTGATGCGCACGCTGCCGACGACCGGCTGGATGGGAGAGACGAGATTGATGACGGGAAGATCCTTGGCGACAACCGCCTGAAATTCCTTGAAGAAGGCGGCGCGTTTTTCGATATCCGGCTCCACCGCCGCCGCTTCCAGCAGCCGGTCGACCTCCGGATTTGAATAGTGGCTGGCATTGGAGAAGGGCAGGCCGATCTTGAAGTTCTTGCTCCAGTAGACGCGCTGAACGCCCGCGGTCGGATCGAAGGTGTTGGAGAGGGATTCCACCGAAAGGTCCCAGGCGCGGTCGGTATAGACCACCTTCACATAGGTGCCGAAATCGAACTTCTGGATATCCGCCTCGATGCCGATCTTCGAAAGCGCCTGCGCGATGAAATCCGAATAGGTCTGCGGATTGAACGGGTTGGTGGTGACGCGGAGCTTGAAGCGCTTACCGCCGTCCTTGCGCGGGAAGCCCGCCTCATCCAACAATTTTTCCGCCTGCGCGACGTCGAACTTGGCAAAACCGATATCCGCATTGTGGAACTTCGCAAGACCGGGACTGATCGGCGTCGGCGATGGTACGGCGTAACCGTAAAGCACGGTATCGATAAGCGCCGAAACATCGATGGCGTGGGCGATGGCCTGCCTGACCTTCAATTCCTTGAGATATTCGTTCTCCAGATTGATCACCAGCTGGTTCTGCTGGCCGGCATAAGCATAGATGCGGTCATCCACCTTCAGTGTGGGGATGGATTTCAGCCGCTCCAGATCGGCAAGAGCGACCGGGTTGGGGCCAATGTCGCCTTCGCCGGTTTCCAGCGCGGCCGCACGGGCGCCCGCATCGTTGATGAGGCGGATGATGACGCGGTCGAGATAAGGGCGCGGCGCGTCCCAGTAATCCGCGTTTTTTTCCAGCAGGATATGGCTGCCCGGCACCCATTCCTTCAGCACGAAGGGGCCGCTGCCGATGATCTGGGCAGGCTTGGGATTATCGGTCGGCTTGAAGGTCTCGAAGATGTGCTTCGGCACAACAGGCGATTCCGAGGAGGCCAGCGCGGTGATAAGGCCCGGCGCCGGCTTGGAGAGCTTCACCTTCGCGACCAGCGGATCGGAGGTATCGACACTCTCGACATTCGCGAACGTCGCCCGGCCGCGCGGATGGGCCTCTTTCAGCCGCAGGATCGAAAACTCCACATCCGCCGACGTCACCGGTTTGCCGTCATGGAATTTCGCATTCGGCTGCAGATGGAAGACATATTCCAGCCCGTCGGCCGAAACGCTCCATTCTTTCGCAAGGCTCGGCTTGGGTGAAAGCTCGTAATCATAGGTCAAAAGCCCATCGTAAATCTTCGAACCGATGAACTGCGGGCCACCAGCACTGGTGTTGATGGCCACGAGCTGCGTCGGTTCGGGGAAATAAACGATCTTGAGCGTGCCGCCCGAGACGGGTTCTTCGGCAGCGGCAAAAGAACCTCCGGGGAGCGCTACGAAAGCGCCGGCGGCTAGGGCAATTTTATGAAACTGGCGTCTGGAAAGGGTCATGTCTGTCTCCGAAAAAATCCGATGTGCGGGTACGGCAGCTCAATGCAGCTGCGGGAACCCGTGGCGCTCGGCGAGGATTTGCAAAATGCGTTGGGTGTCCTGAATGAAGTGGGTGTCGCCTTGGGTTGCCGCATCGGCTGGCGCATCGCTGGCAAAGATGAAGAGCGGCAGCGACTGGTTTTCCTCCCCCACGGCGGCAATGACCGCCTCACGCGGGCGCTGAAAACTGACACGGTGAACATCAATACCGGCGGCAAGATCCGGAAAGGCGGCGAGCAGGCCTTCGATCTGGTTACAATGCGGGCAGACGAACCGGACACCGGGGTGCTTGGGGTCCTCAAAACCGGGGGCGATCAAAAAAAGCGTATCCTTGGCCATGGCATCCATCATTTGCAGGTGAGATTTCCAGCTCACAGTGCAGGCGGCCAAAGCGTGGGTCCAGAAAGCAATTCTTGCTTTGAAGCGAAGAAATGCTTTGCGTTAAATTATTGATGAAACTGAATTTTTCAGAATTCAACCAACAGGGACCGCTGTTCTGAGCGACTTGTCTCACGAGCAATGTTTTTCCCGAAAACGAGCTTGGCGCGCGAAGGCGCAAAACGGGCTGGCGGCCGTTTCAACAAAAAAAACCGGCAGAATTGCCGGTTTTGTGTTGGTTCTGGCGGAGCTCTCCTCCGTCATGCCGGCCTTGAGCCGGCATCCAGCCACGGCGCGTCTGCGCCGTGAAAAAAGTCTCTCGCGATCAAGGACTTGATCGCACTGGACCCCGGATCTAGTCCGGGGTGACGGGGCGTAGATTGCACCGCTTTGCCAAATACTCACTCGCTTTTCCACGCCGTCGCCAGATCACCATAGGCAATATCGATAGTCGTCACGAGGGACTTCAAACTCGTGTTGCGCAGGATAACGGTCGGCAAAGCGACGATCGAGAAATTCGGCAGGTCATCGCCGACGACTTTCTGGATTTCGTGGAACTGCCCTGCCCGTTTCTTTTCATCCACCTCGACGGCGGCCGCACGGAAGAGATCGTCAACTTTCGGATTATTGTAATGCGCGGCGTTGACATAGGGGGCCGGGTTTTTGATACCGTCGGACCAATAGAGGCGCTGTACGCCTGCCGTCGGATCGAACAGCCGGCTGATGCCGTTCACCGTCAGGTCAAAACCACGCTCCGTATAGACGCGCTTGATGAAGGTGGCGAGATCGCCTTCGACGATATCCACCTTCACGCCGAGCTTGCCGAAAGAAGAGCGCAGATATTCAGCGGTCTTGCGGAAGACATCGGATGGCAGAAAGGCCAGTCGCAGCGAAAAACGGGTGCCATCGGCGCCTTTCGGGTAACCGGCCTTGTCCAGAAGTTCGTTCGCCTTGGCGAGATCGAAAGGATAGGTGAATGACTTTTCGTCATTATAGGCGGTGAAGACCGCCGGAATGTTCGAGCCGGCGGGTTTGGCCGTGCCGAAGAAGATGGCGTCGTTGATGAAATCCCGGTCGATGGCATGGGCCAGCGCGTGGCGGACCTCTTTCTTCGCCAGGATCGGATTCTCCAGATTAAACTCGAATATCGCGGCATTGTTGAGATAGGCGTCGGTATAGACCTCCACCGCGAGCTTCGGATTTTGCCGGAGACGCTCCAGATCGCTGTAGGAGACATCGGCGGTATAATCCGCCTCCCCCGTTTCAACCGAAATGGTGGTGGAGGCCGCGTCCGCAACGAAGCGCGCCACGAAACCGTCGAGATAGGGCAGATCGGCCTGCCAGTAGTTCGGGTTCTTCTTCAGCTTCACATAGCTGCCGCGTTTCCATTCCTCGAAGACGAAGGGGCCGGTGCCGATGGGGGCGTTGCCGTTCGGGCTCTCATTGAAGTTCTCCGAAGGATAGGCGTGGGCCGGCAGGATCGGCGTCTCGCCGCCGGTCAGCGCCCGCAGAAGATAGGGTGCGGGCTTGGAAAGCACCACCACCGCCGTCAATGGATCGGGCGTTTCGATATCGGCGATATTGGCGAAAGTGATACGCCCGCGCGGGCCGGCCTTCTTGAAGGCGAGCAGCGAAAATTTCACGTCCTGCGAGGTGAAATCCTTGCCGTCGTGCCATTTAACACCCTTGCGCAGTCTGAATGTGTGGCGCAGCCCGTCGGCAGAGGTCTCCCAGCTTTCAGCGAGAACCGGATGCGGTTTGAACTCGCTGTCGAACCGCACCAGCCCTTCGAGGATTTTCGTGGAAATGGCACGGGTGCGCGTGTTGGAGTCTGAAAGCGGCACCAGCGTCGTCGGTTCGCCAAGACCCGCAAGGGTGACGATGCCGCCCTTCTTGGGCGTTTCCGATGCCAGAGCGGCCATTGACGGCAACAGCATGGCCCCGGCCAGGGCAGCACTCAAAAGCAATGTCTTACGTCTTGTAATATCCATGGATGTTTCCCTTTGCGAATTTGTTTTCAAATACTCAGGCAGCCTTCAGCCGGGTTTCCACCAGACGGGCAAACAGGGTTGCGCCAACCGGAAGGATGGCGTCGTCAACGATAAAACCGGGATTATGGGCCGGAACGGTGCCGGAATGGCCGAGCGTGAAAAATGCGCCGGGCGCATGTTTCAGGAGATCGGCGAAATCCTCGCTGCCCATGAAGCGGCCGGGTTCGGTGGAAACGCGCTCGTCTCCGAGAACCTCGCGCGCTACCCCGGCGACGATATCCACCGATGCATCATCGTTGGTCAGAACCGAGAATATGTCGCGAATATCCACCTCGGCGGTCAGGCCATGGGCGGCGGCAATGTGATCGGAAATCGTGCGGATGCGCTCCCGGATGGTTTCACGCACGCTGTCGGAAAAGGCCCGCACCGTTCCGGCAATCGCAGCCGTTTCCGGGATGACATTATAGGCAGATCCCGCCTCGATGCGGGTGATCGACAGCACGGCGGGATCGGTTGGTGACACGTTGCGGCTGACGATGGTCTGCAAGGCCTGGATGAGTTCCCCCGTCGCCGGCACCGGGTCGCGCGAGACATCCGGATGGGCGGCGTGTGCGCCCCGGCCCTTCAGCCGGACATCGAAGAAATCCGCCCCCGCCAGAATGGTGCCGGGCGAAACCTTCAGATGATTGGGCGCGGCGTGGGTGGAATTGTGCAGCCCATAAATCTCGTCAACCGGAAAATCCCTGAACAGCCCGTCGGCAATCATGGCGCGCGCGCCGCCGAGACCTTCCTCGGCCGGCTGGAAAATGAACACCACCGTACCGGCAAAATCACGGGTTTCGGCCAGATAACGGGCGGTGCCGAGCAGGATGGTGGTGTGCACATCATGTCCGCAGCCGTGAAACTTGCCGGGATAGACGGACGCATAGGGCAACCCGGTTTCCTCGGGCATCGGCAGGGCATCCATATCGGCCCGCAGCCCGATGGAGCGATTGCCCGCATGACGGCCGTGCAGCACGCCGACCACACCGGTCTTGCCGTAACCGCGATGCACCTCGATGCCCCAGGAGGCGAGTTTTTGTGCGACGATGCCTGACGTGCGCACTTCCTCGAAACCGATTTCCGGATGCTGGTGCAGATCGTGGCGGATGGAGACGAGTTCGGGAACATAGGTCCCGATCCGGTCGATGATTTGAGGTGCTGGTGTTTTGACGGGATCGACGGCGATATTCACGGTATCTCCTCAGGGCAAAGAACATCGTTTTCGCAATCGGGCGATTGCGAAGGGCGGGTTTCAGGGCTGGAAAATGCGGCAGGAAAGGCGTCAGAGCCTCAGGCCCGCCTCCTTCATCAAGGGCAGAATACGCTCGGCGAAATAATCGAGGTCTTCGCGGAAATCGTAGAAATTCAGCTGCACGCCATCGATGCCGGCCTTCTTCAAACCGACAAGCTGCTCAACCACCTGTTCCGGCGAGCCGATGATTTCGATATTGCCGCCAAGATTGCGTCCCTGCTTGTGGCGCGCATCACCGCGGCCGCGCCAGGCATGGGCGTCGCTGTCGTAATTATTGGTGGCGAAAGCGCGGGTGCCGGGCTGCGGTTTTCCAGCCTCGATGGCATCGGCATAAGCGATCGCTTCCTTCTCCGTGTCGCGGCTGACGATGATCGGGTTGATGAGCGTTTTCACCTGCCGGCCATAGGCCTTGGCGCGGTTCTTGATGGTGGCGATATGATCGGGAAGTGTTTCCAGCGCGCTGTCTATATGCGCGCCGCCGGGTGAGGTGACAAAAACCAGATCGGAATGGCGGGCGGCGAAATCGATACCGGCGGGCGAGCCGGTCGCCGTCACCAGCGGCGGGCGGCCAAAAGCGGGCTTCGGCGTGATCCAGCCATTGTTGATGGCCCACGGGTTGAGCTTGCCCTCATAGGAAAAATTCTCCGTTTCACCCCAAAGGCGGTGAAGCACATCGAACAATTCCCCAGCCATATCGTAACGCTTGTCATGATCGATCCGCTGCCAGCCGAACATTTCATGCTCGATGGCGCGGTGGCCGGTGACGATGTTGATGCCCCAGCGCCCCTTGGCGATATGATCCAGCGTCGCGCCATATTTGGCGAGATGCAGCGGGTGCAGGGGCCCATAAAGCACATGGATGGTGGAGATCAGCAGAATGCTCTTCGTGACCGCCGCCATCGCGCCAAGCGCGATGAAACTGTCGAGCGAGGATTCCCCGTCATAACCGCCCTTGGGCAGCCATTGCGTGCGGCTGAAGGCGATTTCGAAACCAAGCTCCTCCGCACGCTTCACGAGTTCAACATTGTAATCAAAGGTCCAGCTATTGCTGGTCGGCAGGCTGGAAAAATTGATATCCTGCAGATTGAGGAACAGGCCCAGCATCAACGGCTGTCTTGCCGCCCGGCTGAGCGGGCTTTCCGCGAAATCGGCAGGGCCTCGCAGCTCGAGCCCATCGGGCAAAGCAACGGTCAGCGCCATGTCTTTTCTCCTTCGGAATGATCGCCCTGCGGGGCGGCGGCCAACCGGGCGCGCAGATAATTCTCCACGCTGCGGGGCGGGCGGCCGATAATCTGTTCGACAGCACCTGTGGTGGACGCCGCGAGACCTTCGCCGATCAGCTGCCCGAATTCGGCGATGGCCTTCTGTTCGAACGCGCCGATATGCGCCGGAAAGGTCGAAGCAACCTTGTGCGAAACTCCGACCGGGCGATGCAGGATACGGGCCGCGATGCGGGCGATTTCCAGCACCGCCAGAGCTTCGCCGCCGGTCAGCACCAAGGGACCGGCAGGCGGCGCGCCGGCAGTCAGCGCCTGAACCGCGACATCGGCGATATCATCGGCATCGAGGAAGGAGACGGCGGCATTTCCGAAACGGGCGGGCACATCCTCGCCGTTGCGCAAGGCGGCAACAACGGGCTCCAGCGCCACCTGCATCCAGGCATTCGGTCGTAGCACGGTATGGGCTATGCCGCTTTCCGCCAGATGCTTTTCCACCTCGGCATGGGCGGCACCCGAGATCGAGCGTACCGCATTTTTAATGGTCCAGTCTGAGCCGGATATTTTCACGAGCCGCGAAACACCGGCGGAGAGAGCCGCGTCAATAACCGCATTCTGGTCCGCCGCCAGCGTTTCGCCGATGGGGGAAAGCAGGAAGACCCTGTCTATACCGCGTGAGGCCTCTTTCAGGCTTGCCGGATCGGAAAAATTTCCCTCCGCAATGTCGACCCTGTCGCCCCAGAGCTTCAGCGCATCCTCGCGCCTGCGGGTCAGTACCCGAACCTTCGCCTGTTTCTGCAAAAGACGGTTGACGACACGCTGACCAAGTTTGCCGGTTGCGCCCGTTACGAGAATGGTGGTTGTCATGGCACCCTCACTTTCCCGCATCGTGTTGTGCGGCATCTTGCAATGAAGAAAGGGCGCGTGGATCTGCCCAGTCCCGCACATCGAAATCTTCGGGGATGAATTTCCATTCCAGCAGGAAATCCTTGAAATGGCTGAGCGCATCCAGCTCGGCCGGATCGAGGTCGAGCCTCAGATTGCGGTGCACATCCGCGCCATTGGCGGCAAGAACCGCCTCCTCGCTGACGCCAATTTCACGCGCGATGAAACGCACGGCTTCCGCCGGATTGTCATTCGCCCATCGGGCAACCCGCTGGACCGTGGCCACCAGTTCAGCAACCAGATCGGGCCGCTCATCGGCAAAGGTGGCGTCCACCGTCAAGGGACGCGGCGTGCCATTATTAATGCGGATTTTTGGATCGGGGTGAAACCCCGTCGACACAACGACCTGCGCACCGATCAGGTTGGCGACCGTCACACCTTCCGCACCCTTGACGAAAAACGCATCGATCTGCCCCCGGTGCAGTGCTGCAATTTCCTCGCCATAGGGAAGTCGCCGGCGCAGACCGTGGAACCGCTCATCCTCCGGGCCAAGCAGCACCGGCTCTCTTGCCGTCAGATCGACAAGCTCGACATCTGTAACGGAGAGGCCCGAGACGGTGAGCGCCGACACGATGCCCTTGAGCGATGTCGCCCGCTGGAAATCGATGGTTTCATTCGGCCGTTTCGGCAGGCCGATGCGCCGCCCCTTCAGATCGCCGCCCTTGCTTATGCCGCTTGCGGGCAGCGCGATGACCGCCTGAAACTCATCGGTCCTCGTCAGCCCCACCAGCCGCGTCTGCCGGCCACCGGATTTCGCCCAGATGGGGGGAATATTGCCGCCCTGGCGGAAGGACCAGTCCAGCCGGTGATCGAAATGGCTTTGCCTGATGGCCGGATCGGCGGAATCACGAATGGAGGAAACGGAAATATCATGGCCGGCGAAACGCTCCTCTATCCAGCCAAGCTGCACCGCGATGGAAAGCGGCGTCGGCGCCGGGCAGCGTGTGTACCACAGGGTTACCGGCTGGGTTACCTGGCGAAGGGCGGCATCGGCCATAGTGTTCGTCCTCGAAATTGCGATCTGGACGGCACGCTACACGCCATATGATATTTTCTATAGATAAAGTGTACTATTTGAAACGCGATTGAGGAAATTCGTTTCCATCCAGCTATCGTCTGAGCGTGATGACGGAATTTCCTTTCGAGAACTGCGGGATTTTGGGTCGGATCGTCACCCTCAATTCTTATCGCCTCCTCCATTCGGCTGCGCATCGCACTGAAAGTTTTTCTTCTCCGGACAGCAAGGATTTTTAACTCGCGACCACAACCCCGGCTGTTAGGTTTTCGGACAATTGCACCGGCCGCAGGCCGGAAATCCCACGCGGACCGAAAAGAAAAGTAGAAGCATGAGCAAGACCAGACGCCGGCTCAATCTCAATGTCGGCATCAATACGACGGGATATCTTCCCAATGCCTGGAAATACAGGAGCGGAGACCGGCACGATATCAATGATATCGGCTATTACCGGCGGCTGACGGAACTGGCCCACAAGGGCCGGTTCGATGCCGTTTTCCTGTCCGATCACCCCGCACTGCTGACCGATCCGGCCAGTCGTCCGTTTCACACCATTGATCCGCTCATCCTCTCCACGTCGCTTGCGGCGCAGGTGCCGGATATCGGTTTTGTGGCGACGGTGTCTTCCACCTATAATTCGCCCTATAATTTTGCGCGACGGACGCAATCCATCGACGTGGTCACGGGCGGCCGACTGATCGTCAACATCGTCTCCTCCTTCAATCCCAATGTCGCGGCCAATTTCGGCAACGACCCGCTGCCGCCGCGCAGCGAAAGATACGCCAAGGCCACCGAATTTCTCGATGTCGCGAAAAAGCTCTGGTCGAGCTGGGATCTGCGCCGGGAGGGCGAGGTGCCGGAAAACCGTTTCTGGGATGCGGCGACGGCCGAAACCATCGACCATGAAGGAGAGTATTTTCACGTCAAAGGCCCGCTCAACGTTCCGCGCGGGCCGCAGGGACATCCCGTCATCGCGCAGGCAGGCGCATCCGAAGGCGGCATTGATCTCGCCGCGCGCCATGGCGAGATCATCTATTGCAACATCCTCTCCCGCCCGGCAGGTCAGGCCTTCGGCAAAAAGGTGCGTGACCGCGCCGTCTCTTTCGGTCGCGATCCCTCCGGCATCCGCATCGTTCCCGGCCTTGTCGTCATTCTCGGAGAGACCCGCGAAGAAGCGCTGCGCAAACATGAACTCTACAGCGGAACCAGCTCGGAAGACGGCCTTCTGGCGCGTTTCGCCAAAGAGAATGGCATCGATCCGCGCGATTTCGACCCCGATGCGAAACTCGAAGGCGAGCGCTTCATTCCCGACCAGAACCGGCAATGGGCGGTTGGCATGGGGCTCGGCCTTTCCGAGCTGCTGACCCATGAAAAGCTCACGGCCCGCGAGGCGGTGCGCCGCTCGGAGGGGCACCACCGGCTGCTGCTTGGCACACCGGAAGAAGTGGCGGATGGTATCATCGATCTCTGGCAGGATGGCACGGTGGATGGCTACACCCTGCAGCCACCGCGCGCGCCCGACGATATTGCCGAATTTGTCGAAAAGGTCGTGCCGGTACTGCAGGATCGCGGCGTTTATCCGCGTGAATACGAAGGCGCGACGATCCGCGACCGTTATGGTCTGCCTTATCCCGATTGAACCGCAGATATGGCGCAATTGAAGGGCATCGGACCCTTCCCGCGCAATTTCCCACTACGCACGGGAGTAACGGGGCGTCAGGCATATTATTGACCCGTCGCCGCTTTCCAAGGGTACGCCCCGTTCCAGATGATGCTGGCGAACCCAGGCGCTATGATAACCCCCCGCCTCCCCGGTTTCGAAAAGCTGCCGGGTCTCCTCCATTCCCCGTTCAGGGTCGTCATCGTGATAATTGCCGGGAACCAGAAAGGTGAGCGGCTGTCCTCCTGTGTGGCCCGGCATGGCCTCTTATAGTGCCGGCGATTGTTGAAAGATCGTTGCGCAGCTCATTCCGCGACGGTTGACATTGTTCATGCGCCTCCTCTCCCTTGATGTGAAGCCGCCCCTCGCCCGGCCAAGGACGCACGCTCCCAACAAGGACGTCATATCGCGTTCCGAGCAAATACCCTTGATTTCTCCGCTAAACATGTAATACAGATTATCATACATGTTGACAAATAGTGCAAACATGTATGACATTGCAGCAACCATGAATGCTGCGACATCCGCATGAGGGAGAAATTATGATCATCACCGACGTTGAGGTCCGTGTTTTCCGCACGACGACCCGTCGGCACTCGGACAGTGCCGGGCACGCGCATCCGGGGCCGGCGCATCAGGTGGAACAGGCCATGCTGACCATTCGCACCGAAGATGGGCAGGAAGGTCACTCCTTCACCGCACCGGAGATCGTTCGCCCGCATGTGATCGAGAAATTCGTTAAGAAGGTCCTGATCGGCGAGGACCATCGGGACCGGGAACGCCTGTGGCAGGACCTTGCCCACTGGCAGCGCGGCTCAGCCGCGCAATTGACGGACCGCACGCTGGCGGTGGTGGACTGCGCGCTGTGGGACCTTGCCGGCCGTTCGCTGAACCAACCTGTATACAAGTTGATCGGCGGTTACCGCGACAAGGTGCTGGCCTATGGCTCCATCATGTGCGGCGACGAACTGGAAGGCGGGCTGGCGACGCCCGAAGATTACGGCCGCTTTGCCGAAACGCTCGTGAAGCGTGGTTACAAGGGCATCAAGCTGCACACCTGGATGCCGCCGGTCAGCTGGGCGCCGGACGTGAAGATGGACCTCAAGGCCTGCGCGGCTGTACGTGAAGCGGTCGGCCCCGATATTCGTCTGATGATCGACGCCTTCCACTGGTATTCCCGCACCGATGCATTGGCGCTGGGGCGTGGCCTCGAAAAACTCGGTTTCGACTGGATCGAAGAGCCGATGGATGAACAATCACTGTCCTCCTACAAATGGCTTTCTGACAATCTCGATATTCCCGTCGTCGGCCCGGAAAGTGCGGCCGGCAAACATTGGCACCGTGCCGAATGGATCAAGGCCGGCGCCTGCGATATTCTGCGTACCGGCGTCAATGATGTCGGCGGCATCACCCCGGCGTTGAAGACCATGCATCTGGCCGAAGCCTTCGGCATGGAGTGCGAAGTGCATGGCAATACCGCCATGAACCTGCATGTGGTTGCCGCCACCAAGAATTGCCGCTGGTATGAGCGCGGGCTCTTGCACCCCTTCCTCGAATATGATGACGGCCACGATTATCTGAAGTCGCTGTCCGACCCGATGGATCGCGACGGTTTCGTCCATGTTCCTGATCGGCCGGGTCTTGGCGAGGACATCGATTTTACCTTCATCGACAACAACCGGGTGAGGTAACGGGCGATGAAAACGGTGCTCGCCTTCGGAGACAGCCTCACCTGGGGTGCCGACCCGGCCACGGGTCTGAGGCACCCGGTCGAGCATCGCTGGCCGGAAGTGCTGGAGGCCGAGCTTGCCGGAAAGGCGAAGGTCCACCCCGAAGGGCTCGGCGGGCGCACCACCTGTTACGACGACCATGCCGGTCCCGCCTGCCGCAACGGCGCACGGGCGCTGGAAATCGCGCTGTCCTGCCACATGCCGCTCGATCTCGTCATCGTCATGCTCGGCACCAACGACATCAAGCCGGTGCATGGCGGGCGAGCGGAAGCCGCCGTTTCCGGCATGCGGCGGCTGGCGCAGATTGTCGAAACCTTCATCTACAAACCGCGAGAGGCAGTGCCGAAGCTGCTGATCGTCGCGCCGCCGCCCTGCGTTGTTGGTCCTGGCGGAGAACCGGCGGGCGGGCGGGATATCGCGCAATCGCTCAGGCTTGCGCCGCTTTACCGCAAACTCGCGGCAGAACTCGGACATGCCTTTTTCGATGCCGGATCGATCGCCAGCGCCTCACCGGTGGATGGCGTGCATCTGGATGCGCCGGCAACGGCGGCAATCGGCCGGGCGCTTACAGCACCGGTCAGAGACATTCTTGGCTGATCACGCGCAGCCTGAGGAGGAACCAGGCGCGTGGATCAAAACGTGGAAAGGCCGTATGAAGCGGCCCTATTGGGAGGAAAGATGAAACATTTTCTTGCAACCGCAGCGCTTGGCGCGCTGCTGATCGGCGCCATGCCGCTCAGCAGCTTCGCGGAAACGCCGAAGGACCAGCTCATCGTCGCCACGACCATGAGCAACATCCTGACCCTCGATCCCGCCGCCATCACCGGCCGCGAGACCGTGCAGGTTCTGAACAACGTCTATGACACGCTGGTTGTGCTTTCACCGAAAGATCGCAGCGTCCAGCCGCGCCTTGCCGAACGCTGGGAGATCGCAGAGGACCGGAAATCGATCCGCTTCCATCTGCGCGGTGATGCCAAATTTGCTTCCGGCAATCCCGTGACGGCAAAGGATGTGGCGTGGACCCTGAAGCGCCTGCTTGCCCGCAATCTGGCGCAATCGTCTTTCCTGAAAACCCGTGGTTTCAAGCTGGAAGAGGCCGACAAGCTCTTCGTCGCCGAAAATGATCAGACCTTCGTGCTGAATATTCCAAAGCCCGATGACCCCAACCTGCTGCTGATGATCCTTGCGCAGAACGGCCCTGGCTCGATCATCGACAGCAAGACCGCGCTTGAGAATGAAAAAGACGGCGATCTGGGCGGCGCATGGCTGACGCTGAATTCCGCCGGCTCCGGCCCCTTCAAGCTGACACAATGGAAGTCCAACGAATATATCATCCTCACCCGCAATGACGACTATTGGGGTGAGAAGGCCAAGATGAAACGCATCCTGATGCGCCATCTGCCGGAATCGCAATCGCAGCGCCTGATGCTGGAAAAGGGCGATATCGATGTTGCCTATTCCCTGCAGGCGCCGGACCTGAAATCGCTTGAGGCCGACAAGGCCGTCACCATCGAATCCACCCCCGGCTCCGGTTTTTATTACCTCAGCGTTTCGATGAAGGACGAGAAATTCGCGAACAAGAAGGTGCGCGAGGCGTTGCGTTACCTGATCGACTACGAAGGTCTCGACAAGGCGGTCATGCCCTATTACGGCAAGCTGCATCAGCGCTCCCTCAGCACGGGCGTGATGGGATCGTTGCCGGATCAGGGCTACAAGCTCGATGTGGCAAAAGCCAAGGCGCTTCTGGCCGAGGCAGGATATCCCAACGGTTTCAAGACGACCCTGCGCGTACTTTCGGAAGACCCCTTCATGAAGGCGGCAACGGCGATCCAGAACACGCTGGCGCAGGCCGGTATTCAGGCCGAACTGGTCAGCGGCTCCGGCGACCAGATTTACGGCGCGATGCGCGAGCGGAACTTCGAACTGCTGCTCGGCCGCGGCGGCGGCGGCCAGCAGCCGCATCCGGACAACAACCTGCGTTCCATCGCCTATAATCCCAACAATGCTGATGACGCCAAGCTCACCAATTACCAGAGCTGGCGCACCAGTTTCTTCGATGAAAAGCTGAACAAGATGATCGAGGCAGCGCTGGTGGAGCGCGACGTGGCGAAACAGACGAAGCTGTATGAGGACCTGCAGGACTATATGGACGAGATCGTCATGTCGATCCAACCCTTCTCCGAAGTCATCGATACGGCCGCCTTCCGCAGCGATATCAAGGGCATGATCGTCAGCCCCTGGCTTTCGCGGTTTGAAGAGGTGAGCAAGGAGCGGTGATGCATCCCGTATCCCGTCATCCTCGGGCTTGACCCGAGGATCCATGGCTTCAACCGCTTATGGATCCTCGCCTCAAGGGCGAGGATGACGGCGGGGGAAGCGAATATGGTAGTGGAATTTCGTCTGTAATCCCTGAGGCGCGGCTAACCCCGCGCCTTTTCTTTTTCTACCAACGCTCGGCATCATTCCAAAAAAAATGCCCGGCAGGGAGGCCGGGCAAGCAAGGAGGATGTTATTATCCGCAACGCCCCGGAGGAGGACGATCACGTTTTGGGAGCCGTCATGCGCCTTCATATTCCAGCGAGGCGCCGATCAGTTCGCGCGCATAGGCATGCGTCGCGCCATTGCCGGCGATGGCCTCGCGCGGCAGGATTTCGGTGATTTCACCGCGCAGCATCACCGCGAAGCGGTCGCACATGTGATCGACTACGGCGAGATCATGGGTCACCATGATATAGGTGAAGCCGCGCTCTTCACGCAGCCGCTGCAACAGGTTGAGAATTTCCGCCTGCACCGAAACGTCGAGCGCCGAGGTCGGCTCATCGAGCAGAAGCAGCGACGGTTCGAGGATCAGCGCCCTCGCAATCGCCACGCGCTGCCGCTGGCCGCCGGAAAGCTGATGCGGAAAGCGGTCCAGAAACGACACGGGCAGGCCGACATCGGTGATGACCTTGCGCATACGCTCTTCACGGTCGCCGAGCCTGTGGATCGCAAGCGATTCCGAGAGCACGGTCCGCACCGACTGGCGCGGATGCAACGAGCCATAGGGGTCCTGAAACACCATCTGCAGCGTGCGGCACCGCTCGATCAGCGGCATGTCGCGCACCGACCTGCCGTCGATGAGGATGTCGCCGGTCCAGAAATCATTCAGCATGGACACGCAACGAAGCACGGTGGATTTGCCCGAACCACTTTCACCGACAAGGCCGAAACATTCGCCAGGCTCGACGCGGAAGGATACCGAAGGCAGCACTTTCAGTGCCGTGTGGCCGCTGCCGAAGGTGATGGAGAGATCGCGGGTTTCGACGGAAACGGCCATTATACGTTCTCCTCAAGCCATTCGGGACGGCGATCCAGCACCGCAAGCGGCGCGCGTGTGCCGCCGATACGCGGCTGCGCCGCCAGAAGGCCGCGCGTATAGGGATGCTGGGCCTGATCGAGATCACGCGCCGCCAGTGTTTCCACCACCCGGCCGGAATACATGATGAGCACCCGATCGCAGAAATTCCGCACCAGATTAAGGTCGTGGCTGATCATGATGAGACCGATGCCGCGATCACGCACCAGACCGTCGAGAATATTCAAGACCTGCAACCGCACCGTCACATCCAGCGCCGAGGTCGGTTCATCGGCAATGACAAGATCGGGATCGGCAAGCAGCATCATCGCGATCATGACACGCTGGCCCATGCCGCCGGAGATTTCATGCGGATATTGCTCATAGACACGCTCAGCATCGCGGATTCTCACCGCATCGAGCATGGCCAGCGCCTTTTGCCGGGCTTCGGTCTTCGAAACCTTGAAGTGGCGCAGATAGGTTTCCGCCACCTGATCGCCGACACGGCGGATGGGATTGAGGGAGAATTTCGGATCCTGAAGGATCATCGACATGCGCCGGCCGCGAACCTTCAGCATCTCCTTCTCATCGAGGGAGAGAAGATCGAGGCCATCGAAATCCAGCCTGTCCGCAGTGATCGTCGCCGATGGCAGGAGGCGCAGCAGCGCGCGACCGACGGTGGATTTTCCCGAGCCGCTTTCGCCGACGATGCCGAGCCGTTCCCGCCCAAGGGTGAAGGAGATGCCGCGCACGGCCTCGGTGGACGAGCCGCCGTAACGGATGCGAAGATTTTCGACGTCAAGGATTGGTTTTTCCATGGTCCTATCTCCGGTTCATCTGCTTCGGATCGAGCGCATCCCGCAACCCATCGCCTAAAAGGTTGAAGGCAAGGCTGACGGAGAGGATCGCGACGCCGGGAAAGGTGACGAGCCACCAGCTGTCCAGCATGTAACGCCGTCCGGTGGCGATCATCGCTCCCCATTCCGGAAGCGGCGGCTGCGCGCCGAGACCGAGGAAACCGAGGCCGGCGGCGGTGAGGATGACGGTCGCCATGTTCAGCGTCAGGCGAATGAGAACCGATGGCAAGCACATGGGCATGATCGATTTGACGATGATGCGCAGCGGCGACGCCCCCTGAAGCCGTGCGGCGGCAATGTAATCCGCCTTGCGGAAGGTCATGGCTTCGGCGCGGGCAAGACGCGCGATCGGCGGCCAGGAGGTGAGCGCAATGGCGATGATCGCATTGTTGAGGCTCGGCCCGAGTGCTGCGACGAAGGCGAGCGACAGGATGAGGCTGGGGAAAGACAGGAAGATATCCGTGATGCGCATCATCACCGTATCGAACTTGCCGCCGAGATAACCGGAAGCCGTGCCGACCAGAAGACCGACGGGGCCGACGATGATCGATACCAGCGAGATGATGGTGAGCGTGATGCGTGCGCCCCAGAGAAGGCGGCTGTAGATATCGCGTCCCAGCTCGTCAGTGCCGAAGACGTGGCCATTGCCCGGCGCCTTCAGCGTATTGGCGAGGTCCTGCGCATAGGGGTCGTGCGTCGCAAGCCAGGGCGCGAAAATCGCGGCGATGACGAGGAGCAGCAGGACAGCCATGCCGAAAGCCGATGTCGGGCTTTTCAGCAGGAAGACGATGATATTCTTCAGCGCGTTCAGGGGCACCGGAAGGCGGAAGGAGGTTTCTGCACGAGCCGTCATCAGCGTGTCCTCGGATCGAAAAAGCGGTAGAGAATGTCGGACAGGAGATTGAGCCCGATGAAGATGACACCAACGATGAGCACGCAGGTCATCACGGCATTCATATCCCCAATGATAAGATTGCTGGTGAGATATTGCCCGAAACCCGGCCAGGCGAAGACGGTCTCAATGAGCACCGCCCCTTCCAGCAGCGAACCATAGGCAAGGGCGATGATGGTGACGAGCTGCACGCGGATATTGCCGAAAGCATGCAGCCACACCGTCTGCCGTTGCGACAGGCCTTTGACGCGAGCTGTCGTTACATATTCCTGGCCCAACTGATCCAGCATGAAGCTGCGCGTCATGCGGGTTACATAGGCCGAGGAGGAATAACCGAGCAGAGCGGCGGGAAGGATGAGGTGGTTGATGGCCGACCAGAACACTTCCATATCGCCGGCAAGCAGGCTGTCGATCAGCAGAAAACCAGTCCGCTCCTCCACCAGACCGATATAGAACTGGTCCATGCGGCCACCCCCGCCGACAAGGCCGAGATGGGCGTAAAAAACGATCAGCGCGATCATGCCGGTCCAGAAGATCGGCATGGAATGGCCGAACAGGCTGAGCACGCGCACCAGATGGTCCTGCCAGCGGTCTTTGTTCACGGCGGCATAAACGCCCATGGGAATGCCGAGGCCGGCGCCGATCAGGATGGCGAAGGTCGCAAGTTCCATCGTGGCCGGCATAACCCGGATGATATCCTCGATAACGGGACGGCCGGTGCGGATCGAGGTTCCGAAATCGCCGGTGAAGACATCACCGAGATAATAGATGAACTGCTGCCACAGCGGCCGATCGAAACCGAGCGCATGATAGACCTGTTCATAGGTTTCGCGGGTTGCGTCCTCGCCGACGATGGCCCGCACCGGATCGGCGGGCATCAGGCGGCCGATAAAAAAGGTCAGCAGCAACAATCCAAGCAGCGTAACCGCAATGCTTCCGATCTGGCCGGAGAGGCCATACAGCGAAAGGCGTCTTCTTGACATGATTCCTCCCTTGCCAGAGATCGACTGTGCAAGTGACGAAGGCACAATCCTGTCTGACAACTATTCGCAAGTTGTCACAAGTGTCGGAGGCTGTCAAGCATGTGCCGCCAAAATCGATAGTGCCAGGGGCAGCGAAATACATGCACCCGCGTTGTTTCGGATCGCGGTTGCGGCACCCTTGTTCCACAGAAAAATCACCCGCATTGCCGCAAATCGAAAAGCCTGTATTCTCCCGCTTCACAAGAGGCGGACATGGAAGCTTGCGGCGATATCGCCGATAATGTCAGCCACCTCGGGGGGAGGAAAATATGATCGACGTGACACTTCTGGCCTTTGCCGTGGTCGCCTTTATCGGCATTGCGACACCCGGCCCCACCGTTTTGCTCGCGCTTGCCAATGGCTCGAAATTCGGCGTGCGTCGCGCCATGATCGGTATGGCTGGCGCCGTCCTCTCAGATTTCGTCCTGATCGGCGCGGTTGCGCTGGGATTGGGGGCTCTCCTCGCCGCCTCGGAATTCTGGTTCGGCGTCGTCAAATGGGTGGGTGTTTGTTACCTGGTTTTCCTCGGCATCATGCTTTTGCGCTCAAGAGGAACGCTTGACGGCGCTCTTGGCTCGGCAGAAGTGAACGGGGCCGCATCGGCGCGCTCGATCTTTCTGAAAAGCTTCCTCGTCGCCGTGACCAACCCCAAGGGATATCTGTTCTTTTCAGCCTTCCTGCCGCAATTCATCGATCCCGCCGCGCCGCAAATCCAGCAATATGCCGTGCTTGCGCTGGTCTTTGCCGGCATCGATTTCATGGTGATGTTCGGATACGCGCTGCTGGGTGCGCAGGCAGTCAGGATTTTGCGCAAGTCCGGCGCCCTGTGGCTCGACCGCATCTGCGGCGGCGCGTTGCTGACGCTCGCCGCTTCCCTTGCCCTTTACCGACGGGCCAGCGCATAAGCCATTGCCGTTTCTGCTATTTCCGCCTCACTCGGCCGTGGTGCGGGAACGCAGGAGCACCTTGTAGCGTTCAAGACTGCCGCGCAGATGCGCCGCCATATGTTGACGCGCAGCATCCGCGTCCCCCTCGATGATGGCATCGACGATCCTCGCATGCTCCTCCTGGAGATGCAGATTGTAGTCCTTGGGACGCGATCCGGGTGCAGCACCCTGCAATTCGCCACGGGGAATGATGCCGGAGCGGATAAGCTGGAGAAATTCGGGAAACCGCCGGTTCTGGGTCGCCTGCGCAATGGCCAGGTGGAATTCGAAATCCGCGTCCCGCGTCGGCAAACCTGCGGAAAGACAGTCCCCCACGCGCCGATGCGCATCGACAATCGCTTCCACCTGCACGGCGGAACGGCGCGAGGCCGCAAGGCCGGAGGATTCGACCTCAAACACCGTGCGCAATTCCAGGAGCTCGATGACAGAGGAAATCCGCCCCACCGCCAGATCGTTGAAAGGCACTTCCTTGGCCGGTTTCGCCTCCACGGCAAAAACCCCTGCCCCCTTGCGGGCTTCCACCAGGCCATCGGCGCGAAGAATGGCGATGGCCTCACGCACAACCGTGCGGCTGACGGAGTATTCCCGCGTCAATTCGCTTTCGCTCGGAAGCCGGTCACCGGGGCGGAACACGCCTTCCGCCAGATCCCGCCGCAAGGCCGAACTGATTTTCGCCGCAAGCGATACTTGCTTGGTGCTGCTCTCAACGTCCATTCCGGCCCACCTGTTTTAAACCTGTCTGGCATGTTAGCAAACACCCGCCACATTGCAAGGGCCAGCGTCGGCGCTGCCGGAGCTGCGGGTGAGGCTCAGGCGGCCGCCATGGCCGAGCTGCTGGAAAAGCGGCTTCTATATTCACCCGGCGAAAGCCCGAGAATGCGGTGAAACACGCGGCGGAAGGCGGCCGCATCCTCATAACCCACCGACCAGGCGATCTGGTCGACCGAACGGCGGGTGAATTCCAGAAGTTCCCTCGCCTTGCCGACCCGCAGATGCTGGACATATTCGATGGGCTTCATGCCGGTCGCCGCCTTGAAGCGGCGCAGGAAGGTTCGCTCCTCCAGCCCGGCATGGCCGGCCATGTCGGTCACACTCGTCGCGCGCCCGGCACGTGCCTGCAACCAGTGCTGCACTTTCAGGATCGGCTCGTCGCCATGCGTCAGCCTCGGTGCGAAACTGCTATAGTGACGCTGCTCCCGCCCGGAAGGGTCGATCAGCAGGAATTTGCCAGTCTCGATCATCACCGAAGGGCCGAGCAGCCGGTCGACGATGCGCAGGCCAAGATCCGTCCATGCCATCAGCCCGCCGGCGGTGATGATGTCGCCGTCTTCGATGACGATCTTGTCTATTTCCAGCCGCACATCGGGAAAACGCTCGCGAAACCGTTCGGCAAATAGCCAGTGGGTCGTGGCTGGGCGGGTGGCCAGAAGCCCGGTCGCGGCGATCATGAAGGAGCCGCCGCAACTGGCGGCCAGCGTCGCGCCCTGCGCATGCCGGTCCAGCAGCCAGCGGGCATAAGGCTCGGCCTCCTCGATTTCGGCGGGTCCGGTCAAACGGCCGGGCACAACGAAGATATCGGGCTGCCCCGGACCTGGATCGGTATCATGACAGCGGGAGAATTCACCGCCCTCGCCCATGCTCCAGTGACTGACCCGCAATTTCGGCCCGCCCCGATCCTGCGAAAATACCGATGCGATGGCGAAAAGATCGGTAATGCCATGCACCATGGCCACCTGACAGTCCCGGTAGAGAACCAGACCGACTTCCAGCGCACTTCCCGTTACACCCGCCATGCCCATTCCCCTGTTTTGTCAGTTTTGGCTCGTTTTCTGTCAGAAGCGCCAATCCAGCCCCGGCTGCCTCCAGAGTATCTCTATTCCCACGGGACGCAAGCAAGCTCCCTGCAACAGGAGAGAGAGCCATGACAACGATCACCACCAGAGACGGAACACATATCTTCTACAAGGACTGGGGCCCGAAGGACGGCCAGCCCATCATCTTTTCCCATGGCTGGCCGCTCAGCGCCGATACCTGGGATGCGCAGATGGTGTTCTTCGCCAATCACGGTTTCCGCACCATCGCCCATGATCGCCGCAGCCATGGCCGCTCCGATCAGGTCTGGCACAACAATACCATGGATCAATATGCCGACGACCTGGCAGAGCTGATCGAACAGCTCGATCTTCACGACATTATTCTGGTCGGCCATTCCACCGGCGGTGGCGAAGTCACCCGTTATGTTGGCCGCCACGGCACGGCCCGCGTTGCCAAGATCGCCCTCATCGGCGCGGTGCCACCGCTGATGCTGAAGACGGAAAGCAATACAATCGGCCTGCCGATCGATGTCTTCGATGGCATCCGCAAGGGCACCTACGACAATCGCAGCCAGTTCTTCAAGGATCTGACCATTCCCTTCTACGGCTACAACCGCGAAGGTGCGGTGATTTCGGAAGGCATTCGTGAGGAATTCTGGCGGGAGGGCATGATGGGCGGCCTCAAGGGCCAGCTCGACAGCATTCGCGCCTTCTCGGAAAGCGATTTTCACCAGGACCTGAAGGCCTTCGACAAGCCGACGCTGGTGCTGCATGGCGATGACGACCAGATCGTGCCGGTCGGCGCTTCAGCGCTCTCCACGGTCAAGATCGTCAAACACGCCGTCCTCAAAATCTACGAGGGCGCCGACCATGGCCTGACGCAGACCCATCAGGACCGGTTCAACGCTGACCTCCTCACCTTCATCAACGCCTGAAACCAAGAAATAGCGGAGACATGAACATGGCACAGAATACGTTTCTCATCACCGGCGCATCCGATGGTATCGGTGCCGTTTATGCCGAACGCCTCGCAAGACGCGGCCACGATCTCATCCTCGTGGCGCGGCGCGCCGAGAAGCTGAAGGCATTGGCAGCGCAGTTGGAAAAGGACCACGGCATCGCTGTCGAGGTTCTCAGTGCCGATCTTTCCAGGGCGGAGGACCTCGAAAAGGTCGAGGCCCGGCTGCGCGACGACCGGCACATCACCGGCCTTGTCAACAACGCCGGCATTGCCGGGGAAGGTGGGATCACGGCGCTGGACCCGGCCTATGTGACGACGATGATCAACCTCAACATTCTTGCCGTCACCCGGCTTGCGGCGGCCATAGCGCCCCGCCTTGCCGCCGAAGGCAAAGGTACGATCATCAACATCACCTCGGTCACGGCACTGATGCCGGCGGCGTTTACCGCCGTCTATCCGGCCACAAAGGCCTTCGTGCTCGCCTTCACCGAGGCGCTGCAGGCGCAACTTTCGCCTTCCGGCGTGCGGGTTCAGGCCGTCCTGCCCGGCATCACCCGCACGGCAATCTGGGAAGAGGAAAGGCTCGAGGCCATTCCGGCGGCTATGGTCATGGATGTTCACGAGATGGTGGACGCGGCCCTTGCCGGTCTCGATCTTGGCGAGACGCTGACCATTCCTTCCCTGCCGGATACGGCCGATCTCGAAAATTTCCTTGCAGCGCGCGCGGCGTTGAGGCCCAATCTGTCGCATGCACTTGCCGCCAGCCGGTATCGTGCAGGCAAAACCGAATAGAGGGACGTATCATGATCCTTGGACTGACCATTCCCCAATTCACGGCACTGCATGTGGCCTTAAGCTTCATCGGCATTGCCACCGGACTGATCGCCCTGCCCGCTTATGCGGTGGGGCGGTGGATGCCGCGCATGATGGCGGTTTTTCTCGTCACCACGCTCGCCACCACACTCACCGGCTTCCTGTTTCCCATCGGGAATTTCACCCCGGCACTTGGCGTCGGCATCATCTCGACCCTCGTTCTGGCGATCGCGCTGGTCGCGCTTTACGGATATGGCCTCAACGGCAGGGCGCGCATCATTTATACGATCACCGCCACGATAAGCCTTTATCTCAACATGTTCGTGCTGATCGTTCAGGCCTTCCTCAAGGTCGAAACCCTCAACAACCTTGCCCCGAACGGTAACGAACCGCCCTTCGTCGTCGCCCAGACGGTCCTGCTTATTGCGGCAATCTGTCTTGGCTGGAAGGCCACCCGCCGCAGGCTGGCCGTCTGAAGCACGCCGGAATTCGCGCCGGCTTCCGGGAAAACGCCTTGTGCCAGAATAGTTTCGGGCACAAGGCGTCTTTGCGTGCCAGGTAGAGGGCCATTTGGCACAAAGACGCTCTCCACCCCTTGCGGGAAAAATATACATTATATAATATTATATATTAATTTATAACAACAGGAGATGCTGATGAATGCCGTGAAGATCAACGAGCATCTGACAGTCGCGGGCCAGCCGGCGATTGCCGATTTCCCATCGCTCTCCGCTCAGGGCTTTAAAAGCATCATCAATGCCCGACCCGATGGCGAAGAGCCCGACCAACCGGGCAATGCGCAGGAAAAAAGCGCCGCCGGCGCTGCCGATATGGATTACGGCTTCATCCCGGTCAGTGGCCCCACCATCACCGAGGCCGATATCCGCGCCTTTCAGCAGAAGATGGCCGAGGCCAAAGGTCCCGTTTTCGCTCATTGCAAGGGCGGCACCCGGGCATTGACGCTTTATGTTCTCGGCGAAGCGCTCGACGGGCGCGTGCAGTCGGAGGATATCGAGGCTTTCGGCAAGACACATGGTTTTGACCTTTCCGGCGCCACGCGCTGGCTGGCACGGCGGGCCGCAGCCGTGCCACACGTCAAGGCATTCTTCGATCCACGCACCTGGAGCGTGCAATATGTCGTTTCCGACCCCGCGACCGGCGGCTGCGCCATCATCGATCCGGTTTATGATTTCGATGAAAAATCCGGCGCGACCGGAACGATGAATGCCGATGCCATTCTGGATTATGTGAAGAGCCGGGGGCTTTCGGTGGAATGGATACTCGATACCCATCCCCATGCCGACCATTTTTCCGCTGCCCATTATCTGAAGCAGAAGACCGGCGCAAAGACGGCCATCGGCGCCAGGGTCACGGGCGTGCAGAAGCTCTGGCAGGAAAAATACAATTGGCCTGATCTTGAGACCGACGGTTCGCAATGGGACCGGTTGTTCGAGGCCGGCGATCGGTTCAGCATCGGTTCGCTGGAGGCCCGCGTGCTGTTTTCACCCGGCCATACGCTGGCTTCCGTGACCTATGTGGTGGGTGATGCCGCCTTTGTGCACGATACGCTTTTCATGCCGGACTCCGGCACCGCTCGCGCCGATTTCCCGGGTGGCAGCGCCAGAGAGCTTTGGGCATCGCTTCAGGACATTCTCGCCCTTCCCGACGATACACGGCTTTTCACCGGCCATGATTATCAGCCCGGCGGCCGCGCCCCGAAATGGGAAAGCACGGTGGGCGAACAAAAGCGCAGCAATCCGCATCTGGCCGGCATGACGGAGGAGGGCTTCATCCGTCTCAGGGAAGCGCGGGATCGCACACTGCCCATGCCGAAGCTCATTCTCCACGCCCTGCAGGTCAATATTCGCGGCGGCCGCCTGCCGGAGCCGGAGGCGAACGGCAAGCGCTATCTGAAATTCCCGCTCGATGTGCTGGAGGGCAGCATATGGTGAGGGAGAACACGCTGGAAAAAGCACCGCATGTCAGCGAAATTCCCCTTCCCGCCATGGAAGAGCGCGCCGTCGAAGTTGCTATACTTTTAAAGACGCTGGCCCATCCCGCCCGGCTGATGCTCGCCTGCACGCTGGCGCAGGGGGAATTTTCCGTCGGCGAATTGGAAGCCAAGCTGGATATCCGCCAGCCGACGCTCTCCCAGCAACTCGGTGTGTTGCGGGAAGCCGGCGTCGTCGAAACGCGGCGCGAGGCCAAACAAATCTTCTACCGGCTGGCGGAAGACAAGGCGGCGCGGCTGATAGAGGCTCTTTATGCCATTTTCTGCGCGCCGGAGGAAAACCCATGACGCTCTACTGGCCTTCTCTTTTCGGCGGCATGCTGCTCGGTCTCGCCAGCATTCTGCTGTTCCTGTTCAACGGCCGCATCGCCGGCATCAGCGGCATTCTGGGCAAGGCGCTCGGCAGGGAGCGGCGCCTGGCCGATCTCGCTTTCGTGGTCGGCTTGCTGGCCGGACCTTACCTTTATGCCGTCGCCTTCGGCCGGCTTCCCGCCGTCACCATGGCAACGTCATGGCCGCTGGTCGTCATTGCCGGGCTATTGGTGGGTTTCGGCACACGCATGGGCTCCGGTTGCACATCCGGTCACGGCATCATGGGGCTGGCGCGATTTTCCCACCGCTCGATCGCCGCCACGGCGACCTTCCTGATCACCGGCATTTGTGCCGCAACGATAATGGGAGCCCTGTCATGAAACATCCGGTCATGGCGCGCCTTATCCTGGCGCTCGCCGCCGGGGCGCTGTTCGGCTTCGGCCTCTCGCTCTCCGGCATGGTCGATCCGGCCCGCGTTTCAGGTTTTCTCGATGTGGCGAGCGGCCATTGGGATCCGAGCCTGATCTTCGTTCTCGGCGGCGCGATCATGGTGGCCGTGCCGGGCGTCCTGCTCAGCCGTTTGCTAACCAGACCGATCCTCGCCGAAGATTTCAGCCTGCCCGCGAAAACCCGCATCGACCGGCCGCTCATCGTCGGTTCGGCGATTTTCGGCCTGGGCTGGGGGCTTGCCGGTTTCTGCCCCGGCCCGGCACTCTCGGCTTTCGCCCTAGGGCTTATGCCCGTCATCCTCTTCGTCTGCGCCATGATCGCCGGCATGCTCGTTCACGACCGGCTCTACGCAAAAGAGCCATAACGCCGACGCTTGCTCGATGGACAAAACGAACGGTCGCGCGGGCAAAACATCCGCGCGACCGCGTTTGATTACAGGTCGATCAGGCTCTTGCCCGTCATTTCCGGGGGCAACGGCACATTCATCAATTGCAGCAGGGTGGGCGCCACATCGGCGAGAATGCCGTCATGCACCTTTGCGCCTTCCGGGCCACCAAACAGGATGACCGGTACCGGGTTGGTCGTGTGGGCCGTGTGCGGGCCGCCGGTGACGGGGTCGACCATGGTTTCGCAATTGCCGTGGTCGGCAATCACCAGCATCGCGCCGCCCACTTTCTCCAGAGCGGCAACGACCGCAGCAAGCCCGCGATCCACGGCTTCGCAGGCCTTGATCGCCGCCTGCAGATCGCCAGTATGGCCGACCATGTCAGGATTGGCGTAATTGGTGACGATCAGGTCATAACCCTTGCCGATCACCTCGACGAATTTTTCCGTGACCTCGGCAGCGCTCATTTCCGGCTGCAGGTCATAGGTCGCGACCTTTGGCGATTTCGGCATGAAGCGGTCTTCACCCACTTCCGGCTCTTCCTTGCCACCATTCAGGAAGAAGGTGACATGCGGATATTTTTCCGTTTCGGCGAGGCGGAACTGCGTGAGCCCCTGCTTCGCCACCCAGGCGCCGAGCGTATTGACGATATCGCGCTTGGGGTAAGCCGTTGTCATGAAATCATTGTGGCGAGTGGAATATTCCACCATGCCCAGCAGCGCCGAAAGGACGGGCTTTTCACGCGCAAAACCGTCAAAATCATTCGCGCCGATGGCGAGCAGGATTTCACGCGCACGGTCGGCGCGGAAATTCAGGCAGAACAGCCCATCACCGGCCTTGAACCCTTCATAACCATCGATCACCGTCGGCAGGATGAATTCATCGGTGACGTTGTTTTTATAGCTCTGCGCAACGGCACTCACCGCATCCCGCGCGTGTTCGCCTTTCGCCAGAACCATGGCATCATAGGCTTTCTCGACACGCTCCCAGCGATTGTCGCGGTCCATCGCATAATAACGGCCGATCACCGTGCCGATGCTTGCCCCCTGCGGCAGGCTTGCCACCAGTGCCGCCACAAAATCTTCAGCCGATTGCGGCGCGACATCACGGCCATCGGTGATGGCATGCACGATAATTTTCAGCCCATGGCTGATCATCAGCCTCACCGCCGCCTGGCCGTGAAGAATATGGCCATGGACGCCGCCATCGGACACGACACACATCAGATGCGCCACGCCGCCCGCAGCCTTTACCTTGGCAGCGAAATCGAGCATCGCGGCATTGCGGAAAAAGCTGCCATCCTCGATTGCCAGATCGATCTGGCCGAGATCCATCGCGACGATGCGGCCGGCGCCGATATTGGTGTGGCCGACTTCGGAATTGCCCATCTGCCCGGTGGGCAGACCGACTTTCGGGCCGAATGTGGTCAGCCTCGCATTCGGGCAGGTGGCGAAAAGCCGGTCCATGGTGGGCGTGTTCGCCAGCACCGGCGCATTGCTGGATGTATCCTCACTCAGCCCCCAGCCATCGAGAATAGTCAGGACAACGGGTTTGGGAGTGCGCATGGGAGGACCTTCTTCATTCGGTTGCCGGCGGACAGCGGACCGCCGGGCACCGGAGCGCCCTCGTCCGCCACTATGATCATGATGAGAAAACATGCTTCTCGTTCTTCTCTTCTATACCCGAAGATGACGAACGCAAGCCTATACCGACAGCGAAACAGTTCCATGAAGGTCGAAAACGACCATCATCCGCTCGATGCTCCACCTCCCCCATTCCTGTGTTTGTCACGGGAATGAGGGCATTAAGCGCATCGATCAAGAACGGCCTCTCACTCGATGAAAATCAGCGCCGGCTTCTCCAGCAACGCCTTGACGGCCTGAATGAAGACCGCCGCATCCCAGCCATCGACGACCCGGTGGTCGAAGCTCGACGACAGGTTCATCATCTTGCGCGGCACGAAACGCGTGCCGTCCCAGACCGGCCGCGTCACGATCTTGTTGACACCGATGATCGCCACCTCCGGATGGTTGATGATCGGCGTCGAAACGACACCGCCCAAAGCGCCCAGCGAACTGATGGTGATGGTGGAGCCCATCAATTCTTCCCTATGGGCTGTGCCGGTGCGGGCGGCTTCCGCGACGCGCGCAACCTCCTCCGCACAGTCCCAGAGACCGAGCGTTTCCGTGTGGCGCACGACCGGAACCGTCAGGCCCGCCGGCGTTTGCGTGGCGATGCCGATATGAACCGCTTCATAGTGGCTGACGATGCCCTTGTCGTCATCGAAGGTGGCATTCATGCCGGGATGATCGGCCACGGCTTTCACCAGCGCCCGCATCAAAAACGGCAGGATCGTCAGCTTCGGCTGTCCGGAACGGCGGTTGCCGTTCATCGTCGCGCGCAGATCCTCCAGATCCGTCACGTCGATTTCCTCGACATAGGTGATGTGGGGAATCCGGGAAGCGGAAAGCACCATCTTCTCGGCGATCTTGCGCCGCAGCCCCGTTACCTTCACTTCCTCGACCGCGCTATCGTGGGACACGATAGTCTCGGGACGTTCGGGCCGGCCCCGCACGGTTAAAAACCCGTCGAGATCCGCATGGGTGACATGGCCGTCCGGCCCGGTCCCCTTGACCTTGGTGAGATCAATATCAAGATCATCGGCGCGCTGGCGGACGGCGGGGGATGCCAGCGGTTTGTGGTGCAGCTCCGCTGCGGGCGTCGGCGGGGCCTTCCCGGCCGGGCGCGCCGGCGGCTGGGTTTCAACAGGTGGCGGCGTGTCCGTCATGTCGGCGGGCGCTTCCGCTTCCGGCATCTGGGTAGGGGCTTCCGCCGCCGGCACGCTGCCATTGAGAACGACGGCGGCGGCAGCGGCATCGGTTTCGATACGAACCAGCGGTGCTTTGACCGGCACCGTGTTTCCTACCGTCACGGCCAGCCAGGTGACGACGCCCGCCACCGGCGAGGGGATTTCCACCGTCGCCTTGTCCGTCATCACCGCGGCGAGCACCATGTCCTCGTGGACGATATCGCCCGGTTTGACATTCCATTCCACCAGTTCGGCTTCCGCCACACCTTCACCGACATCAGGCATGGTAAGAACATATTCCGCCATGATCAGGCCTCCATGACTTCGACAAGGGCACGCCCGACGCGGGCGGGTCCCGGAAAATAGTCCCATTCCTGCGCATGGGGATAAGGCGTATCCCAACCCGCGACGCGGACGACGGGAGCCTCGAGGTGATAAAAACAATGTTCCTGCACCAGCGACACGACTTCCGCCCCGAAGCCGGAGGTCAGTGTCGCCTCGTGCACCATGACACAACGGCCGGTCTTGGAGACGGACTTCACGATGGTATCGAGATCGAGCGGCAGCAGGCTGCGCAGGTCGATGATCTCGGCGTCCACGCCGGTCTCTTCCGCCGCAGCCAGCGCCACATGCACCATGGTGCCATAAGCGATGACGGTGACATCGTTTCCGGGGCGGCGGATTTCAGCCTTGCCGATGGGGATGGTGTAGTGCCCTTCCGGCACCTCGCCCATCTCGTGTTTGGACCAGGGCGTGACCGGCCGGTCGTGATGGCCGTCGAAGGGGCCGTTATAAAGCCGCTTCGGCTCCAGGAACATCACGGGATCCGGGTCTTCGATGGAGGCGATCAGCAGCCCCTTGGCATCATAGGGGTTGGAGGGGACCACCACTTTCAGCCCACAGACATGGGTAAAAAGCGCCTCCGGGCTCTGGCTATGCGTCTGCCCCCCGAAAATGCCACCGCCGGTCGGCATTCTGAGCACGATAGGGCAGGTGAAATCGCCGTTGGAGCGATAACGGATGCGCGCTGCTTCCTGGGTGATCTGGTCATAAGCGGGATACATATAATCGGCGAACTGGATTTCGACACAGGGGCGCAGCCCATAAGCGGCCATGCCGATGGCCGTGCCGACAATGCCGGATTCACTGATCGGCGCGTCGAAACAGCGGGTCTTGCCATATTTCCCCTGCAGCCCCTGGGTGGCACGGAAGACGCCGCCGAAATAACCCACGTCCTCGCCGAACACCACGACATCGTCGCTGCGTTCCATGGAGACATCCATGGCGCTGCGGACGGCTTCGATCATCGTCATTCTTGTCATGTCTTACCACCCTGCCTTCTGGCGCTGGCGGGCGAGATGCGGCGGCATCTCGGCGTAAACGCCCTCGAAAATATCCTTTTTCGGCGGTTTGCCACCCTCATGCAGCGTGCCGTGGCTTTCCGCCTCGCGTTGCGCTTCCAGCACCTCGTCAGCAATTTCCGCCTCCGCCTGCCGGTGCCGTTCCTCCGACCAGACGCCGCGCAGGATGAGGTGTTTCTTGAGCCTCAGGACCGGATCACCCAAAGGCCATGCCTCGGACTCGGTCTTGGGCCGGTAAGCGCTCGGATCATCCGAGGTGGAATGGGCGCCGACACGGTAGGTGACATATTCGATCAGTGTCGGCCCGAGATTGCGGCGCGCCCGCTCCACCGCCCAGCGGGCCACGGCATAAACGGCGAGATAATCATTGCCATCGACCCGAAGCGCCGGAATGCCGAAACCAAGGCCGCGTGCCGCAAAGGTGCCGGAACCACCACGCGCAATGCCCTGAAAGGTGGAAATGGCCCATTGGTTGTTGACGATATTAAGAACGACCGGCGCCTTGTAGGTGGAGGCAAAGACCATCGCCGAGTGAAAATCCGACTCCGCCGTCGAACCGTCGCCGATCCAGGCGGCCGCGATCTTCGTATCGCCCTTGATGGCCGAGGCCATCGCCCAGCCGACCGCCTGCACATATTGCGTGGCAAGGTTGCCGGAGACGGTGAAGAAGCCATGTTCCTTCGAGGAATAAAGCACCGGCAATTGCCGCCCATGCAGCGGGTCGAGCTCGTTGGAATAGATCTGGTTCATCATGGTGACGAGCGGATAATCATCGGCGATCAAAAGACCTGCCTGCCGGTAGGTCGGGAAATTCATATCGCCTTTGGAAAGCGCCTTGCGGAAGGCGCAACTGACAGCCTCCTCCCCCAGATGCTGCATGTAAAACGAGGTCTTGCCCTGCCGCTGCGCCATCAACATGCGGGCATCGAAAGCCCGAAGCCGCATCATGTTCTTGAGGCCAACCAGCAAATCCTCATCCGAAAGCAGCCCCGCCCATGGCCCGACGGCTTCGCCCTGATGGTTGAGCACGCGGATGATCGAATAGGCGAGATCGCGCATGCTTTCCGGCGCTGCATCCACATCGGGGCGTGGCACGGAGCCGGCCTTGGGTATCTTCACATTGGAGAAATCCGGCTCCCCGCCGGGCCGCACCGCAGGTTCCGGAACATGCAGGCTGAGATGTGGCGTTTCGGTTATATCCATTCTACTCCTCCCGTCACGATCTCCTCCAGACCGTGAAACAACTCTCAAAGGTTCCGCGCGATCACCATCCGCTGGACATCGCTGGTTCCCTCGTAAATCTGGCAGATGCGCACATCGCGATAGATCCGCTCCACCGGATAATCCGCCATGTAGCCGTAACCGCCGTGAATCTGGATGGCGTCCGAGCAGACGCGCTCGGCCATTTCGGACGCAAAGAGCTTGGCCATCGAGGCCTGCGAAAGACAGGGCTCGCCCGCCTCCTTCAACGCCGCCGCATGCAGCACCAGTTGCCGCGCCGCCTCAATGCGCGTCGCCATATCCGCCAGCCGGAACGCTACCGCCTGATGTTCGATGATTGCCTGACCGAAAGCCTTGCGCTCGCGGGCATAATCCCGTGCCACCTCGAAAGCGGCCTGTGCCATGCCGACGGCCTGCGCGGCGATGCCGATGCGGCCACCTTCCAGATTGGCAAGCGCGATACGATAACCCTGCCCCTCTTCGCCAAGCCGCAGTTCGGCTGGAACGGCCATGTCGGTAAAGGCGATCTGGCAGGTATCGGACGAATGCAGACCAAGTTTTTCCTCGACCCTTATGACCTCGTAACCGGGCGTATCCGTCGGCACGATGAAAGCGCTAATGCCCTTCTTGCCCGCCGCCGCATCGGTAACGGCGAAAACGATGACGACATCACCGTTCTTGCCTGAAGTGATGAACTGCTTCGCGCCGTCGAGAATATAGCGGTCGCCATCCCGCCGCGCCCGGGTCTTGAGATTGGAGGCATCGGAACCGGCCTGCGGTTCTGTCAGCGCAAAACCGCCGATCCATTCGCCGGAGGCCAGTTTCGGCAGGAAGCGTTGCTTCTGGTCTTCGGTGCCGAATTTCAGGATCGGCACGCAGCCGACCGAATTATGCACGCTCATGATGGTGGAACAGGCGCCGTCACCGGCGGCGATTTCCTCCAGCGCCAGGGCATAAGCAACGGCACCGGTTTCCGACCCGCCATAGTCCTCGGAAACCAGCATGCCGAGGAAACCGAGTTCGCCCATTTCCTTCAATTCGTCTTTCGGGAACCGGCTTTCCCGGTCACGCGCAGCAGCGCCGGGGGCGAGCCTTTCCCGGGCGAAATCACGGGCCATGTCCCTGATCTGCTGCTGGGCTTCGTTCAGGATCATCGCCGCCTCCCCTTAATGCCGCTCGATGCCGAGCGCGGTTGCTTCGCCGCCGCCGATGCAGACGGCGGCCACGCCGCGTTTCAGCCCATGACGTTGCAGGGCGGCCAGCAATGTGACGACGATCCTTGCGCCGGAAGCGCCGATCGGATGGCCAAGCGCGCAGGCGCCGCCATGCACATTCACCTTCTCATGCGGCAGATCGAGATCGCGCATCGCCGCCATGGCCACGACCGCAAAGGCCTCGTTGATTTCGAACAGATCGACATCCTTCGCCGCCCAGCCGGTCTTATCGAACAGCTTCTTTATCGCGCCGATGGGAGCCGTTGGATATCCGGCGGGTGCATCCGCATGGGAGGCCTGACCGATAATGGTTGCCAGTGGTGAAAGGCCGCGCTTTTCCGCTTCGGAGCGGCGCATGAGAACGAGAGCGGCCGCACCATCGGAAATGGAACTGGAATTGGCCGCCGTCACCGTTCCGCCATCGCGAAAGGCGGGCTTCAGCTGTGGTATTTTTTCCGGCTTCGCCTCGCCCGGCTGCTCGTCTACGGAAATATCGCCGACGGGCGTGATTTCCGCCTCGAAGGCACCTTCTGTTATGGCGCGTCGCGCCCGTTCCAGTGAGGCGAGTGCAAAATCATCCTGCATGGCACGGGTAAATTGGTAGGCTTCAGCGCAATCCTCCGCGAAAGTGCCCATCAGCCGCCCCTTGTCATAGGCGTCTTCGAGGCCGTCGAGAAACATGTGATCCGTGAGCTTGCCGTGGCCGAGACGATAGCCGTTGCGGGCGCGGTCCAGCAGATAGGGCGCATTGCTCATGCTTTCCATGCCGCCCGCAAGCACGATGGAAGAGCTTCCCGCTGCAATCTGGTCGTGCGCCAGCATGATCGCCTTCATGCCCGAGCCGCACATCTTGTTGACGGTTGTCGCACCGATCGAATTGGAAATGCCGGCGGCAATGGCCGCCTGCCTGGCCGGAGCTTGCCCCTGTCCGGCTGTGAGCACACAGCCCATCAGCACATCGTTGATGTCGGAAAACGGAACCTCGGCCCTTTCGACGGCTGCACGGATCGCCGCCGCCCCGAGATCGGGCGCGGCCACCGATTTGAATTCGCCCTGGAACCCACCCATAGCAGTACGGGCAGCCCCGACGATCACGACAGGGTCATGCACAGCCAAATTCACCTCCCTTTGGTCGCCCTCCCGCTTGAGAAAACGACCATCGCCGCGATCTCCTCCAGACCGCGACTGATGTGAACGCTATCACTATCTCGAATTCATTTCAAAGCTATTTTGATTGACAGTTTTTTGATTGGCGATATCTTTGATCCAACAAATAGTCATATCATAGAGCAAATGATCCATGATTGAGCTCGACAGTTTCGACCGGAAGATTCTGCATGTGCTCGGTGATGACGGGCGGGTGAGCTGGCGCGATCTCGCGGCCCGCATCGGCCTCTCCTTCACGCCGACGCTGCGGCGTGTGCGCAAGCTGGAAGAGGAAGGCATCATTCGCGGTTATACCGCCGTGTTCGATGAGAACCGGCTGCTCGGCAATATGGGCGTCTTCATCTCCGTCACGCTGGAACGGCAGATCAAGGAAGCGCTGACGACCTTCGAGCACCATGTCGCCTCCATTCCCGAAGTGGTGGGCGGTTACCAGACCAGCGGCAGTTCCGATTACCTGATCCACGCCATGGTTCGGGATTTGCCGCATTATCAGGAGCTTCTGGATTTTCTGACCACGGTTCCCGGCGTGTCGCGCATCCAGTCCAATTTCGCCATCAAGACATTCGTGCGCCGTTCCGCCGCCTTCACCGGAGGTGACGCGCCATAATAATCACAGGTTGCCGGCGCGGAGGAGGCGCCGGCTGCTGACGAAAGGGACGGTAGCTGAATGCCGTCCGGAGGAGGAGACGCGATGAGTTTGAACCTCGCCGCCATTTTCGATGCCGATCTCGGCCCGGAAATCGCAGCATTGCGCGACAGCGCAAGAGCATTCGCCGACGATAAAATTGCCCCGCTGGCCGCCGAAATCGACCGCGACGACCGGTTCCCACGCAAGCTCTGGCCGGAAATGGGCCAGCTCGGCCTGCACGGCATCACCGTATCGGAGGAATTCGGCGGTGCCGACATGGGTTATCTCGCCCATTGCGTGGCGATGGAGGAGATGAGCCGGGCTTCGGCATCCATCGGCCTTTCCTATGGCGCGCATTCCAATCTCTGCATCAACCAGATTTATCGCTGGGGAACGCAAGAACAGAAAAGCAGATATCTGCCAAAGCTCATCTCGGGCGAACATGTCGGCTCGCTCGCCATGAGCGAGACGGAAGCCGGTTCGGATGTCGTGTCGATGCGGCTGAAAGCGGAACGCAGGGGCGACCGCTATGTGCTGAACGGCGCGAAGATGTGGATCACCAATGGCCACGAGGCCGATACGCTGGTGGTCTATGCCAAGACCGATCCCTCCGCCGGCCCACGCGGTATCACCGCCTTTCTGATCGAAAAGGGCTTCAAGGGGTTTCGCCCGGCCCAGAAACTCGACAAGCTCGGCATGCGCGGCTCGCCCACCTCGGAACTGGTGTTCGAGGATTGCGAGGTGCCGGAGGAAAACATTCTCGGACGTCTCAACGATGGCGTGACGGTGCTGATGAGCGGGCTGGATTACGAGCGTGCCGTGCTGGCCGCAGGCCCTGTCGGCATCATGCAGGCGGCAATCGATCTGGTTTTGCCCTATGCCCGCGAGCGCAAGCAGTTCGGCAAGCCAATCGGCGAATTCCAGCTGGTGCAGGGCAAGCTTGCCGATATCTATTCGGCCATGAATGCGTCGCGCGCCTATGTCTATGCCGTGGCGCGGGCCTGCGACAATGGCCGTATCACGAGGCAGGACGCGGCCGGCGCGATTTTGTTTGCCGCCGAACGGGCGACACAGGTGGCGCTGGATGCGATCCAGCTTCTTGGCGGCTCCGGCTACGTCAATGAAAGCCCGGCCGGACGGCTGCTGCGCGACGCCAAGCTTTATGAAATCGGCGCAGGCACCAGCGAAATCCGCCGGATGCTGATCGGCCGCGAACTGGTCAAGGGCAACGGGTGAGGACACGCGATGAAGCTTACATCCAGTCTGAACCGCGATCCAACCTTTGCCGCCAATGTGGAATTCATGTCGGATCTGGTGGATGACCTGCGGCAGCACGTCGAAAAAATCTCCAGAGGCGGCGGCGAAAAGGCCCGCGAACGGCATCTTTCCCGCGGCAAATTGCTGGCGCGCGATCGCATCGAAGGCCTTCTCGATCCCGGCAGTCCGTTTCTCGAATTTTCGCAATTTGCGGCTTACGAGGTCTATGACGAACCCGTTCCCGCCGCTGGCATCGTCACCGGCATCGGCCGGGTCTCGGGCCGCGAGTGCGTGATCGTCGCCAATGATGCGACGGTGAAGGGCGGAACCTATTATCCGCTGACGGTGAAGAAGCATCTGCGTGCGCAGGAGATCGCCACGGAGAACCGCCTGCCCTGCATTTACCTCGTGGATTCCGGCGGCGCGAACCTGCCCAATCAGGATGAGGTGTTTCCGGACCGGGATCATTTCGGCCGCATCTTTTACAATCAGGCCAATATGTCGGCAGCGGGCATTGCCCAGATCGCCGTGGTGATGGGCAGCTGCACGGCGGGCGGGGCCTATGTGCCGGCCATGAGCGACCAGTCCGTCATCGTCAAAAATCAGGGCACGATCTTTCTCGGTGGCCCACCGCTGGTGAAGGCAGCGACCGGCGAGGTGGTGAGCGCGGAGGATCTCGGCGGCGCGGATGTGCATTCCCGCCAATCCGGCGTTACCGATCATTATGCCCGCGACGACCGCCACGCACTGGCGCTGACCCGGCGGATCGTCTCCACGCTGAACCGCCGCAAACAGGTGCAGCTGGATATCCGCGAACCGGCAGAACCGCTTTACCCGCCCGACGAGCTTTACGGCATCGTTCCCGCCGACACGCGCAAACCCTTCGAGGTGCGTGAGATCATCGCCCGTCTGGTGGATGGTTCCGAATTCGATGAGTTCAAGGCGCTTTACGGCACGACGCTGGTCTGCGGTTTTGCCCATATCCACGGTTATCCCGTCGGCATCATCGCCAATAACGGCATCCTGTTTTCGGAATCGGCGCTCAAAGGCGCGCATTTTATCGAACTCTGCTGCCAGCGCGGCATTCCCCTGGTCTTCCTGCAGAACATTACGGGCTTCATGGTCGGCAAGGCCTATGAGGCGGGTGGCATCGCCAAGGATGGTGCCAAGCTCGTTACCGCTGTCGCATCGGCAAAAGTGCCGAAATTCACCGTCATCATCGGCGGCTCTTTCGGGGCGGGCAATTACGGCATGTGCGGCCGCGCCTACTCACCGCGCTTCCTGTGGATGTGGCCGAATGCCCGCATTTCCGTGATGGGCGGCGAACAGGCCGCCTCGGTTCTTGCGCAGATCCGCCGCGACGGCATCGAGGCCGACGGCCGCCACTGGTCGAAGGAAGGCGAAGAGGCATTCAAGCAGCCGATCCGGGAAAAATACGAACGGGAAGGCCACCCCTATTATGCCAGCGCGAGACTCTGGGACGACGGCATCATCGACCCGAAGGATACCCGTCTGGTACTCGGCCTCGGGCTTTCCGCCGCGCTCAACGCGCCGATAGAACCCACCCATTTTGGCCTGTTCAGGATGTGAGGCGACCATGTTCTCGAAAATACTGATCGCCAATCGCGGCGAAATCGCCTGCCGCATCATCCGCACCGCCGCCAGAATGGGCATCCGCACCGTCGCGATCTATTCGGAGGCCGACCGCAATTCCATGCATGTGGCGTTGGCCGATGAGGCCATTGCCATCGGCCCGGCACCGGCGCGCGCCTCCTATCTCGATGGCGAAAAAATCATCGCCGCTGCCAGGGCAAGCGGCGCGGAAGCGATCCATCCGGGTTACGGCTTTCTCTCCGAAAATGCCGGATTTGCCGAGGCCTGTGCCGCCGCAGGGTTCGTTTTCATCGGCCCGCCGCCACAAGCAATCCGCGCCATGGGCGGAAAGAGCGAGGCGAAGGCGCTGATGGCGAAGGCTGGCGTTCCCGTCGTGCCGGGTTATCACGGCGATGAACAGGCGGAGAAACGGCTGGCAAGCGAGGCCGACAAGATCGGTTATCCGGTGCTGCTCAAGGCGTCTGCCGGCGGCGGCGGCAAGGGCATGCGTGTCGTCCGGCAGAAGCGCGACTTTGCGGCGGAGCTTGCCGGCGCCAAACGCGAAGCGCTGGCCGCCTTCGGCAATGACCGCATGCTGATCGAAAAATATCTGGAGCGGCCACGCCATGTGGAAGTGCAGGTCTTTGCCGATGGCCATGGCACCTGCGTTTCGCTTTTCGAGCGCGACTGCTCGATCCAGCGGCGGCACCAGAAGGTGATAGAGGAGGCCCCCGCCCCCGGCCTGCCGGACGGGCTTCGGCAACGCATGTATGAGGCAGCGGTCGCCGCCGCCCGCGCCATCGATTATCGCGGTGCGGGAACGGTGGAATTCCTGCTCGACCCGTCCGGCGATTTCTATTTCATGGAAATGAATACCAGGCTTCAGGTCGAACATCCGGTGACGGAATATATTACCGGCCTCGATCTGGTCGAATGGCAGATCCGTGTCGCCAATGGCGAAGCGCTGCCGGAAGACTGGGCCGATCTCCGCATCAATGGCCATGCCATCGAGGCCCGCATCTATGCCGAAGACCCGGCGCATGATTTCCTGCCGTCGATCGGCACGGTCAGCCATCTCGTCTTTCCGGATGAAGGCCCTCACCTCAGGATAGACAGCGGCATTCGTGCCGGCGACGCCATCACCGTGCATTACGATCCGATGATCGCCAAGCTGATCGTCTGGGACACGGACCGCCCCTCCGCCGTGCGACGGCTGCGGCTCGCGCTGGAAAAACTGGCGATCTGCGGCGTGACCAGCAATGCCGCCTTCCTGACGCGGCTTGCCGGGCTCGATGCCTTTGCCGCCACCGATCTCGATACAGGCTTCATAACCCGTAACGAGGCGGCGCTTTTTGCCTCCGCCGCCACGGATGAGAACCGGATCGCCATGGCCGCGCTCGGCCTGCTGCTGTCACGGCGGAAAACCGGCAATATCCATTCCCGACCACCGGCCGATCCCCATAGCCCATGGAACACCACCCACGCCTTTCGCCTCAACGCACCGGCGCGGGAGAACCTGCATTTTATATTCGATCACCAGCCGCACGAGGTCGGGGTCTCGCATGAGGCGGACGGTTTTTTACTGGAGATCGGCGAGCGGACCATCAGCGCCTGTGGCAAGCTCTCGGACGACGGTGAATTACAGGCGACCGTGGGCGACGGGAAAAGGCAGGGCCATTTCTTTGCCGAAGGTAACAGCCACGCGCTTTTTCTGGGTGGCGAGCACTATCGCATCAGCCAGCCGGACCCCGTCGATATTGCGGATTCCTCCACGCATACCGGTGGTCTGGAAGCGCCCATGCCCGGCGTCATCCGCGCATTGCTGAGCGAGAACGGAGCGGCGGTTGAAGCCGGCGCGGCGCTGGTGGTGATGGAGGCGATGAAAATGGAGCACACGATCCGCGCGCCGGCGAAAGGCATCGTCACCGCCATCAATTGCGCCGAAGGCGATATGGTCGCGGCCGGCGCGGTGCTGGTGGATTTCGAGCCGGAGGGCGCGTGAGATGAACTGGCCCCGCAGCGTGAAGATCGTCGAGGTGGGCGCGCGTGACGGCCTGCAGAACGAAAGCGCCGAGATTTCCACCGCCATCAGGATCGAGCTGATTGAGCGGCTGGCCACGGCGGGATTGGCGGCGGTCGAGGCGGGCGCCTTCGTGTCGCCGAAAAAGGTTCCGCAAATGGCGGATTCGGCGGCGGTGTTTCGGGGTCTCCAACAGCGACCCGGCACTGCCTATCCGGCGCTCGTTCCCAATATGAAAGGTTTCGAAGCCGCCCTTGAGGCAGGCGTGACGGAAATCGCCGTTTTCGTCTCCGCATCCGAAGGCTTCAGCCAGCATAATATCGGCTGCTCGCGCGCCGAAAGCCTTGAACGCCTGCGTGATGTCGCGGAGGCAGCAGCTGGCAGAAACATCCTTGTGCGCGGTTACGTCTCCTGCATCGCAGGCTGCCCCTATGACGGCGCGGTGGCACCCGACGAGGTGGCCGCGATGGCCGAGGCGCTTGTCGCCATGGGTTGTTACGAAATCTCCCTCGGCGATACGATCGGCGTCGGCACGGCCGGCCTGATCCGCAAGGTCATCGAACGGGTATCCGCCCGCATCCCGCGCGAAAAAATCGCCATGCATTTCCATGACACCTATGGGCAGGGCGTCGCCAATGTGCTGGCCTCGCTTGAGGAAGGCATAATCGTCTTCGACAGTTCCGTGGCCGGGCTCGGCGGCTGCCCCTTCGCGCCGGGCGCAAGCGGCAATGTCGCGACCGAAGATGTCGTTTATCTCTTGCAGGGGCTTGGCATCGAAACCGGTGTCGACCTGATGGCAGTGGCGAAGACCGGGGACTGGATCAGCCGGCATCTGGGCAGGCCGAATGCGGCGCGCGCCGGCAAGGCCCTGCTTGCCGCAAAGAGGGAGGGAAATGCGCATGGCGAATGAGTTGTTGAGCGAGACACACCAGGATGTTCTGTGGCTGACGCTCAACCGGCCAGAGGTGCACAACGCCCTGAATGCTGCAATGACGGATGCATTGACGGCCGCAATCCGGAAGGCATCCGGCGACGACGGCCTGCGCGCCGTGGTGATAACGGCGGCAGGCGACCGCAGCTTCTGCTCCGGGGCCGACCTGAAGGAGAGCGCGGGCGGCATGTTCCTTTCACGGGACGGAACGAACCCCATCGCCAACGTGATGCGCGCCATCGAGGGCTGTGACAAACCGGTCATTGCCCGCATCAATGGCCGGGTTCTGGCCGGCGGGCTCGGCCTTGTCGCCGCCTGCGACCTTGCCTATGCCGCCGATCATGCGGAATTCGGCCTGCCGGAAGTGCGGGTCGGGCTTTTCCCGGCCATGGTGGCGGCGCAGCTTCTGGCGAAAATACCCATGAACCGGCTTCAGGAAATGGCCTATCTCGGCCTGCCGATCACCGCTATCGAAGCCCACCGCCTTGGTCTCATCAATCGCGTCGTGCCATCGGCTGAACTCGACGGCGTGGTCGAGGCGGTTCTCGCCCTCCTGCGGCAGAATGCGCCGGGCGCCATCGCAGCCGGAAAGACGGCCCTGCAGACGATGCGCCGCATGCCATCCCGCGAGCGGCTCGCTTTTGCCGAAGGCGTCATTGCAACGATCAGCGGCAGCGACGAGGCGCAGGAGGGGCGGCTCGCCTTTGCCGAAAAAAGGAAACCGCTCTGGGTCAAATGACTACCGCGCTTTTCGAACGCCGCCATCGGCTCAATCGATATAAATCCGATGCGTCCGTTGACCCCGTTCAGCAAATCGCGTTCTATCCAGCACCTTTCGCCGGACGGCGATCGGGGAGCCGGAGGAGACCCTATGCGCCTTGTTAAAACCGTCGCCGAATTGCGGGATGCGATTGCCGCCTTTCGCCGCGAGGGCAAGACGATCGGCTTCGTACCGACCATGGGTTTTCTCCATATCGGCCACCTCACACTGGTTGCCAAAGCCAGGGCGGAAAACGACGTCACAGTGGTCTCGATCTTCGTCAACCCGCTGCAATTCGGGGCGAATGAAGATCTCGCCCGTTATCCGCGCGACCTCGCCCGCGACAGCACGCTTTTAGAGGAAGCGGGCGTCGACATTCTCTTCGCGCCCGAAGTCTCGGAAATGTATCCACGCCCGATGTCGACGGTTGTGGATGTGCCCGAACTGGGCAGCCAGCTGGAAGGTGCGGTGCGACCGGGGCATTTTGCCGGTGTCACAACGGTCGTGACCAAGCTTTTTAATCTCGTCCAGCCGGATGCCGCCTATTTTGGCGAAAAGGACTATCAGCAGGTGACGCTGATCCGCCGCATGGTCGAAGACCTTGCCCAGCCGGTGCGGGTCGTGCCCGTCGCCACGGTGCGGGAGGAGGATGGGCTCGCCTGTTCTTCGCGCAATGTCTATCTGAGCCCCGAGGAACGCGCCGCCGCCGTCATCGTGCCGCGCGCGCTCGAAGAGGCGGAACGGCTTTATAACGAGGGCCTCGACAACCCGGCAGCCTTCGAAGCGGCAATAGAAAAATTCATCGCCGCCGAGCCGCTGGCATCGCCGGAAGTGGTCGCGGTGCGCGATCCCGATACGCTCGCCCCCATCGCCTCATTGCAGGCAGGCGCCGTGCTTGTGGCGCTGTTCGTGCGCGTCGGCAGCACGAGGCTTCTCGACAACCGCGTCATCGGACGCGACAGGATAGGTCAACGGGAGGCTGCCCAATGAGCGCCCATGGAAAACACAAGCGGCTGACGACGGCCTCCATCCGCCAGATGAAAGGCGAGGCGCGCATCGTCTGCCTCACCGCCTATACGACGCCGATCGCCCGGTTGCTCGATCCGCATTGCGACCTGCTGCTGGTGGGCGATTCCGTGGGCATGGTGCTTTACGGCATGGAGACGACGGTCAGCGTCACACTGGACATGATGATCGCCCATGGCCGGGCCGTCATGCGCGGCGTCGAACATGCCTGCGTCATTGTTGATCTTCCCTTCGGAACCTACCAGGAATCCAAGGAACAGGCCTTCCGCAACGCGGTGCGGCTGATGCAGGAGACTGGCTGCGATGGCGTGAAGCTGGAGGGTGGCGAAGAAATGGCCGAGACCATCGCCTTTCTCGTCGCGCGCGGCATTCCGGTCTTCGGCCATGTCGGGCTGATGCCCCAGCTCGTCCACACCGCCGGCGGCTTCCGCTCGCTCGGCCATTCGGATGCGGAAACGCAGAAAATCTGGCGCGACGCGATTGCGGTCGATCAGGCCGGCGCCTTCGCCATCGTCGTGGAAGGCACAGTCGAGCCGCTTGCGCGCGAACTGACCGAAAAACTCGCAGCCCCCACCATCGGCATCGGCGCATCGCCGGCCTGTGACGGGCAGGTGCTGGTTTCCGACGATATGCTCGGGCTGTTTTCCGATTTCAAACCGAAATTCGTGAAGCGTTACGCCGATCTCGGCACGGCGGCTTCAGAAGCCGCAGTGGCTTATGCCGATGAGGTGCGCTCCGGCGCGTTTCCGGGGCCGGAGCATACGTTTCAGGTGCGCCGGCGGTCGCCTTCGGGGGAGTGAAGAAGCAGGGCTGAAGAGTTGCTGAAGTGACAAGGAATATCTGAGACATTTCTGTCGTCATGCCGGACCTGATCCGGCATCCAGCCACGGCGCGTCTGCGCCGTGAGAAGCAAGTCTTTCGCGATCAAAGACTTGATCGCGCCGGATCGCGGCATAAGGCCAGGATGACGGATGCGGGAATGTCATCCTACCCCTAAACGATACCCCCGCTACCGCCAACCGAAGCCGGACGTTCCGCCGCCACCCGCTTGCGATAACCGCTCGCCCGGTAAGTCGCGACCGGATCGATCGCGCCGCCGGCCAGTTGCCGGGCCTGCGCAAGGATCGGCTCGACATCGGTACGGTAGGCCCGTTTCAGCGTATCGGAAGCCATCAGCGCGTCATTTTCCTGCTGGTAGCCATCGAGAGCCGCGCGATCCACCAGCAAGGCCTGCGCATAGGCGCGGCGGATTTCATTGGCGCTGGAGATCAGGCTTTCGATCGGATCGGTCACATTGTGCGACTGGTCGATCATATGGGCCGGATGGAAACCCTTCAGGCCGCGATGTTCGGCATCCACCAGCTCGTTGAAAACCAGGAACAGGCGGTAAGGCTCGATCGAGCCGGCATCCAGATCGTCATCGCCATATTTGCTGTCGTTGAAATGGAAGCCGCCAAGCTTGCCGAACTGGATGAGCCGGGCGACGATCATCTCGATATTGGTGTTCGGCGCATGGTGGCCGAGATCGACGAGGCAGAAGGCCTTCTCACCCAGCGTATTGGCGATCAGGTAATTGGTGCCCCAATCCTGCACGACGGTGGAATAAAAGGCCGGCTCATACATCTTGTGTTCGGAAAAGATGCGCCAGTCATCCGGCAGCGCCTTGTAGATATCGGCCATGCCGGCGAGATAACGCTCGAAACTTCTGGTGAAGTTGCTCTGGCCGGGGAAGTTCGAACCATCGCCCACCCACACCGTCAGCGCCTTGGAGCCGATGGCGTTACCGATTTCGATACATTCGATGTTGTGCTCAACCGCCTGCCTGCGCGTGGCGGCGTCCGTGTGGCTGAGCGAACCATATTTGTAGGAATTGCTCTGGCCCGGCGCATCCGAAAAGGTGTTGGAGTTCATGGCGTCGAAGCCGAGACCCAGCGCATCGGCATGGGCTTTCAATCGCTTCGGGTCTTCCTTGTCCCACGGAATATGGAGCGAAACGTTGGGCGTTGCTCGCGTCAGCTGGTTGATGACGGCGCAATCGTCCAGCTTGTCGAAAATGCCCCGTGGCTCCCCCGTGCCCGGAAAGCGGGCAAAACGCGTGCCGCCGGTGCCGACGCCCCACGAAGGCACGGCGACGAAAAACTCCGCCACCTTGGCGGTGATCGCGTCAATATCGATCTTGCGACGGGCGAGCTGGTTGCCCAGCACCTGATAATCGTCCTTCTGTGCGCCGGCGCGCTTTTCGTTTTCGGCCGCGATCACATCGGCGGCGATTTTCGTCTCGGTCATCTCTTCCTCCCCGGTCATCCCGGCGGTGCCCCGCCTGTCACCGTCCCCTATTATCGCGTAAAACTCTGCGCATTACCGGCATCGACATTGATGATGTTGCCGGTCGATTTGGCGGAAGCGTCCGACGCCAGGAAGTAGATCGCTTCGGCGATATCTTCCGGAAACACATTGAGCTTCAGCATCGAGCGCTTGCGGTAATGTTCCTCCAGATCGGTCACCTCGATCTTGGAGGAGGCCGCGCGCTGTTCACGCCACTCGCCGCTCCAGATTTTCGAGCCGCGCAGCACGGCGTCGGGATTGACGGTGTTGACGCGAATGCCAGCTTCCGCCCCTTCGAGCGCAAGGCAACGGGCGAGATGAATTTCCGCAGCCTTGGCCGTGCAATAGGCCGATGCATTGGGCGAAGAAGCAAGGCCGTTCTTGGAAGCGACGAAAACGACGTTGCCGCCGAGATTCTGCCGCCGCAGCAGCCGGAACGCTTCTCGCGAAACGAGGAAATAACCGGTGGCGAGAATGTCGATATTCTTGTTCCACATGGCAAGCGTCGTATCTTCCACCGGAGCGGAAGAGGCGATGCCGGCATTGGAAACGAGGATATCCACGCCGCCGAATTCCACGCTCGCTTCCGCAAAAGCGGAAATGACCGCATCTTCCTGCGTCACGTCAAGCTTGACGGTGCGCACCGCGTCAGTGCTGTAGCGCTTGGCAAAATCGCCCCTGGCAGCCTCCAGCGCAGCTTCGTCAATATCGGCCAGAACCACGCAGGCGCCCTCGCCCGCCAACCGTTCCGCCGTTGCCCGGCCGATGCCACCCGCGCCGCCGGTGACGAAGGCCACCCGGCCGGCAAGGCTTTTCGGCTTCGGCATGCGCTGCAGCTTTGCTTCTTCCAGCAGCCAATATTCGATATCGAAGGCTTCCTGCTCCGGCAGACCCTGATAGTCCGACACGGTGGATGCACCGCGCATGACGTTGATCGCGTTCACGTAGAATTCGCCGGCGATGCGGGCGGTGGCCTTGTCCTTGGCAAAGGACAACATGCCGACACCGGGGATCAGGAAGATCACCGGGTTCGGATCGCGCATTTTTGGCGAGTTATCGTGGCGGCAGGCCTCGTAATAGCGGCTGTAGTCGGCGCGGTAAGCCTCAAGCGCTTTGTCCAGACCAGCCGTCAGCGCGTCCACATCGGGTTTCGCGGTATCGAGATCGAGGATCAGCGGACGGATTTTTGTGCGCAGGAAATGGTCGGGGCAGGATGTGCCGAGGTTCCCAAGCGGCTTCAGGTCCTTCGAATTGACGAATTCCAGAACTGCATCCTGATCATCGAAATGACCGAGCTTGCGCTCCTCGCGGCCGATGCGGCCACGGATTTCCGGCATCAGCCGGGCGGCAATGGCGCGGCGTTCGGCCACCGGCAGGCTTTTGGCCACCGCACCACCGAAAATTACCTTGCCCTCGGTCTTCGCCGCAAACCATTCGATCGCCCTGTTGATGATGGCAAGCGTCAGTTCATAGCAGGCCTTGGCGTCATTATCCCAGGTGAAGAGACCGTGGCTTTCCAGCACGACGCCCTTGGCCTTGGGGTTGGCCTTGACGAAAGCCTCCAGATCGAGCCCCAGCTGGAAACCGGGGCGACGCCAGGGCAGCCAGCCGATCTCATCGCCGAAAATCTGCTGCGTCAGCTCCTTTGAGTTCTTCGAAGCGGCAATCGCGATGATCGCGTCCGGATGCATGTGATCGACGTGATCATAAGGCACGAAACCATGCAGCGGCGTATCGATGGAGGCGGCGCGCGGGTTGAGATTGAAGGTGCAGTGCGGCAGGAAACCAACCATGCGGTCTTCATCCTCGACACCCTTGTAGATGCCCTTCAACGCTTCCAGCTTGTCGAGATAAAGCGTCGCGAAACCGTCCAGCTTGATGGTGCCGACATCGCCGCCGGACCCCTTCACCCACATGACGCGGACCTTCTCGCCAGTCAGCGGATCGGCCTCCAGCACCTTTGCGGACGTATTGCCGCCGCCGTAATTGGTGATGCGCTTGTCGGCGCCCAGCAGATTGGAACGGTAAAGCAGCTTGCCGGGCTCATCGAGCGTTTTGGCGTAAGCATCGTCCCAACGGCTCTCGAGAAGGCGGGATTTACCCGTCATGTCTTCCTCCCACATCTATGTGTATTCGCGGAGCCGACACCGGCCCGCCTCCTTTGATGGCAGGTATCGCGCATCCAAAAGCACAATGTCAATCAAAAACGATCATAAATTTTCATGTTGCAGCGCGATATTGATTAATTTGATCGTTCTTGATTGACAACGTAAAGAGATTGCGAATAAATCACGGTCAGGAGGACCCCATGCACGAACGCGAACGCCATCGCATCATCTTGAGCGCCACACAGGAAAAAGCTGTCGTGACGGTGCAGGATATTGCCGAACTGACGGATGCGTCGGAAGCGACGATCCGCAGGGATATCGCGTCCTTGCACGTTCAGGGAAAGTTGCGGCGTGTGCGTGGCGGGGCGGAGGCGGTGCATCCGCCGCAGCTCGGCAATCTCGCCGCACGCCCCTTCCGCGTGTCCGAATCAGTCAACATCGACAAGAAACGCGCAATTGCGCGCAAGGCGGTCGATCTCTGCAATGATGGTGACGCGATCATCCTGAATGGCGGCACGACGACATTTCAGATGGTGCATTACATGGCGGCGCGCCGCCTGCAGGTGATGACCAATTCCTTCGCCATTGCCGAGCATCTCGTCAAACATTCCAAATGCAACGTCAATGTGCCGGGTGGCGCGATCTATCGCGACCAGAGCCTCATCCTCTCGCCCTTCGAGAACGATGCGATCCGCAATTTTTATGCGCGACGGATCTTTCTCGGCGCGCAGGGCGTGGGCGCGCTCGGCATCATGGAATCCGACGCGCTGGTGATCCAGAGCGAGCAGAAACTGATGCGGCAGGCCGAGGAGCTGATCGTCATGGTCGATTCCTCGAAATTCAGGAAACGATCCAGCCTCATTCTCTGCCCGCTCGAAAACGTCTCGACCATCATCACCGATGACGGGATTTCGGATGAGGCGGCGAAAATGGTCGAAAATGCCGGTGTCGAACTGCTGATCGCCGGTGCGGTGGGGGATGGCAAGATCGCCGGCCCGCCGGATGAGGAGGATTCCTCTTCGGTTGCCTGAGGAGCGCCGAAGGGAAGAACAGGTTTCAAAACGGGAGGAAAAAGGGTCATGAAACTTACACGCAGAACATTGACGAGCGCTCTTGCGCTCGGCGCGGCGCTCTCCGTCGCTAGCATTGGTGGCGTCGCACACGCCGCCGATGTCAAGATCGCTCTGGTGGTCAAATCACTCGGTAACGGCTTTTTCGAAGCCGCCAACAAGGGCGCTGAAGAGGCCGCGAAGGACCTTGGCGGCGTGAAGATCATCTATACCGGCCCGACCAGCACCACGGCGGAAGGCCAGATCGAAGTCATCAATTCGCTAATCGCACAGGGCGTCGATGCCATCGCCATTTCCGCCAACGACCCCGACGCGGTCGTTCCGGCGCTCAAAAAGGCCACCCAGCGCGGCATCAAGGTCATTTCCTGGGATTCCGGCGTGGCGCCTGAAGGCCGTATTCTCCAGCTCAATCCGTCCTCCAACGCGCTGATCGGCAAGATGTGCCTGCAACTCGCCGCAGCACATCTGGAAGGCGGCAAGGGCGACTTCGCCATCCTTTCCGCCACCACCACCTCCACGAACCAGAATGTCTGGATCGGCGAGATGAAGAAGCAGTTGAAGGATTTCCCCGGCCTCAACCTCGTGACCACCGTTTATGGTGACGACCTGGCCGACAAGAGCTACCGCGAAGCGCAGGGCCTGCTCTCCTCGCAGCCGAACGTCAAGGTCATCGTCGCACCGACCACAGTGGGCGTTCTCGCTGCCTCGCAGGCCGTGAAGGATGCGGGCAAGATCGGTCAGGTCTTCGTGACCGGCCTTGGCCTGCCGTCCGAAATGGCCGGTGCCATCAAGTCGGGCGCCACCAAGGAATTCGCCATCTGGAACCCGATCGACCTCGGCTATTCCGCCACCCAGATCGCCTATCGCCTCGTGAAGGGCGAAACCGATGGCAAGCCGGGCTCGGAAATCGAAGCCGGCCGCATGGGCAAGATCAAGGTTGGCGAAAACAGCGAAGCGGCCATGGCCGATCCGTTCATCTACGACGCGAAGAATATCGATCAGTTCTCGAAGATTTTCTGATCTGAGAAGTGACGGCAGTGCGTGGAGGGCACCCCCTCTGCCCTGCCGGGCATCTCCCCCTCAAGGGGGGAGATCGATATGCGGCACTCGCTCGTTCCATAGGGCGAGGTGCTATCCGCTTGCCGATCTCCCCCCTCGAGGGGGAGATGCCCGGCAGGACAGAGGGGGGTGCCCCTCGCCGTTTCAATCAAATAGACCGGTAAGACGGAATGATGCGTGCTGAAACCCAGACCATAAACATGACAGAGGCTTCCAGCCCCACGCCCATTCTGGAAATGCGCGGCATCAGCCAGATATTCCCCGGCGTCAAGGCGCTGGATGGCGTCGATATCGCGCTTTATCCCGGCAAGGTCACCGCGCTGATCGGCGAGAACGGCGCGGGCAAATCCACGCTGGTCAAGATCCTCACCGGCATCTACCGCCCGAACGAGGGCGAAATCATGCTGGATGGCAAGGCCGTCCACTTCCACAGCGCACAGGACGCCATCGATGCCGGTGTCACCGCCATTCATCAGGAAACCGTGCTGTTCGACGAGCTCTCGGTCGGCGAAAACATCTTCCTCGGCCATGCCCCCAAAGGCCGTTTCGGCCTGATCGACTGGAAGACCATCAATACGCGCGCCAGAATTCTGCTGGAACAACTGGAAAGCACCATCGATCCTACCATCCGGCTGAAAGACCTGTCGATCGCCCAGCGCCATCTGGTCGCCATCGCCCGGGCACTATCGGTCGAGGCGCGCATCGTCATCATGGACGAGCCGACCGCTGCTCTCTCCCGCAAGGAGATCGACGATCTCTTCCGCATCGTCGAAAACCTGAAGCGGCAGGGCAAGGCGATCCTCTTCATCAGCCACAAGTTTGATGAAGTCTATGAAATAGCCGAGAATTATGCCGTCTTCCGTGACGGGAAAATGGTCGGCGCCGGCACGCTTGCCACCACCCCGCAGGATGAAATCGTGCGGCTTATGGTTGGCCGCGACGTGACGAATGCCTTCCCGAAGCAGGCCGTCACCCTTGGTCCGACGGTACTTTCAGTCCGCAACTATTCGCACCAGACGGAATTCCGCGACATCTCCCTTGAGCTGCGCAAGGGCGAAATTCTCGGCCTTTACGGGCTGATCGGCGCCGGACGCTCCGAACTCTGCCAGTCGCTGTTCGGCATCACCCGGCCGGCCTCCGGGCAGGTGACGCTGGACGGCCAGCCGCTCACCATCCGTTCGCCGGAAGATGCGATCCGCGCCGGCATCGTCTACGTGCCGGAGGAGCGCGGCCGCCACGGGCTGGCGCTGGATATGCCGATCTATCAGAACATGTCGTTGCCCTCCCTCACCCGCACGTCGCGCAAGGGGTTTCTGACCGCAGCCAATGAATTCGCACTGGCGCGCAAATATGCCGCGCGGCTCGATCTGCGCGCGGCTGCGCTTTCGGTGCCGGTCGGCACGCTTTCGGGCGGCAACCAGCAGAAAGTGGTGATCGGCAAGTGGCTTGCCACGAAACCGAAGGTCATCATTCTCGACGAGCCCACCAAGGGTATCGATATCGGCTCCAAGGCCGCCGTGCATGGCTTCATCAGCGAGCTTGCGGCCGAAGGCCTGTCGATCATCATGATTTCATCCGAACTTCCCGAAATCCTCGGCATGTCCGACCGCGCCATCGTGATGCGCGAAGGCCTGATGGCGGGCCAGTTCGAACGTGCCGATTTTTCTCCGGAAAAGCTGGTGCGCGCCGCCACCGGCAATGCCTGAGAGGGGCCACGAACATGCAACGTCTACTCAAAAATCGCGAATGGCTGCTGGCGGGCATCATCCTCATCATGATCGCCGGCTTTGCGCTGCGCGCGCCCGGCTTCGGCCGACCCGGCAATCTCGTCAATATCTTCAATGACACGTCCATCCTCATCATACTGGCGCTTGGCCAGATGGCGGTCATTCTCACCAAATCCATTGACCTTTCAGTCGCTGCCAATCTCGCCTTTACCGGCATGGCGGTGGCGATGACCAATGCCGCCTTTCCGGGCGTACCCCTGCCGCTGCTCATCGTCATGGCGGTCGGCATCGGCGCGTTTCTGGGCTCGCTCAACGGCGTGCTGGTCTGGTGGCTCGGCATCCCGCCCATTGTCGTGACGCTCGGCACGCTCACCATCTATCGTGGCATGGCTTTCGTGCTGTCGGGCGGCGGCTGGGTGAATGCACATCAGTTTTCGCCGACCTTCCTTAATGTGCCACGCACGATGATCCTCGGCATGCCGATCCTGTCCTGGGTCGCCATTCTCATCATCGCCGGGGCCTGGCTGGTGCTTACCCGCAGCTCCTTCGGCCGCTCCGCTTACGCTTCCGGCGGCAATCCCAGTGCTGCCGTCTATGCCGGCATCGATGTCGGCCGCACCCGCTTCTTCGCCTTCGTGCTGTCGGGCGCTTTGGCCGGTCTCGCCAGCTATCTCTGGGTGTCGCGTTACGCCGTCGCTTATGTGGATATCGCCGCCGGTTTCGAGCTGGATAGCGTCGCGGCCAATGTGATCGGCGGCATCTCGATTGCCGGCGGCATCGGCTCGGTGGCCGGTGCGGTGCTTGGCGCGCTGTTCCTCGGCGTCATAAAGAACGCGCTGCCCGTCATCGGCATCTCGCCCTTCGCGCAGATGGCAATTTCCGGCGTGGTCATCGTGCTCGCCGTCGTCTTCAATGCCCGCGCCGAGGCCAGAAAAGGCCGCATCATCCTGCGCGACCGGGCCGCGGCAGACCATGGCAAGGAAGCATCTGCATGAGCACGAATTCCCAACCCTCACAGGCACCGCGCGTCATTCCCGACAAACTCGGCACGCCGCTCAGCCGTATCATGGCCAGCTGGGAAGTGTTGCTGCTTGGCGTCGCGATCCTCATCTTCATCGCCAATTCGCTCGCCTCGCCCTATTTCCTTAACGCCTGGAACCTCTCCGACGCGACCTTCAACTTCACCGAAAAGGCGATCATCGCCTTTGCCATGGCGCTGCTGATCATCGCCGGCGAAATCGACCTGTCGGTCGCCGCTATCATTGCACTGGCCTCCACCGCCATGGGTGCGGCGGCGCAAATCGGGATCGACACTCCCGGCCTCGTCGCCATTGGCATCGGCACCGGGCTTTTCTGCGGCGCCTTCAACGGCTTTCTGGTCGCAGTGCTGAAACTGCCCTCCATCGTCGTCACCATCGGCACGATGAGCTTGTTTCGCGGTATTTCCTACATGGTGCTGGGGGATCAGGCCTATGGAAAATATCCGTCGGATTTCGCCTATTTCGGTCAAGGCTATGTGTTCTGGGTGATCTCCTTCGAATTCGTGCTGTTCATCGCCATGGCCGTCCTCTTCGCCATTCTGCTGCATGCCACTAATTTCGGCCGGCAGGTCTATGTCATCGGCACCAACCCCTTCGCCGCACGCTTTTCCGGCATTCCCGTCGAGCGCGTGAAGTTCATCCTCTTCCTGCTCACCGGCCTGATGAGCGGCATCGCCGCCGTCTGCCTCACCTCGCGCCTCGGCTCCACACGACCCTCAATCGCTCAGGGCTGGGAGCTTGAAGTTGTGACCATGGTGGTGCTGGGCGGCGTCTCCATTCTCGGTGGCTCCGGCACGATTGCGGGCGTCGTCATCGCCGCCTTCGTCATGGGCCTCGTCACTTTCGGGCTGGGGCTTCTGAACGTGCCCGGCATCGTCATGTCGATCTTCGTCGGCCTGCTGCTGATCATTACCATCGCCATCCCCATCGTCGTTCGTCGCCTTCGTGCCATGAGAGGCTAAACCATGCCGGAACTTGAAAAACACGCCTTCAAGATGAAGCTCTTCTCCGGCAAAGAGGCCGAATATAAAAAACGCCACGACGAGATATGGCCGGAGCTGATAGCACTGCTGCACGAGGCGGGTGTGAGCGACTACTCCATCCATCTTGACCCGGAAACCAACATTCTTTTCGGCGTGCTGACCCGACCGAAGGTCCACGGCATGGCGGCTTTACCCGAACATCCCGTGATGAAAAAATGGTGGGCGCATATGGCCGACATCATGGAGAGCAATCCCGACAATTCACCCGTCGCAAAAGACCTGGTGACGGTGTTCCATCTGCCATGAGCGACAGCATCAAACCGGGCCGCGTCGCGGTCATCGATATCGGCAAGACCAATGCCAAGGTGGTCGTCATCGACACCGGCAGCGGCGAGGAAATCGCCGGCGAGAAGCGGACGAACCCCGTTCTTCGCGATGGCCCCTACCCGCATTACGATGTGGAGATGCTCTGGGCTTTCATTCTGTCGGCGCTTGAGAAATTTGGCCAGAAGCCGGGTTTCGACGCGATTTCCATCACCACTCATGGCGCTTCAGCAGCACTTCTCGATGCAAACGGCAACCTCGCCATGCCGGTGCTCGATTACGAGCATATCTACCCCGAACCGGTTCAAGAGGCCTATCGCGGTATAAGACCCGATTTTGAAGAAACCGGCTCACCACAGCTTCCCGCGGGACTAAACCTCGGGGCGCAGATCCACTTTCAGAAAACCGCCTTTCCGAACGATTTCGCCAGGGTGCACAGCATCGTCACCTATCCGCAATATTGGGCGGGACGGCTGACCGGGGTGCAGGCAACCGAAACGACCTCGCTCGGGTGTCATACCGACCTGTGGAACCCGCGCCGGAAAAGCTTCTCCTCGCTGGTCGGGCGTCTCGGCATCGAGCAGCTGATGGCGCCGGTGCGCTCCGCTTTCGATGTGCTGGGAACGATCCGCCCATCGCTGGCGCAGGAAACCGGGCTGTCACCGGACATGCCGGTCTATTGCGGCATCCATGATTCCAATGCGTCGCTCCTGCCGCACCTCCTTCGCCGCGACGGAGATTTTTCCGTCGTCTCCACCGGGACCTGGGTGGTGAATTTCGCCATTGGCGGCAGGGCGGATGCGCTGGATCCCGCCCGCGATACGCTTTTGAATGTCGATGCGCTTGGACGACCCGTTCCCTCCTCCCGCTTCATGGGCGGCAGGGAATATGAGATGCTGGCGCAGCAATTCGGACCAGCAACAAGCGACGAAATCGAAGTCGCGCTCGGCGGGGTTATCGAAAAAGGCATGATGCTGCTGCCGAGCGTGGTCAGCGGCTCCGGCCCCTTTCCGGCAAACGAGGCGCGCTGGATCGCCGATAACGACGCAACAGGGGCGGAGCGACATGCGGCTGCCTCGCTTTATCTCGCCCTGATGACGGAATTCTGCCTTTCGCTCGTTGAGCGGAGAGGGCCGGTTGTCGTCGAGGGTCCCTTCGCTGGAAACACACTGTATTTAAAGGCACTCGCCGCTTTCGCCGCAACCGACGTCATTGCCATGGAAGGTTCGACAGGAACCAGCGCGGGCGCGGCACTCCTCACCGGCATCAAGCCGGTTGCCGGTCGCGAGCGTCATTTCACGGCTGGGGATATGGCGGCGCTGACTTCCTATCGCACCACCTGGCGGGGTCATCTGACCTGATCCGCATAAAAATGCGGCCGAACAATCGGCCGCATTTCGGTTCTGCAGAAGGTTCAGCCCTTGATGAAGGCCAGCAGATCGGCGTTCAGCACATCGGCATTGACGGTGAGCATGCCGTGCGAGAAGCCGGGATAGGTCTTCAGCGTGCCGTTTTTCAGCAGCTTGACCGACTTATGAGCCGAGTCGGCGATTGGAACGATCTGGTCGTCTTCACCGTGCAGAACCAGCGTCGGAACGCTGATATTCTTCAGGTCTTCAGTCTGGTCGGTTTCGGAGAAGGCCTTGATGCCGTCATAATGGGCCTTTGCGCCGCCCATCATGCCCTGCCGCCACCAGTTCTGGATAACGCCTTCATGCACGGTCGCACCATCGCGGTTGAAGCCATAGAACGGGCCGGCCGGCACATCGCGGAAGAACTGCGCGCGGTTTGCGGCGAGCGCCGAGCGGAAGCCGTCAAAAACCTCGATCGGCAGGCCTTCCGGATTGGCTTCGGTCTTGAGCATCAGCGGCGGCACGGCGGAAACGAGAACGGCCTTGGCAACGCGGCCGGCGGGTTCGCCATGCTTGGCGACGTAACGGGCGACTTCGCCACCACCGGTGGAATGGCCGATATGGACGGCATTCTTCAGATCGAGCGCCTCGACGACGGCAAAGGCATCGGCGGCGTAGTGGTCCATATCGTGACCATCGGCAACCTGGGCGGAACGGCCGTGACCACGGCGGTCATGGGCGACGACGCGAAAACCCTTGGAAACGAAGAACAGCATCTGCGCATCCCAGTCATCGGAGGAGAGCGGCCAGCCATGGTGGAACATGATCGGCTGGGCATCCTTCGGGCCCCAGTCCTTGTAGAAGATTTCGGTTCCGTCTGTCGTCTTAACAAAGCCCATGATCGTTTCTCCTTTGGTTGCGGTGGCATCTTCCAGCGCAGCCTCTGTTGTGCGCCGGTTTGATGGAGGGATAATGACGCAGGAAAACAGCCCCAACAATTACAATAATAATTCGGAATGAATTGCGTTTTTAGCAATAATGATGGAGCCGCCCGCTGCCTGCCGGATTCCGGTATCGGCGCTAAACGGCACCAAGCCGCAAAGGTTGCGACAGATGGCGCAAACGGGTCATAAAAAAATTGCAGGCAGAGCGCTCCGCGCCCTGCCCTCAGTTTAAAGCAAACTCTCCAACACCGTCTCTCGGGGCGGCGTGGCCAGAGCTTTCAATCCACCTCGGGATCGTATTCCCTCGGGCTGTCATCCTTCGAGAACAGCACGCAAGGACCGCGTGAACCGCGCGGATCATAAGCGTAGCCCTTGGCCGTCAGCGCCTGCATGATATCGCGAACGCCTGCAAGGCCATAAAGGTGATCGTGCAGCTCGACGAATATACGTTCCACGCCGGAAAGATCGGCCCTGCCGAGCAGATCGCGCTCGGCGCCTTCAATATCCATCACGAGCGCCGTGATGCCCTTGCTGGCAACGAATTCATCGATATTGGCGGAGGAGATTTCTATACGCTGCTCATAGGGGCCCTGATTTTCGTCCATGGACGACATCCAGAGATCCTTGCGGACATAGAAAGGATAGGAACGCGGTTGGTCGGCGGTGAGAAGCCCCTGTGAAAACACGACATTGCCGCGGCAATTGGCCTTGATGACCCGCTCCGCCAGCGCCGCCGTCGCAGGGTTGGCCTCGAAAGCCCAGACGGAAACATCCTCTATGCCGGCGATGATGGAGGTGATGATGCCGATACCGGAGCCCAGCTCCAGAACACGGTCACCCGGCTTGATGGCTTTCAGGACGCTGCGGGCCTCTTTGGCCTCATAGCTGCCGTCGGTCAGCGCCTGCCAGATGACGGGCGATACCTCATCGGAAGAAAGAGGCAGGGCAACTCCATGCACGTCCAGTATTTCCATGTCTCAAGCCTTTTCGCAAAACCCGGTCGCTTCGTCCGAATGATCCATATCGACCGGGAATGCTCTACAACATCGGCGCGGCGACCGGTATCGGTTTTAGCAGGCAATGATATATCGGTTAAGAATTCGCCACGCTCCCAATGCCGCGAAACAGGCCTGTTTCAGACGGAGCTCCAGGCCACCAGCTCCTTGGCCGGCAAAGGCCTGCTGATCAGATATCCCTGCACCTGATCGCATCCGAGACGCCGGACACATTCATATTGCTCTTCCGTCTCGATACCTTCCGCAATCGTCGTCATTCGCAGGCTGCGACCGACGCCGACGACGAATTCCACGATGGCCAGCGCATCGCGGTCGCTGGTGATATCGCGCAGGAAGGACCGGTCGATCTTGATCTTGTCGAAGGGCACGCCGCGCAGATTGGCAAGCGAGGAATAACCGGTGCCGAAATCATCCATGGCGATCTGGATGCCGACGGCCTTCAGCCGCGACAGCGTGTTGATCGTCTGGTCGCTCTTGTTGAGCAGGATCGATTCAGTGATTTCAAGCTCGAGCCGGCTCGGCTCCAGCCCGCTTTTCTCAAGCGCGCCCATCACGTTCTGGATGAGACTGGTGCTGTGGAACTGAACAGGCGAGAGATTGACCGCCACCTTCATGTCCTCATCCCAGCCCATCGCCTCGCGGCAGGCCGTCTCCATCACCCATTTTCCGAGCGAATGGATGAGGCCCGTTCTTTCCGCCACGGGAATGAACACGCTGGGCGGCACATCGCCCCTGACCGGATGTTTCCAGCGCAGCAGTGCTTCGAAACCGCAGAGTTTGCGGGTCTGCGTCGCCACCTGCGGCTGGTAATAGACTTCCATCTCGTCATTCTGCAGTGCCGTCTGCAGATCGGCCTCGAAGGATTTCTTCTCGGTCAGCTGCTTCTGCATGCGGACCTTGAAGACGCTTGCCCGGCCCGGGCCGATGGCTTTCGCCTCGTAAAGAGCCAGATCCGCACGCTTGAACAATTCATCGGCATCGACGGCGCCATGCGAGATGGCGATGCCGATGCAGGTGCCGATTTTGACCTCCTGTTCACCCAGCTGATAGGTGCGGCTGATCTGATCGATGAGCTTGGTGGAAAGGCGGCGGGCGGCATCCTCGTTCAGATCGTCGGAGACGACGGCAAATTCGTCGCCGCCCAGACGGCAGACCATGTCATAATCGCCGCCGATGGCCGAAAGGCGCTGCGCCACGGCCTGAAGCAGCGCATCACCCGCATCGTGGCCGAGCGTGTCGTTCACGTCCTTGAAACCGTCGAGATCGAGCAGGAGGATGGCCGTCGTTCCGGTGCCGCCGAAGGAGCGGCGCAACCTCTCGATCAATTCCTGCCGGAACAGCGCACGGTTCGGCAGCCCCGTCAGCGCATCATGATAGGCATCGTGCTCAAGCCGGACGTTCTTCGCCTGCAATTCGAGCGTCGCGGCACGCAGATCGTCCGTCAGGCCGCGCATGCTTTTCTGCGCCCGGTTCAGGAGATCGTTCTGGCGAAGCAGCAATATGACAAGGGCGATACCGCACAGGATCAGGCCGCCGGCCAGCGCGGTATAAACGATATGCAGCTTGCGCACATCCTCATGGGCCGTGTCGATCAGATTGACGTCATAAGCGACGGAGGAAGAGGCAAGCGTTGTCATCGGCGCATCGAGCGCGCTCATCGCCGAGAGCAGATCCGGAACTTCGGCGGGATCAAGGGTGTTCACCTCCTGCTCCAGCCGCTCCAGAATGGCATCGAGGCGGGTTACAAGATCCCGCCACTGCTGTTTCTCATTGATGAAGGCCCCGAGGTTGCCCTGCTTCAGAAGCTCAAGCCGGCTCAGCATGATGTCCAGACGCAGCTGCAACTCGTCCCGGTCTATCTTGCCGGGATTGAGCGCGAAGACGGCCAGCTTGTTCTGCAGGCGCAGATATTCCGCCACCGTCTGGCTGACGGCCCAGGAATCATTGTAGCGGGCGAATTTCTGCAGAGCGGTCTGCCGCTCGGCAATCACGAAAGCGATATAGCCCGTTGCCAGGACGAAGCAACAGATGATCACCGCCACAAGTTTTCGCAAACGGCACCTTTATTCCACGTTCAGTTTGGCAACTTGCCATGCGGACCGCGAATAATAGGTCTGCTTCTGCAGCTCCGGGTCGCTGTCATAGGGATAGATGACGAACAACGGGCCTTTTTCGCGAACTGTCATGTAATTGCCATCCAGCTTGATCGCGAGGATAACGTTAAATTTCTTAAAATCTTCAATCGGTATCGTGCTGACATAATCGTTGAGGGCGACGGCCGTGACGCTTGTGCCCTTTGCCCCGACGACATCCATCAGTTTCGCCAGCGACACGCCCTCGAAACGAACGCGGCCATCGTGCCATGGCGTCGTCGTCTCCACCGTCTCCATGCCGAGCGCTTCCAGCATGTCGCGGTCAAACTGCGCCGCACCCTCAGCATTCGTGTTGGTGATGTTTCCGGATATGGTTAATATCGGCTTGCCTTGCGGTTTGGCGATCTCTGCGGCCCCGGCACAGGAAAGCCACACGAGCGACAGGAACGCACTGAGAAGTACCCGGGCGAAACTCATACTTTTTCTCCATCGATAACGTTCAGGTCGAGGGTTTTCGCCAACCTCTGAAGGTCAAGGGAACCGACACTCGCAATATATATCAGGAACCAATATTATATCCTCACTGAGATTTTATCCGTATTTTCTCTAGGTTTTGAGTAAACCCTTTTGATAATTTTTCCGTCCCATTGTAGTTTTTTAGGCTTGGCGCCCTGTTATGAGGCAAACGACAGGCGCTAAAAACTTCTGTCGACAATCCGTCCGGTGCGACAAAGGCCGAATTGTGGCGAGACCTGTTCCGCCCTCGGACAGAACTGCCTGATTCGCGCGCAAGGCGGCTGGCCGATCGTTACCTTTTCAGATGCAGAACCGGAATGACAAAGACAGGTTCCCCGCCACAGAAAAATCATGGCGATTGCCGGGACGCATGGTTGAAACATACCGCCCGGAACTTAATATAAAGGCTGTCATTTCCGTTTCCGGCCATCTCGGATGCCGGAAATATCCAGACACCCGTTCCGCGCAGCGCAAGCCGCGACGCCGGATACGTCCGGTCAGGACAATTCTGTTCACGTCTCCGGGCCGGACGGCACCCGCCGTATCGGCCGCATCATGAAGGTAGCCCCTATGCACACCTATCCCGACATCAAACTTCTCATTGATGGCGAATGGCGAGACGCCGTTTCCGGCAAGACGATCGCCGTATCCGATCCGGCAACCGACGAGATCATCGGCGCGATCGCCCATGCCGAAAAGGAAGACCTCGATCTGGCGCTTGCCGCCGCCGAACGTGGTTTCAAGCTGTGGCGCGACACCTCGCCCTTCGAGCGTTCGAAGATCATGCGCAAGGCTGCTGACATCCTGCGCGAGCGCAAGGACAAGATCGCCTACATCATGACCCGCGAGCAGGGTAAGCCGCTGGTGCAATCCGGCACCGAAATAATGGGCGCCGCCGATACCATCGACTGGTTCGCGGAAGAAGCCCGCCGCACCTATGGCCAGGTCATTCCCGCGCGTGCGACCGGCGTGTCGCAGCTTGCCATCAAGGTGCCGGTCGGCCCCGTTGCGGCGTTCACGCCCTGGAACTTTCCGCTCAACCAGATCGTCCGCAAGCTTTCCGCAGCGCTTGCCACCGGCTGCTCCATCATCGTCAAGGCACCTGAGGAAACCCCGGCGTCACCGGCTGAACTCATCCGCGCCTTCGTGGATGCGGGCGTACCGGCAGGCGTCATCGGCCTCGTTTACGGCGTTCCGTCAGAGATTTCGGAATATCTGATCCCGCATCCGGTCATCCGCAAGATTTCCTTCACCGGCTCCACGCCCATTGGCAAACATCTGGCGGCCTTGGCCGGCAAGCACATGAAGCGCGCCACGATGGAACTGGGCGGCCATGCGCCTGTCATGATCTTCGACGATGCCGATATCGAAAAGGCGATTGAGGTGACCTCGCTTGCCAAGTTCCGCAATGCCGGCCAGGTCTGCGTCGCGCCCACCCGCTTCCTCGTGCAGGACGGCGTGGCCGATCGCTTCCTTGAAGGTTTCGTGGAAGCAACCAAAGCCATCAAGGTTGGTAACGGTCTCGAAGAGGGCGTCATCATGGGTCCGCTTGCCAATGAACGCCGCATTCCCGCGCTGGAAGGCCTCATCAACGACGCGGTTTCCCATGGCGCGGAACTGAAGACCGGCGGCCGCCGCATCGGCAACAAGGGCAATTTCTTCGAGCCGACGGTTCTCGCCAATGTGCCGGTGACCGCCAAGATCATGAATGACGAGCCCTTCGGCCCGGTCGCGATCATCAACCGCTTCTCGAGCTTCAATGACGCCATCACCGAAGCCAACCGCCTGCCCTTCGGCCTTGCATCCTATGCCTTCACCGGCTCGGTCAAGACCGCGCATGCGCTCAGCCAGCAGGTCGAAGCCGGCATGCTGACCATCAACCATAACGGCCTTGCGCTTCCCGAAGTCCCCTTCGGCGGCATCAAGGATTCCGGTTATGGCACGGAAGGCGGTTCGGAAGCGGTTCAGGCCTATCTGGAGACCAAATTCGTCAGCCAGATGAGCTAAATGCTATCGAAATTTCTTCTCCCCGCCGGGGAGAAGATGCCCGAAGGGCAGATGAGGGGGGCAAGCTCTCCGTATATCTCTAACGTCGCCCCCTCATCCCGCTGCCGCGACCTTCTCCCCCTCGGGGAGAAGATGAAAGTCGCACCCGCTCGATCCATCCTTACCTCTGAAAATTGCTCAGCCTTATCTTGCCTCCAACCCCATCATCGCCTAAAAGAACAAAGAGTGAACTTTGGGGGATTACATGAGCGACACGGCGGCACCGGCACTGAAGGAAATCTTCAACCGCGAAAAACTGCAGCATATCGCCGATCAGACCAAGGCCGTTCATCCGCCCTTTGACGTTTCCGCCTTCATGGCGCACGCCACGACAAATCTCGAGGCCCTGGGCATCATGCAACGCATGCGGCAGGTGGCGACGAGCCTTCACGCCACACTGCCCGGCGACTATGCCCGCAACATCGAAATCCTGACCGCCGCAGCGCCCGGCATCGGCAACGGTTTTGCCTCCATTTCACTGCCGGAATATGTGGCCCTTTACGGTCTCGATGATTTCGATCTTTCCATGCAGGCCTTGTCCTATTTCACCCGTTTCGGTTCCTCGGAATTCGCCATTCGCCATTTCCTGCAAAAGGACTTGAGCGCCACGCTCGCCGTGATGGAGACATGGTCACGGCATGAAAACGAGCATGTGCGGCGACTGGCGAGCGAAGGCTGCCGGCCCCGCCTGCCCTGGTCGTTCCAGCTGAAACCGCTGATTGACGATCCCTCGCCGGTCACCGCGATCCTCGACACCATGAAAGCCGATGATGCACTTTATGTGCGCAAATCCGTCGCCAATCACCTGAACGACATCACCAAGGACAATCCCGCCTTTGTGCTGGCGCTGATCGAGACATGGCCGAAGGACAACCCGCATACGCGCTGGATCACGCGGCAGGCCTTGCGCACCCTTATCAAGAAGGGTGATGCCGCAGCACTTGCCCATCTCGGCGCCAATGAGGAAGCGCAGATTGCGCTTGCAGCGTTTCAGGTATCGCCTGAGACGGTCGCTCTCGGTAATCCGGTGCGGATTTCCGCCTCTTTCACCTCAACGGCGAAGAGCCCGCAGAAGCTGGTGATCGACTACGCCGTGCATTACGTGAAGAAGAGCGGCGATGCCTCCGCCAAGGTCTTCAAATGGAAAGAAGTCGAGCTTCAGCCCGGCGAAACCTGCGCGCTGTCGATCAGCCGCGCCATGCGCGATTTCACCACCCGCAAGCACTATGCCGGTATTCACAGGGTCGACCTGATGATCAACGGCAGGCTGGTGGCGGAAAGCGCCTTCGAGCTTCTGATCTGAAGCCGGTCAGCGTCCCGCCCTATCTCACGCCGTCGGAAAAATCTTCGCCCGGCGGATGATGACCGAGCCGCGATCTCCGGCGGCTACGTCGTTTTCCGGCGGCACGTCGAATTCCAGGCGGTCGCCGCCATCGGTGCTGGCGATCACCCGGCGCTCGCCGGCCCGGTCGAGAACACGCTCCACCGAGGCCGGAATGCCCTCATGCAGATCCTCCCATTCGAGATCGCCTGGGCGGGCATAGATATCGACGGCGCCATCGCCCTGGGCATAGGAGAAGGGCAGCTCATTGTCGCCGACATAGACCTTGCCGCCGCGCGCCACGCCGGACACCCGATTGGCATCGCCGAGAAAACGCATGACGAAAGAACTGTTGGGCTGTCGGCACACCTCTTTCGGCGTGCCCTGCTGCACGATTTCGCCCTGATTGAGAATGACCACGCGGTCGGCCAGATCAAGCGCCTCTTCCTGGTCATGGGTCACGAAAATCGTGGTGATGCCAAGCGAATCGTGAATTTCCCGCAGCCAGCGCCGCAGGTCGCGACGCACATTGGCATCCAGCGCCCCAAACGGTTCGTCCAGCAGCAGCACCTTGGGGTCGACCGAAAGGGCGCGAGCGAGCGCCACGCGCTGCCGCTGCCCGCCGGAAATCTGCGCCGGAAAACGGTCGCCGAGGCCATCGAGCTTCACCAGCCGCAGCAGTTCCTCGACGCGGGCGTCAATCGCCGCCCTGTCGCGCTTCACCCTGGACACCTTCATGCCGAAGGCAATGTTTTCATGCAGCGTCATATGCGGGAACAGCGCATAATGCTGGAACACGAAACCGACGCCGCGGTCTCGCACCGGAATATTGGTGGCGTCCTCTTCCCCGAAAAAGATGCGGCCGCCATCGCTATATTCGAGACCGGCGACCATGCGCAGAATCGTCGTCTTGCCGGAGCCGGAAGGGCCGAGCAGCGCCAGAAGCTCACCGCTTTCGATATCCAGCGAAACATCGCGCACGGCGCGGAAGGTATCGAAGGTCTTCACCACATTTTCGAGGCGGATTTTCATGGGGATCAGGTCTCCGTGGCGATGGCGGCATCGCCGTTGGTCTTTTTGGCACCGCGCCCGGCGCCGCGCCGTTCCAGCGCCACCTTGGCGATGATGGTAACCACGGCAAGCAAAGCGAGGATGGAGGCCGACGCGAAGGCGCCAGCCGTCTGGTAGTCATGATAAAGCAGCTCGATATGCAGCGGCAGCGTATTGGTCTGGCCACGAATATTGCCCGATACGACCGATACCGCGCCGAATTCGCCCATCACGCGGGCGTTGCACAGCACGACGCCGTAAAGCAGCGCCCATTTGATATTCGGCAGCGTCACCGAAAAGAAGGTGCGCCAACCGGATGCGCCAAGCGAAGTCGCGGCCTCCTCGAGATCGCGGCCCTGCGCCTGCATCAGCGGGATGAGTTCACGCGCCACGAAAGGTGCGGTCACGAACATCGAGGCGATGACGATGCCGGGCAGAGCAAAAAGAATCTTGATGTCATGCGCATCGAGGAACGGCCCGAACAACCCCTGCAGACCGTACACGAAGAGATAGGCGACACCGGCGACGATCGGCGAAATCGAGAAGGGTATCTCGATCAGCACCAGCAGGAAACGCCGGCCGGGAAAATCGAACTTGGTGATGGCCCAGGCCGCAGCAACCCCGAAGGCCGTATTGACCGGCACGGCGATCAGCGCCGTCAGCATCGTCAGCATGATGGCGTGGCGGGTGTCGGGATGGGTAATGGTGGCCGAATAGGCCTTCCAACCCTGCGAAAAGGCTTCGACACCGATGATGATGAGCGGCGCCACGACCAGCAGCGCACCGATGATGAGCACGAAGGCGATCAGGCTACGGCGAACGAGAGGCGCGTCGCCGACGCGCGGCGGCTTGCGGTGTCGGGAAACGGTGCTCATGCCTCAGCTCCTCACCGTATAACGCAGCGCCCGCGCCTGAAGATAATTGGTGACCGCCAGCATCACGAAGGCGGTGATCAGCAGCACGGAGGCGATGGCGGCGGCGGCCTGATAATCATATTCCTCCAGCCGGATGAAGATCAGCAGGGCGGTGATCTCCGTCGAGAACGGCTGGTTGCCGGCAATGAAGATGATTGCCCCGAATTCGCCAAGGCTGCGGGCGAAGGAAAGCGAAAGACCGGCGAGCAGTGCCGGGGTCAACAGCGGCAGGATGACCTTGCGGAAAATTTCGAGATCGGAGCCGCCGAGCGACTGCGCCGCTTCCTCCAGCGCCGGATCGAGATCTTCCAGAACCGGCTGCACGGTGCGCACGATGAAGGGCAGGCTGGTAAATGCCATCGCCACCATGATGCCGAGCGGCGTATAGGCCACCTTGATGCCGAATTGCGAAAGCACCGAGCCGAACCAGCCATTGCCCGCAAACAGCGTCGTCAGCGCAATGCCGGCAACGGCAGTGGGCAGTGCAAAAGGCAGATCGACAATGGCATCAACGATACGCCAACCGGGAAAGCGGTAACGCGTCAAAACCCAGGCAAGCGCCAGCCCGAAAATGACGTTGAACAGCGTGGCAGCCAGCGCGCAAAGCACGGTGACGCGGTAGCTGGCAACCGCGCGCGGCGAAGAGATGATCGACCAATATTCGGAAGGACCAAGGCTCGCCGCCTTGAACACCAGGGCCGAAAGCGGCAGCAGCACGATGATGGCGACGTAAGTGAGGGTAACGCCAAGGGACAATTTCAGCCCCGGCAGAACATTCCGCTTCAAACCCCGCCCCCATTTCATCAAAAAGCGACCCGGCAGTTTCCTGCCGGGCCTTTTACCTGTCGTATATCGTCGTGATTAACGGCTGCCGTAAAGCGTATCAAGCGTCGCGCCGGATGCAAAATGCTCTTTCTGGATTTTGTCCCAGCCGCCGAAAACATCATCGACGTTGACGAGACGAATGGCCGGGAACTTGTCCTTGAACTCGCCGACGACCTTTTCATCATGAACGCGGTGACCGAATTCGGCGGCGATGCGCTGGCCTTCTTCGGTATAGAGGAAATCGAGATAGCTCTTCGCCAGATCGCGCGAACCGCGCTTGTCGACCACCTTGTCCACCACGGCCACCGGGAATTCGGCGAGCAGGCTGACGGAGGGCACGACGCCTTCCACCTTTTCGGCGCCATATTGCTTGGCAATGCCGCGGGTCTCGGCTTCGAAGGTGATCAACACGTCGCCGATTTCGCGCTCTACGAAGGTGGTGGTGGCGGCGCGACCTCCGGTGTCGAAGACCGGTGTGTTGTCGAAGATTTTCTTGACGAATTCCTGAACCTTCTTCTCGTCGCCGTTGAACTTCTCCTTGGCGTAAGCGGTGGCGGCGAGATAGGTGTAACGGGCGTTACCCGAGGTCTTCGGATTGGGGAAAACCACCTTCACGTCATCGCGGGCAAGATCGTCCCAGTCCTTGATACCCTTGGGGTTGCCAGCGCGCACCAGGAAGGACGGGAAGGAATAGAACGGCGAAGCGTCGTTCGGGAAATCCTTTTTCCAGTCGGCGGAAACGAAACCCTGCTTCACCAGAAAATCAACGTCGGTGACCTGATTGAAGGTGACCACATCAGCTTCCAGTCCCTCGACAATGGCGCGCGCCTGCTTGGAAGTGCCGGCATGCGACTGATCGACCGTGACACCCGGATGCTGCTTGATGAACGCCTCGTTCTCGGCCGCAAAAACTTCGCGGGCAACATCATAGGACGCGTTGAGAATGGTGGTCGGAGACTGCGCCTGCGCCGCACCTGCAAAAAGAGCGGCAATGGCAGTACCGATAATGAGAAGACGTTTCATGAATACCCCCGGCAATTCGAATGGTGCTCAACATAGCGGGCGGCGGCTATAGCGACGAGAAACAGCCGTGCTTTGCGGAGGCACGGATTGGAAATTTCGCCCAAAGAATTTGAGTTCGAAAGGCGATGATTTCATATGGCGCAGGAAGCCGGATTTCTTTTGCGCCGGGCTAAAGACGATGCTCGGGAAACAGATTGCCGGAATGCGCGGCAAGATAAGGTGCAAGGTCCTCCTCACGCACCTCCTCCAGCTGCGCCGGTCGCCAGCGGGGATTGCGGTCCTTGTCGACCAGAGCCGCACGCACGCCTTCGTAAAAATCGTGCTGCCGCAATATCTCCGTGCCGGCGGCGAATTCTCGCTCCAGGCACTCGATCAGGCTCGCGCTTTCCCGGCCGAGGCGCAGCAACTTCAGGGTCAGTTTCAGACTGGTGGGAGAGCGTTTGCGCAGGACTTCGAGGGTCTCGCGTGAAAAAGCATCATAGCGCGCCGAAAGGGCGGCGAAGATTTCCTCGACTGTATCGAAGCGGAATGTCGCATCAATGACATCCCGGTTTGCGGCCAGCACACCTTCGCCCGCATCAATGGCAGAGGAGGTTATCGCCGCCTCGACACCTTCGATATCAGCAGCCTGCGACAGAGCCCGCACCAGCGCATCGAGACGTTCGGAGGGTATGCAATAATCGGCAAAGCCGGCATAGACGGCATCGGCGGCGGTGACCGTGTTGCCGGTCAGCCCCAGCCAGGTGCCGCATTCGCCGGGCGCTCTCGGCAGAAGCCATGAACCGCCGACATCGGGAAAATAACCGATACCCGTTTCCGGCATGGCGAGCCTTGTCCGCTCGGTAACGATGCGGTGGCTGCCATGGGCGGAAATGCCAACGCCGCCGCCCATGACGATGCCGTCCATCAAGGCCACATAGGGCTTGCCGAAACGGGCGATGCGATAGTTGAGCGGAAATTCCTCCCGCCAGAAATCCAGCACCTGCGGGTCACCGGCCTTGCCGAGATCATGGATGATACGGACATCGCCGCCGGCGCAAAGCCCTCTTTCGCCTTCTCCCCTCAACACCACGCAGGAAATGGCCGGATCATCCTCGAAACGCTGAAGTGCCTGAAACAGGGCGCGTACCATCGGCAGCGTGAGGCTGTTGATGGCCTTCGGTCGGTTGAGGCTGATGATGCCGGCCGCTCCTCCTGTCTCGACGATAACCTCAGTTTCCACTTCCCTTGCCAGTTCCAAGACCGCCTCCTCCGCTGCCATGCATCCGCCCATCTTGGCGGCCTTGGTGCAATCACGCAACGTTGATCTTGTGTTGCGGGAACGTCTTTCGCTGAAACGGCTTTGAAGGGGAGAAAATGCCGAAAATCCTCTTTCGCAATGCAGCATGTTTGCTTGACGCCCGGAAGATCATGGCATGTAATGGGCTCTGGAAATGCCGGCATTGATTCCTGTCGAGCGTGTGCCGGGCCAAGCGGAATGTCGCCTTCTCAAAGGCGCTGTAAACAGCAACGGGAGACGAGCATGCAGGTTTCGGAACACGAATGGATCAGCAAACGGGCATATACACTCTGGGAAAAGGAAGGCCACCCCCATGGGCGCGACGCGCAGCATTGGGAACAGGCCAGGCATGAATTTTCGCTGCTGAAGACATCGGAAGCGACTAAACCCGCCACGCGCAAGAAGGCTGCTCCCAAGGCCGCTGACGCTGACGCCGCCGCACCCGACGCGGAAGCCCCGGCGAAACCCAAGACCCGCAACCGCAAGGCCGCCGCGAAGTAAAAGGCTCGCAAACCTGAGCTGAAGCCGCGAATGAAAAAGCCCGACGAAATCTCGCCGGGCTTTGCCTGTTTAGCGGGGGTCGCAACCCGGATCACCGATCCGGCAGCCGTCCTGAAAGTTTTCCGGGACCGGTGCGCGGCGCGGATCGTCCCACTGACGACGATCGGGACGGCGCTGGCCTTCATCCTGATTTTGCTGGCGATCGCGGTTTTCGTCTTCCCAGCGACGGCGGTCGTCATCGCGACGCGGCCTGTCCTGATTTCGGTCACCCTGGTTCCAGTCGCCATAACGACGCTCCCAGCGACCGTCATTTGGACCGCCCTGGCGGGGATCGCGCAACTCGTCGCGGCGTCCGTCACGCCAGTCGTCCCGGCGGCCGTCACGCCATTCGTCGCGCGGACGCGGGCGATCCCAGCCGGCACTCGGAGGTGGTGCGTTCCAGTAACCGCCGGACGGCGGCGGACGACGCCAACGGTCACGCTCACGATAGAAATCGCGGTCGCGGTAATAGCGGTCCCAATAGCGGCCGACTTCGAAGGTGATCACCGGCACGCCCAGATCGCGGTAATAACGCGGCTCGACATAGACCCGGTTCTGCCGGTAGGTCGTGGCGATGTAACGCCCGGCGACCCAGCCGCGACCGCCGACGAATGAAACATCGCACCACGGCGTATCTGACAGGCAGCCATGGACGGTGAGCGGCGCGCCATTGGGAATTACCACGACAGCCGGATAGGCCGTGCTCGGGCCGGAGCGCATATTCACATTCGCGGTGGCGAAGCCGCGTGCCGCAGCTTCGGCAAGAGCCGGTGCGGCGAGCATGGCCACCAGCGCAATTGCGCCAAACAGTCTTCTCTTCACTTCTTTCTCCTCAAGCAAAGGCCCGCTTTGCCCTTGTCGGCATTCATCACTTTCGACGAACGAGCATGCTTCCGCATACTGCCACGAGCGGAAAATACGCGTTCCTCGATGAACACAGCATGAAACAAACCGGCATCCACATCAGTTCCACCTGCGGCAATGAGCCCCCGACAATTTGCCGCCGGAATGGACCGCCGGTCTTGACTTCGGGGGGCAATCATCCGACTTCAATGCAACAGCAATATGGAGCAGAACCATGAGCGAAACCGCACAGACGACCGTCGACCAGAGCGAGGTGGATCGCTTCTCCGCGATGGCTGCGGAATGGTGGAGCCCAACCGGCAAGTTCCGCCCGCTGCACAAGTTCAACCCGGTGCGCCTTGAATATATCCGCAACCGCATCTGCGAGAATTTCGGCCGTGACCCGAAAGCACACCGCCCGCTGGAGGGATTGCGCGTGCTGGATATCGGCTGCGGCGGCGGCCTTCTGTCCGAACCCGTCGCCCGGATGGGCGCCACCGTGGTGGGCGCCGATCCCTCGGAGAAGAACATCGGCATCGCTTCCACCCATGCGCGGGAAAGCGGGGTCAGCGTCGACTACCGCGCCGTGACCGCCGAACAGTTGCAGGAAGCCGGCGAGACCTTCGACGTCATCCTCAACATGGAGGTGGTGGAGCATGTGGCCAATGTCGATTTCTTCGTCACCACCTGCGCGAAAATGGTGCGTCCCGGCGGGCTGATGTTCGCCGCCACCATCAACCGCACCCTGAAGGCACGGGCACTGGCAATCTTCGCCGCCGAAAACGTGCTGCGCTGGCTGCCGCGCGGCACCCATCAATATGAAAAGCTGGTCCGCCCGGAAGAGCTCGAGCGGCCGCTGGTGGCCAGCGGCATGGATATCATCCACCGCACCGGCGTCTTCTACAACGTGCTGCAGGATCGCTGGAATCTCTCGCCAGACATGGATGTCAATTACATGATGCTGGCGAAGCGCGCGCCGTAACAATCCTCGTATATTCTTCTGACCTGTTCTTGCGGATGATCCTTGTCGAGTAATTATTGACCGTAAGTCAAAAATTGACTATAAGTCAATTCCACCATAACGGGTCGGCAAAATGAGCGGCACTTCGAGAAAACAGCGCGAATTCGTCAGGCGGGAACAGGATATTCTCGACACTGCGCTGCGATTGTTTGATCAGGAGAATTGGCAGGCGGTCAGCATTGAAACGATCGCGAACACCTTGGGCATCGCAAAGGGCACGATCTACAACCACTTCGACAGTAAAGACGAGATATATGCCCGTCTGGCGCTCACTTTTTTCCAGATGGAAAACGCCAAGCTGCAACATTTGCGTCACCGAAACGCGGACCCCGTTGCTCAAGTGAAGGACATCCTCCGGATATTTTGGGAACGTGTCGAGGCGCCGCCGCAAATGCAGCGTCTCGTCCAATATGTCTGGCGCAAGGACTTTCTGGAACGCCTCCGTCCCGAGACCCGCGCTTTGCTGCAGGAGACGGACCATGTCGTAAACCAGACCATTGCCGCTATTGCGGCCGAGGGCGTCGAGGCCGGTATGTTCCTTGATAAACCCCTGCCGCTATTGCTTTTTCCAGCACAGGCCACGCTTGCGGGTGCCCTGCAGCTCGCCTTTAATGGATATATTCCAGACAACGACAAAAACGCGGCGCTGGAAGCGTTAACCGGCGCAGTCCTGGCCGGACTGACCTGCAGTCAAACAACAACGGATTGAGCGGCAGAGGGATTTCATGACTCTGGCGATAAACCGTAACCGATTTTTGATGGCAGGTTCCGTCGCCGGACTGGCGCTGAATGGCATGAACATGCTCAAAAATGCGATCGTTCCAGCTTTTGGTAACCGTTGGGCTGCTGCATTGGAACATCTGGGAATTGATCTACCAAGCCAGATGCAAAACCCTGTTTCGCTTATCCTGTTTCTGGCGATCAGTACCGTCTACGGTTTTTTTGCAGCATGGCTTTACGCCGCAGCAGTGCCGCGCTTTGGAGAGGGCCTGCCAACCGCCCTTCGCATCGGCGTGGCATTGTGGATGATCGGTTATCTCGCACCGATGGCAGGCTATGGGTTGCTGGGATTGTTTCCAATCTCCCTTGTCCTGTTCAGCGCACCGTTCAGTCTTGTCGAATTCTCACTATGTGCCATCCTCGTCAGCATGATCTACCGTGATCATCCACAACCAACGAGATTCTAAAACTCAATTGACGTCATCAGGCAGCGTCGGCAGCGGCGCGATCTCGATACCCTCGTCCAGCAGGGCCTTGGCTTCCTGCGCCGAGGCATTGCCGATGATGCCGCGTTCATCCGCCTCGCCATAATGGATCTTGCGGGCTTCCTCGGGAAACCTGTCGCCGACATCTTCCGCGTTGGCGCGAATATTGGCGACGGCGTCGCGGATTTTCGCAAGCGCTTCTTTTCTGGCGGCATCCATGGCCAGCGTCTGGCGTTCGTCTTTCTTGCGGGCAGTGGAGACCGAAGGCGCCATCAGGAGCTTGGAGACCTGCAGGGAATTGCAGACCGGGCAGGACAGGAAACCGCGCTGCAACTGATTGTCGAAATCGTCGCTCCCGGAAAACCAGCCTTCAAACTCATGGCCCTTTTCACAGGCCAGCGCATAACGGATCACGCCGCCTCACCTCCGGCAGGTTTCAGGGGAATAACGGTGTCCAGCCCAAACTCGCGGGCATTGCGGAGATTGGGGATTTTGCCGCGCGCAGTCGCCACCAGTGCGGTATCGATGTCGGCGAAGATGATCTCTTCCCCGGCACCGCCGGCGATCGCCAGAACCCTGCCCCATGGGTCGATGATGATGGAATGGCCGTAGGTCTCGCGCCCGTCCTCATGCACGCCGGCCTGAGCGGCGGCGATGACGAAAGCACCGTTTTCAATGGCGCGGGCGCGCAGCAGAATTTCCCAATGGGCTTCCCCGGTCTGGCGGGTGAAGGCGGCGGGAACCGTCAGGATTTCGGCACCGGCGAGTGCTTCCGCCCGGAAAAGCTGCGGGAAACGCACATCGTAACAAATCGCGAAGCCGAACTTCGCCAGCGGAATTTCCGCAACGCGGGCCGCGGCACCCGGTTCATAAGCGGCGCTTTCACGCCAGCTCTCGCCATTGTCGAGATCGACGTCGAACATGTGAATCTTGTCATAGCTGCAGATGCGCGAACCGTCCGGCGCGAAGAAAAATCCGCGATTGGCGATCTTGCCATCCGGCCGGGCTATCGCGGTCGAGCCCACATGCACATGAATGCCGAGTTCGCGCGCCAGCCGCGCGGCGGTCGCAACGATGATATCGCCATCATCGTCACGCAACTGGGCACGAAGCGCCTGCCTGTCCTTCTGGATCGCGCCTGTCATTTCCGGGGTCTGAACGTAGACAGCCCCTTTGGCCGCGGCGGCACGCACCAGCCGTTCCATATCGGCGGCGTTCTTCGCCGGATCGACACCGGAGCGCATCTGAATGGCCGCAGCCTTGAAACTCATCACGTCCTCCATAAATCGGGCCGATCAGGCAGCCAGCATCGCATCCAGTTTGCCGGCGCGTTCGAGCGCGTGCAGATCATCACAACCGCCCACATGCTGGCCATTGATGAAGATCTGCGGGAAGGTCGTCCCGCCGGATTTTTCCATCATTTCCTGCCGGTATTCCGGCGTGGTGGTGGCGTTATATTCGGCATAATCCACGCCCTTGCTGTCCAGCAGCGCCTTGGCGCGTGCGCAATAACCACAAAAATCCCGCGTATAGATCGTCACCGGTGCCATGTTTTCAAAACCTCGCAAACGTGCGGTAAAACGCACGATAAAGTCATGTCATTCAGGTTTCATATAGGGCCGGAAATGGCCATTGCAAAGGTCAAAACTGTCACATCCACGGCACCTGCCTTGCGCAGGGCGCGGCTTGCCGCACCGACCGTTGCACCGGTGGTGTAGACATCATCCACCAGCACCACGCGCTTGCCGTAAACATCGGCCTCGCGGCCGGGTGCCAGGGAGAACGCGCCCCGCACATTGTCCCGCCGGGCGAGCGCCGAAAGCCCCACCTGCCGTTCGGTCGGCTTCACGCGCAGCAGCGTGCCGGCGAGCAGCGGCTTGCCGGCGGCCCTGGAAAGATGCCGCGCCAGCTCGGCGGACTGGTTGAAGCGGCGGCGCAGGAAACGGTTGCGATGCAGGGGAACCGGCACGATGCAATCGCATGCCGCAACCGTTCCGTCACTTGCCCGCAGCATCCACAGCGCCATCAGCCGGGCAAGATCGGTCCGGTCCTGATATTTCAGCCGGTGCACCAGCTTGCGGGCGGTGCCCTCGTGGCCGGCGACGGCGCGCAGACGGTCAAACGGCGGTGGTTCGGCAATGGCCTGCGCGCTCACGACACCTTCCCCGTGGTCCCGGGCGAAGGGAATGCCCAGAACCTCGCAAAAAGGGCGATCGATAAAGGCCACATCCCGCCAGCAATCGGGACACAAAGCCCCCTCGCCGCCGGTCAGGCGATTGCAGCCCGCGCAGGTCGGCGGGTAAACCAGCCGGAAGATCGGGCGCAGCATGTCACGCGCCGCCGCCGGTACGACGGCAGACTTCGACAGCAACCCCGAAAACAGATCGTCACCAGCACCCATGAGGTTGACTTTAGCGCCGAACGGGTGCCTTTGCGAGGGCGATACCTTCCGGCCCGATGCCGGAAAAACAATGCCCGAAGCGGCATGACAGCAACGATACGGCCCGCCCATTCCGAAGGCACAGAGACCGAGCAGGCAAGACGATGGATATTCTCTTTGACGAGGCCCTGATCGAACAAAACCGGCGCCGGGCATGGAACCGGCGCGATGACAAGGCCCTGTTTCTTCTCGACATGGCAGCCGAAGAACTGGCCGACCGGCTCGCCATCGTCGAGCGCAAATTCGAGACGGCCATCGAACTGCACGGCGGAACGGGCGTAACCGCCCGGCGGCTGGCGGAGACCGGCAAGGTGGATGCCATCCACCGTATCGAAACCGACCGCGGTTTTGCAACGGATGAGAACATTCCCGAAGCGGCCTCCATGGAGCATCTGCCGCTTGAGGAAGCCTCCGCCAATCTCATCGTTTCACCGCTTGCCCTGCACCTGACCAATGACACGCCCGGTGCGCTGATCCAGATACGGCGGGCATTGAAGCCGGATGGCCTGTTTCTCGGCGCCATCCCCGGCAGCGGCACCCTGCAGGAGCTGCGTGACGTGCTGCTGACCGCAGAGGCGGAACTGACCGGCGGCGCAAGCCCGCGCGTCATTCCCTTTGCCGATGTGCGCGATGTCGGCGCGCTTTTGCAGCGCGCCGGTTTTGCACTTCCCGTTACCGATGCGGAAACCTACACGGTGCGTTACGACTCGATTTTTCCGCTGATGCGCGACCTGCGCGCCATGGGCATGGCCAATCCGCTGGCAAGCCGCAGCCGCAAACCGCTCAACCGCGCCTTTTTCCTGCGGGCGGCGGAGCTTTACGCCGAGCGTTATTCCGATCCGGACGGACGAATAAGGGCGACATTTTCCATCATTTATGTATCGGGCTGGGCGCCGCATGAGAGCCAGCAGAAACCGCTGAAGCCCGGCTCGGCCAAGGTGCGCCTTGCCGACGCCTTGAAGACCACCGAGGTGAAACTGTCCTGATCTTCAGAGCCCGTGGCTTCAGAAGTCGGCGAGAGTATCGGCGATGAACTGAAAAGCGGTGTTGATATTGCCGCTGATCGCGCTTGCGCCGCCGATAATGGCGGCGGAAATCAGGCCGATGATCAGGCCATATTCAATGGCGGTCGCACCGTCTTCATTGTTGCAAAATCTGATAAAGGAATGCAGCACGATAATATGTCCAATCCGCCATCCGTTGCGTTCCGGCAGCCGGCATCGGCTTGTTAAAACCGGTTCCATCCTAAGTGGCCAATGTGAGAAATCCGTTACCCGCGATGGTAAACGATCAGCAACCGCTCTCGTTGCTGTAACCCGTGACCACGCAGGGCATCTCCGGCATCGGCTGGGTGATGCTGCGGCGGATGGAATAGGTCTTGCCGACATCGGTCTTCTTGATGGAGCCAGTGCTGATCATGTCGTAATTGTCGGGAAACTGCGCCACGCGTGTGGAGGATTTCCCGGCAAGCATGGGGGTGATGATCAGGGAGAGCGCGATGACCGCCGTGCCGAACAGCAGCGCCACATTGAGCGCGCCGGTGCGACGGGATTTGTTGGAATACAAATGACGACCTTCCACCGTCTTCCAGAAATCCTCGTTCATGACCAACCTCGTATCGCGCAGTTTACCGCTTCTTTAGCTTAACAATCTGCCAGAGGGTGCTGAACGATCTCTTAACGAAGCCCCGTTTTGGCACGGCAAAGCAGTGGAAGAAGGGCGTTTTCACGAAGCTGTGACGGGGACAGGCGGGATGGCCCGAAGGGCCCTCCCAATTTTACAGCAAATCCTGAAGGAAGGGGATGAGCGGCTCATCGGCCGGCGGCATGGGATAATCGCGCAGCGCCTGGGGTTTGACCCATTTCAGCGCCTGCCCTTCCCGGCCATGGGCGATGCCCTCATAACGGCGGCATACATAAAGCGGCATCAGGAGATGGAAGGTCTCATAGGTGTGGCTGGCAAATGTCAGCGGCGCGAGGCAGGCGACCTTGGTTTTGACGCCCAGTTCCTCGTCCAGTTCACGGACAAGGGTTTCCTCGGGCGTCTCGCCATGCTCCACCTTGCCGCCGGGAAACTCCCACAGCCCCGCAAGCGACTTGCCTTCCGGCCGCTGTGCCAGAAGAATACGGCCATCCTGATCGAGAAGCGCGCAGGCGGCGACCAGCAGAATTTTTTTGCCCGCCTCGCTCATTTTTCAGCACCCTTGCACCAGTAGCGGTAACGATAAGCTTCGGTGAAACCGAATTTCTCATAAAGCGCGATCGCCGGCACATTGGTGGAAACGACCTGCAACCAGGCGGTTTTTGCACCGCTTATTCTCGCCCAGCGCAACGCCGACGAGAGAATCTGCGTAGCAAGACCCTTCTTGCGCTGCGACTTTTCGACATCGAGCGAAATGATGCCGGCAAGATCATTATCCTGCACGCAGATCACGGTGGCGAGCGGGCTGCCCTCCACTTCCTCATTGATGAAGAGGCCAAGCGTCGGCTTGATGGAACTGACGATTTCCGCGATTGCCGGGCGCAGCGCCGGATCGCCATCGCTGACCTTGATGCTCGCTTCGACAAAACGACCGATATCATGGCTTGGCAGGCTGACCAGCGTTTCCGGCAGTTCCATGTTGGAGAGATCGGCCGTCATGACCTTGACCTCTTCGAACACGGACCAGCCATCCTCGACCAGGAAATCCATAAGCTGTGGCGGCATCAGCGTCGTTTCACGCACCACCAGCGGCCGGCCGAAATCCTCGAAACGCTTGCGCGCCTTTTCCAGCCGCACCGCGCTGTTGCCGTAATCGGAGGGATCGAGCGGCACCACGCAGTTGATGCGCTTGGAGGGATGCGAACCCGTGAGGCGGATCTGCCAGCTGCCGTCATAGATCACTGACGAGGCAGGCCATGCCCGGAAGCTGACGGCTTCCAGACGGCGAACCAGCGGCAGATTGACGGCACTTTTTTCCTGCATTCTCTTCGGCTCCAACGGTCAGCTCCGGTAGTCGCCGTTGATCGCAACATATTCCTTGGTCAGATCGCAGGTCCAGACCGTGGCCGTGCCATTGCCGAGACCGATATCCACCTTCACCGGAATGTCTTCCAGACGCATCACCGCGCTGGTCTCCGCTTCGGAATAGTCCGGGTCGCGCTCGCCATTCACGGCCACGCGCACGCCGCCGAACCAGATGGCGAGACGGTCGCGGTCGGCCATTTCACCGGATTTGCCGACGGCCATGACGACGCGACCCCAATTGGCGTCTTCGCCGGCAACGGCAGTCTTCACCAGCGGCGAATTGGCGATGGAAAGGGCGATCTTCTTGGCGGCGGCATCATTTTCCGCACCGGTGACAGTGACTTCCACCATCTTGCGCGCGCCTTCACCGTCACGGACCACCTGCAAGGCAAGGTCTTTCAAAAGATCGTTCAGCGCAGCGCGGAAGGAGGAAAGGCGCTCGTCGTCGGCGCTCGTCACCTTCACCTGGCCGTCTTCAGCGGCAGCACCGGTCGCAAACAGCATCAGCGTATCGGACGTGGAAGTGTCACTATCGACCGTTACGGAGTTGAAGGTCGGGCCGACACCGGCGGAAAGCAGGGACTGCAGGGCGGCAGGCGCAATATCGGCGTCCGTCACCACGAAGGAGAGCATCGTCGCCATGTCGGGCGCGATCATGCCCGCACCCTTGGAAATACCGTTGATCGTGACGACCACGCCGCCGATCTCGGCGGTGCGGGTCGCGACCTTCGGATAGGTGTCGGTCGTCATGATCGCCTTGGCGGCTTCCTGCCAGAAATCGGCTTCCGCCCGAACGTTCATATCGCCGAGAACACCGGCAAACTTGCTGGCATCCAGCGGCTCACCGATCACGCCGGTCGATGCCAGGAAGACCTCGCCTTCGAAGCAGCCGACGGCAGCGGCGGCGGATTTCGCCGTCAGCTCGGTCGCGGCCTTGCCCTTGAGGCCGGTAAAGGCGTTCGCGTTGCCGGAATTGACCACCACCGCACGCGCCGCGCCGCCGCCGAGATTGGCGCGGCAGAAATCGACCGGGGCAGACGGGCATTTCGACTTGGTGAAGACGCCAGCGACACTCGCCGGCTTGTCGAACACCATCAGGAGAACATCCGTGCGGTTCTTGTACTTGATGCCGGCGGCGGCCGTCGCCATGCGCACACCGCGCAGCGCGGGCATGTCGGGATAGGATTTCGGAGCGAGCGGGGAAACGGCAACGGACATGGGAAGCGCCTGAAATTCTGGAAAGGGAGGGTCTGGGAATGCCTGAGATGAAACGGGGCGGCCCATAGCCGCCCCGTAACCTGAATTTTTACTGCTGCGGCTGAGCCTGCTGTTCCTTCGTGGCTTCGTCGTAGCCCTTCTTCAGCGTCTCATCCATGATTTCGATCTTCTGGTCAGCCTTTGCCTTCTCGATGAGGGCAACGTATTTGTCACGCATGACAAGCTGACGAACCTGCGGTTCGACCTGCTCGAAAGCCGGCGGCGGAGCGATACGCTTGTCTTCCAGCTTGATGACGTGGAAGCCGAACTGGGTCTTCACCGGGGTCTTGGTGTAGGCGCCCTTTTCGAGGCCGAAAGCGGCTTCTTCGAATTCCGGCACCATGCGGCCCTTGCCGAACCAGCCGAGATCGCCGCCATCATCCTTGTTGGAATCGGTCGACTTTTCCTTGGCGAGTGCGGCGAAATCCTTGCCCGAATCAAGCTGCTTGATGATGTCCTTGGCTTCGTCCTCGCTGGCGACGAGGATATGCGCGGCCTTGATTTCCTCTTCCTGCGGCAGGGCTGCGACTTCCTTGTCGTAGCGGGCCTTCACCTCGTCATTGGTGACGGCATCGACCACATGCTTGCGGAAATAGGCGTTGTGCAGCTCACGGTCCTTGATGAATTCCATGCGCTTCTTGAAATCTTCGGTCTTTTCCAGGCCTTCGGCGCCGGCGTTCTTCACCAGAAGCTTGACGTCGATCGCGCCGGAAAGGGCAGCGACCTTCTTCTGCTCGTCGGGAAGCTGCGCGAGCTGCGGGTCGAGATTGCTCATGGCGAGGTCGAGTTCGGACTGGTGGATTTCCAGATCGCCGACCTTGGCGACAACCTTGTCTTCCTGCGCGAAAGCCGGAAGCTGGAGGCCGAGCGTGGCCACAATCACCGCAGCCGCAATTTTATTATAGCGCAACATTTTGAACCTTTCGGGGACAATGCCGGCTCCAGACATGGTTTCCGGCTCTGAAAAAACTTCCAAACACCGGATTGTGGCCATTCTGTAACGGGCAGAACCGTTGACATCATTTGCCCCCCCTCTTATCTGTCACGCAACCTCGCGTCCAGATACGTTGAAGGGCGAAGTCCGTCATTTGTGCTGAAAACAGCGTGACGGAGAAAAGCGCCCGGCATAACGGAATTTCAGAAAGGGCCAGTAAGATGGTCAGTCTCGGCGGAATAGCCCGCAAGTTGTTCGGTTCGGCAAATGATCGCCGCGTCCGCTCCTATAAAAGCAAGATCGCAGCCATCAATGCGCTGGAAGAGGCCACCAAGGCGCTCTCCGACGAGGCGCTGGCGGCCAAGACCGCCGAGTTCCGCCAGCAGCTGGCAGACGGCAAGTCGCTGGACGACATTCTGATCCCGGCTTTCGCCGTCGCCCGCGAAGCCTCGCGCCGCGTGCTGCACATGCGCCCCTTCGACGTACAGCTGACCGGCGCGATGATTCTACATGGCGGCGCCATCGCCGAAATGAAGACCGGTGAAGGCAAGACGCTGGTGGCGACCCTTGCGGTCTACCTCAATGCGCTCGCCGGCAAGGGCGTGCATGTCGTCACCGTCAACGACTATCTCGCCAAGCGCGACGCCGCGACGATGAGCAGGCTCTACGGCTTCCTCGGTCTCTCGACCGGCGTTATCGTCCACGGTCTCGACGACGACCAGCGCCGCGAGGCCTACGCCTGCGACATCACCTACGCAACGAACAACGAACTCGGCTTCGATTATCTGCGCGACAACATGAAATACGACCGCGCCCAGATGGTGCAGCGCGGCCATAACTACGCGATCGTCGACGAAGTCGACTCGATCCTGGTCGATGAGGCGCGCACGCCGCTCATCATTTCCGGCCCGCTGGACGACCGTTCCGACCTTTACAACACCATCGACGCCTTCATTCCGCTGCTGACGCCGGAAGATTACGAAATCGATGAAAAGCAGCGCTCGGCCAACTTCTCCGAAGACGGCACCGAAAAGCTCGAAAACCTGCTGCGGCAGGCGGGCCTTCTGAAGGGCGAATCGCTTTATGACGTCGAAAACGTCGCCATCGTCCACCACATCAACAATGCGCTGAAGGCCCACAAGCTCTTCACCCGCGACAAGGACTACATCGTCCGCAACGACGAAATCGTCATCATCGACGAATTCACCGGCCGCATGATGCCGGGCCGCCGTTATTCCGAAGGTCAGCACCAGGCTCTCGAAGCCAAGGAAAAGGTGCAGATCCAGCCAGAAAACCAGACGCTGTCCTCCGTCACCTTCCAGAACTATTTCCGCATGTACGAAAAGCTTGCCGGCATGACCGGTACGGCGGCGACGGAAGCGGAAGAATTCGGCAACATCTACGGCCTCGACGTCATCGAAGTGCCGACCAACCTGCCGATCCAGCGTATCGACGAGGACGACGAGGTTTATCGTACCGGCGAAGAGAAGTTCCAGGCGATCATCACCGAGATCAAGGCGGCGCATGAGCGCGGCCAGCCGGTTCTCGTCGGCACGACCTCGATCGAAAAATCGGAGTTGCTGGCCAATCTGCTGCGCCAGACCGGCTTCACCGATTTCCAGGTTCTGAACGCCCGTTACCACGAGCAGGAAGCCTATATCGTTTCGCAGGCCGGCGTTCCCGGCGCCGTCACCATCGCCACCAACATGGCCGGCCGCGGTACCGACATCCAGCTCGGCGGCAACGTCGACATGCGTCTGGAGCGTGAGCTGGAAGGCATGGAGCCGGGTCCTGAGCTTGACGCAAGGGAGCAGGCCATCCGCGCCGAAATCAAGGTGCTGAAGGAAAAGGCGCTTGCCGCCGGCGGTCTTTACGTCATCGCCACCGAACGCCACGAAAGCCGCCGTATCGACAACCAGCTGCGCGGCCGTTCCGGCCGTCAGGGCGACCCCGGCCGTTCGAAATTCTACCTCTCGCTTCAGGATGACCTGATGCGCATCTTCGGCTCCGAGCGCATGGACTCGATGCTGCAGAAGCTCGGCCTGAAGGAAGGCGAAGCCATCGTCCATCCGTGGATCAACAAGGCTCTGGAACGCGCCCAGAAGAAGGTCGAAGCCCGCAACTTCGAGACCCGCAAGAACCTTCTGAAATATGACGACGTGCTGAACGACCAGCGCAAGGTGATCTTCGAGCAGCGCCTCGAGCTGATGGAAGCCGACAATATCGGCGAGACCGCAGCCGACATGCGCAACGAAGTGATCGAAACCCTCGTCACCAAGCATATTCCCGAAAATGCCTATGCCGAACAGTGGGACATTGCGGGCCTGAAGGCCGGCATCGCCCAGTTCCTGAACCTCGACCTGCCGGTGGAGGAATGGGCCAAGGAAGAAGGCATCGCCGAGGACGACATTCTTCAGCGCGTCACCGAGGCGGCCGACAAATATGCCGCCGAACGCGCGGAACGTTTCGGCCCCGAGATCATGACCTATGTCGAACGCTCGGTCATTCTCCAGACGATCGACCATCTGTGGCGCGAACATATCGTCAACCTCGATCACCTTCGTTCCGTCGTCGGTTTCCGCGGTTATGCCCAGCGCGATCCGCTGCAGGAATACAAGGCCGAAGCCTTCGAACTCTTCCAGGCGCTGCTCGCCAATCTGCGCGAGGCCGTCACCGCCCAGCTGATGCGTGTGGAACTGGTGCAGCAGGAACCGCAGCAGCCGGAACTGCCGGAAATGACCGCGCATCACCTCGACCCCAACACGGGTGAGGACGAGATGGCACAGGGCATGCAGGCCGCGCCTGTCGCTTTCGTGCCTGCCGAGGAACGCGACCCGAACGACCCCGCCACCTGGGGCCGTATCGGCCGCAATGAAATGTGCCCCTGCGGCTCCGGCAAGAAATACAAGCATTGCCACGGCGTCTACGAACAGGCCTGAGCCGTTCCGGACAGATAAAATGGATCGCCCGCACCTTTGGTTGCGGGCGATTTTCTTTGCACCCCTTGATCGCTGTTGACGGATATCGGCAATTTCCAATAAGGGAGCCTGATCGTCTTCCGGAAAATGCTTTCATGGCCCCTCGCGATCTTGCCGCTTATCTCTTTCTCGCGCTTGCGTGGGGAATGTCCTTCCTGCTGCTTTTGCATGTCGTCGAGGCCTTTGGCTGGATCGGCGCGGTCACGCTTCGCTCGCTCGTCACTGCCGTCACTCTCTTCCTCATCGCGCGGGCGGTGCGGCGGAAGCTTGCATTTTCCGCAAGCTGGAAGGCCTTTACAGTCGTCGGCGCGACGACAGTCGCAGGGCAGCTGATCGGCCTTTCCTATGCGACACCGCTGATCGGCACCGCCATGGCCGCCATTCTGGTGGCCACCATCCCGCTTTTTTCCATGCTCATCTCGCAGGTCTGGGGGCTTGAACACCTTACGAGACAGGGCTTTGCCGGCCTCGCCATCGGCTTCGGCGGCATCGTCCTGCTTGTCGGCTTTCCGGCCGTTCCCGTCACGACCGGTTTCATCATCGGTTGCGCCGCCGCCGTGGCCGCCTGCATCTGCGCCGCCTATGGCAGCAATTATGCCAGCCGCCATCTCAAGGGCGTAGGATCCTGGGAAATCACCATCGGCTCCTTCCTGACGGGCGGCCTGATGACGTTGCCGCTGCTTCTGGTTGTGCCCGTTCCCGCAACGCCCCGCCTCATCGATTATGGTTATCTTCTGATCCAGGCGGTGGTGATGAGCGGGCTGACCTACATCACCTATTTCCGCCTCGTTTCCGTCATCGGTGCAACGAGGACGATCAGCGTCGAATTCGCCGTGACCGTGGTGGCGGTGCTCGTCGGCGCGCTGGTGCTGGATGAGCCGCTTTCGCTTCCCCAGCTCTTCGGCGCCGGCATCATCATTTTCGGCTGCGCACTGGTTCTCGACCTTCTGCCCAAGAAAAAGGCCCCGCCCACCCCTTCCGGGGCGTGAAGGTTTTATTAGCGTTTTCCACCAATAGTCGTGTCGGTCGTCATGAAGCACGCGGGATCGCGTTTTCGGCGCGGGGGAAAAATGCAACCGGGTAAGTCAGCCTACGAGCATTACTGGGATCCGCTGAGAGCTCTCCTCATGCTGCTTGGCATCCCCTATCACGCCTCCCTGCTCTACAGCCACGTGCTGCCCTGGGATATCAAGGATTTCGAAACCAGCACGTTTCTGAGCATGCTCGGCGCCGCACTCGCCACCTTCCGCATGCCGGCGTTTTTTCTGGTGGCCGGATATTTCTCCACCATGGTCATCGGCAGGAAAGGCAAGAGGCGCTGGCTGAGGCAGCGTTTCCTGCGCCTCGGCGTGCCCTTCATCGTGGCCCTGCTCCTGCTCGGGCCATTGCAGCTTTTCCTGCTGCAACTGGCCAGCGTCGCCAAAGGCGATATTCCCGCCAACCGGCTGTTTGAGAGCCTGCCCGATTTGCTGCGTCCGAGCGAACAGTGGATCATGCATCTATGGTTCCTGCCGGCTCTCATCGCCTATTCGGTCCTGCTTGCCGGTCTGTTGTTTCTCGCGGAACGCCGGCCATTGGCCTATGTGAGCAATTGGTTCGACAGCCTGCGGCAGCGGCATGCGACGCTGTTTTTCATCGCGCTCTGCGCCCTGCCGGTTTTGTGGGAGCTGATGACGTATGGTTCCGGCCTGCTTGCCGCCAAAAGCGGAAGCCGCCTCTTTCTTCTCTATGAACGTGCCTCCGACCCCTATGCGCGCTACCTGCCGTATTTCCTCATCGGTGCCTTGCTGCACCGGGATCGCGCTCTCTTTCACCGTTTTCGCCAGACGGGTCTACCCACGGCCATCGTGGCGGCGGCGGCCATCGCAACGGCAGTGGCGCTGCGGCTGCAACATCCCTTTTCGAACTCCGCCCTGCTGGTGCTGGTTTCGGCGATTGCCGCAGTGGCGGCGAGCCGCCTGCTGATCGACCTCGCCTGCCGCTATTTCGACAGGCCGAGCCGGTTTGCCAGGCGGATGACGGATGCCTCCTTCACCATCTATCTGTTTCATCACCCGTTGATTTATCTCCTCGGCACGCTCTTCATCCTGATCGCGCTACCGCCGATCCTGGAATTCGCCGTCATCGTCGCGGCCACCACGGCAACGGCCTATATGCTGCACCAGATGATACGCCTGAGCCCGCGCGCCCTTTTCCTGTTCAACGGCATCCGCAAGCCGCCGGCGGCAAGCGATGTCGGGACACAGCTCCCCACCTCCCAAACCCTTCGTTAAGGATAAGGCGCTTACAATCCGGCTGCCTATTCAACTGGAAATGATGGCGTGTGGATCATGGCTATCCTCAACACGGCGGAAAAAGCCTTACCCGCAGGCCTGCGCGCGAAGCTTTCGCCGCTGGGAACGAAAATCGCCGTCCTTCTGTCCGGAAGGGATGAAGTTTCCCGCGCGCAGCGCATGGCGCTCGTCACCTTCGCGGTGCGCATCATCAGCGCCGGCATCGCCTTCATTTCCCAGATCATTCTCGCCCGGCTGATGGGCGAATTCGAATATGGCCTTTTCGCCTTTGTCTGGGTTCTGGTGATCCTGTTCGGCAACCTCTCCTGCCTCGGTTTCCATACCACCGTCATCCGCTTTTTACCCGGCTACCGTCTGGAGGACGCCCATGACAAGATCATGGGGCTCACCTCGACCGCACGCATCTTCGCCATGCTGTCGGCCAGCGCGCTTGCGGTTTTCGGCTTCGTTTTCTTATATTTCTTCGGCGAGCATATCGCCTCCTATTACCTCATTCCCGTTTCGCTGGCGCTCTTCACCCTGCCCATGGTGGCGCTTGGCGACGTGCTGAACGGCACCGCGCGCGCCAATGGCTGGGCGGTCACCGCGCTCAGTCCCACCTATATCGTCCGCCCGGTGCTGATCCTGCTGTTCATGCTGGCGGCAATCGCTCTCGGTGCGGAAAAAACCGCAACGACGGCCATGCTCACGGCCCTTCTTGCCACCTACGTCACCACGCTTTTCCATTTCGCCTTCATGAACCGCCGGCTTAACCGGAATTTCCGCAACTCGGCCCGCAGGGTCCATTTTCGCCACTGGATAAGGTTCGCCTTCCCGATGTTCCTGATCGACGGCATCGGCTTCCTGATGACCAATTCCGATGTGGTGATCGTTGGCCTTTACCTGCCGCCCGATCAGGTCGGCATCTATTTTGCCGCGGCAAAGACCATCGTATTGATGCAATTCGTGTTTTTCTCCGTGCAGGCGGCGGCCGCGCCGCGCCTTGCCGCACTGATGTCGGCCAATGACCGGCAGGGGCTTGCCGGTTTCGCCAGCCAGGCCGCGCGCTGGGCCTTCTGGCCGTCGCTCGCCGTCGGCAGCGTGGTGCTTCTGGCCGGTCCGTTCCTGCTGTCGCTGTTCGGCCCCGGCTTCGTCCAGGGGTATGAGCTGATGTTCTTCCTTTTTGCGGGCTTCCTCGCAAAAGCGGTGATCGGCCCGGGAGAGACGCTGCTGAATATGGCCGGCAAACAAAAATTGTGCGTTGCGCTCTATATTATCATCTTCGGTTGCAACATTGCACTCAACATGGCGCTCATTCCGGTCTATGGTCTGGCAGGGGCCGCGGCAGCGGTGGCGATAGCCATGTGCATAGAAGCTGTGCTATTGCATATTGCCATTCGCCGTACACTCGGGATCGTCCTTTTTGCCTTCAACGATCCCCGGGCGGGTCAAGACACTGGGAAGGCGGTGTAACATAAGCATGTCCAGCGACCCAAAGAATCCGGATTTTCAGGACCCGCGCATCGCTGCGCTGATGGCGTCCGCGGAGCGTGACCGGCCGGTGGCCGACAGCAGCCGGCGTGTGGGGCGCGACGGCCGGGAATTCTGTATCTATCCGGGGCAGCTCGGTTACGACATGCAGGAAGAGCTCGACTTCCTGTCCAACCGCGTCATGGAGGCGAACGTCTTCTTCACCGGGCGGCTTCTCGCCCCCGCCATGCCGCGCATCGATGACAAGTCCGTGCGTTTCGCGCTCATCCGCGACGAGAACGGCGCCAGAAGCCGCATGCGCTTTCTGATGCCCTTTACCGTGGAAAAGCCGGGCTTTTCCATCGGCCCTTCCATCGTTCGTGTCTGGGCCAATCCATTCGGACCGCTCGGCACGCCGCTGGTCGACACCGAGGGGGCGGCCGAAACCCTCGACAATCTTTTCGACGCGCTTTCCGACAGGGACATGCGCCTGCCGAATGTTCTGGTGCTGCCGGATGTGCGACTGGAGGGACCCTTCGCCCGCATGTTCAGGGCCATTGCGCTCAGCCGCAATCTGCCGGTGACGACGACGGGCCATTATCACCGGCCGATGCTGGAAAGTCTCCTCGATGGCAGGGCCTATCTGCGAAACGCCCTTGCCCCGCACCATTTGCGCGAAATGAGCAGGCAATGGCGCCAGCTCGAAAAACTTGGCCCCCTCTCCTACGCCGTGACCCGGCAGCCACAGGACGTGCGCTACCGCATGGAGGAGTTTCTGGCGCTGGAGGCGAGTGGCTGGAAAGGCCGCAAACGCACCGCGCTGGTCAATGACCGATATCGCGCCGCCTTCGCCCGCGAGGCGATCACCAATCTGGCCGAAGCGGATGCGGTGCGTATCCACACCATCGATCTCAATGGCAGTGCCATCGCATCCATGGTCGTCTTCATCACGGCCGGCGAGGCCTATACGTGGAAGACCGCCTTCGACGAAAACTATTCGCAATTTTCTCCCGGCAAGCTGCTGGTGCAGAAACTGACCGACTGGCACCTGGATGACGCCAATATTCTGCGCAGCGACAGCTGCGCCGTGCCAGATCATCCGATCATGAGCCGCTTCTGGCAGGAACGGCAGGAAATGGGCACGCTGGTCGTCGGCCTGACGCAAAACAGCGACCGCGACGTGCGGCAGGTTTCCACGCAGGTGGACATGTACCGCAACACCCGCAACCTCGCCCGCAGCCTGCGGCAGAAAATCCTGTCCTTCGGACGCAAGGGCAATTGATCCGAAGGACGCCGGGCGCCCTTCGGATTGACCCGGCAAGTGAAGCCAGTTTCAGCGCGACGCCGTCCGGATCATCTTGCACAATTGCGTCAAGGCCGCATCGTATCCGCCTCCCAGAATGTCGATGCAGCGGCGGGCGAGCTTTATCTGCTCGGTCCGCGACATGTCGTTATAGGCCTGCAAGGCGTTGCGCACGGCGCCGGGCGACACCGTGCCCGAGCCGCCGGGATTGGAAGGACTGCCACCCGGATTTCCGGGTGTGCCGGTTGAGCCCGAGCCGCCGATGCCAACCCCGACACCAAGGCCAAGTCCGTCCGATCCACCGACATTCGCCCCGACATTGGCATTGATGCCATCAGAGCCGCCAACGGAAGCGTTCACACCCGCATTGACGCCACTGGAACCGCCGACGGATGCATTGACATCCGCATTGACCCCGTTGCTGCCGCCAACCGAAGCGTTGACATCCGCCCCCAGGCCACCGCTCCTGCCGCCGACATCGGCGCTGGCATTGACACCACCGCTGCCACCAACGGAGGCATCAACCCCGAGCCCGCCGCTGCCATTGTCACCCACACTGGCATTGACCCCATTTTCGCCACCAAGGCCGATATCCAGCGCATGGGCATGGACCGGCAAGATCAGGCAGGCAGACAATAATAAATTGCGAGAAAGCGCCCTCATAATTTCCTCCCTATGAGTTTAGCCATTCCCGCCCCGCGTGGAAATTCCACCCTGACATCATAATTCAATTAGTAATTGCGTATATTCTAATTTATTAGAGGTCCCTAATATTACCCTAATACGGCGACCATGGGTGTAGTGAACCGGCACAGTCACCGCCCGCGACATTTTGATTGGCAGCATGGCAAAGACGGAAAACCGCGCGCGCAAACACGCGCAATTCAGAAGGATAAGTCAGCTTTGGGGTTGCACGCATGGTCTTGCCCATGATAGACGCCGTGGCATTACCACCGTTGCCCCAATGGCGGAATTGGTAGACGCGCCGCACTCAAAATGCGGTTCCGAAAGGAGTGCTGGTTCGATCCCGGCTTGGGGTACCATTTCCTAAAAATCGCATTGATTTTCTTGGGCCTTTGGTCCGAAGTGTCCAAGTAGTTCACACAACTTCGAAAAGTTGGACACTTTTGTTCTGCTTTTTGGTCAATCGTCGCTGGCGCCTACGGCCTGATACATTAGCTTGGCGATCTGCTCGCACGAAACCAGCAAGCACGAACGTGCCGTGCTGCCGTTTTCCTTATCGGCAGTGAAACTGGCAACTCGTTTAAAATCGCAAACTCGGAGCTAATAACGAAATCTAACGACCTTTCCTTGGTCGTCCTTTATTTGAAACTCAGAATAATCCCTCAGGATGCTGCGGTGGAGAACAGTGCTAGCACGATTCTTTCCACCGTTTTCGACATAACATCCCAAGCCTGCGGTGAATTCAAACGTAGAGTCATTGTCAAGTTGGAGCAGTCGATCGTGAGCTTGCGTTTGCGCAGGCGCGATTTTGTTAGATGTAGAAATCGTCAGACCGTTAACGTCAATGTGAGCTGCAAGTGTATTTTGAATGTGTTGGGTATTCAGACCGTCTAAAAGACCTCGACCAACATAGATATTTATTCGGCCGGGAAATGGGCCAAACAACGGACTATAAGAACTGAAAAGATCAGTGAGCGACGCGAGGCTAGATATACCAAAGTATCTATCATATATTTTTATCTCACTGATGTAATTCAAGTGCTCCGCGACGTGATCGGACATTTTGGATACCCCGCCATCAACCAAGCTCCATGAAGATATTACATTGGTTTTATGTCGATTGACGATCTCATCATATCGAATACTATTAGCGTGATGAGTAGAGATGCCGAATCTAAGGAACTCAGCAGCATCTTGGGAACAAAGCGGGGGCCAATGTACAAAGTTTTTACCGCACATCAAAGAGAGCTCGATGTACTCGCTTTTCAATTCACTCAAGGAAGTATTGAGATTCTTTTTCATGTCGGAGCGTTGGACACTGGAAAGTTTCCGGGCGTTCAACAGGCCTGCCAGCACTTGGGCTTCCGTAGAAGCCGGGTTAGTCATCTGTGTTAGCAGGTTCACCAGCTCATCGTGCAAAAGCATGAATTGCATAAAATGCGTCGGAGACGATCCGTGTTTAATCAGGGCCTCACGGACAAAAGTTTCTTCAGTTGCAACCACGGGTATCATGCGGACCGATTTTCCAAAAGGGTTCGGTAAACTCTGAGGGTTTGATCAAAAAAGCCATCCGGCCAATTGGAACGAAACTCCCCATAATCATCGAGTTCTATCGGAGTGATTTCAGACTCGTCCGAAACGTATGCGATCTGAACATCAGAGGGACGTAGCCCAGACATCTTCCCAGCCCGAACGTTGCTGATGTGTAGTTGTATTCCGTGAATGATATGTTCACTATGGGTTTCGATCACAATTCGCTTTTTGCCTCTTGAAGACTCTTCGCAGAGTATTTCCCCAAGTCGCGTCTGGGACCACGGGTACAGGTGCAATTCCGGTTGCTCCACAATGAGCTTGGTATTGTCTGGCATTGCGGCCAACTGCACCAAGATTGGAGCTGCTTGCGAAAAGCCTACTCCAACATCAACAACGGAATCACTTTGCGCGGATCGCCCCGACTTGGTGCGAAGATCGATAAGATCGCGCCAACTATTTATTTCTATTTCATTCCCCAATTTAAGGCGCTGAAACCAAGAATCTAATCTTGAATAATCATCTTTAATTCTTGAATGTTTCTTACCTGCTTTCACCGCTCTCTGACGAAGATAGTGATAAACCGCAGCAGTGTGCGCGCCTGTAGGTCCAACCACTTGCCGCTCGTCCGTAAGTGTCATGGACCGAACGGGCTTCTCTCGCAACGAAGCAAGCGCAAACGTCCTTTCCGTTAGGGCATTAAATAAGGCACTATGAATCGGAGAGAGAACATATCGCTCCAGCGCATAAATAAACTGAAATAAACCCTCCCCGCTTCTCTCTGGAAGGATCGACATTCCTCTTTTATTGTCTCTTTTTGCTTGTATACTTCCCCTAAAAGCTTTCGCTACTCGTTCGAAAGTTACAGCGTCTCCCAATAGATTACGATAGCTATGCCTCAGCAATTCAAAAAATGCCTGATTGACATTAATGCGGAAGCTCTCATCCGTTTTACTCATGCGCGTAAAACTAATAACGTTATCAGATTTAATATAATTATTTATATCGACTTCTTGACTTGGAGATGGAATGTAAATCGAATAGGACTGAACGCGCCCATGGCTAGTCTGAGGATCGTTTTCCTGAAAAATCTCTACAAAAATTTGCTTCTGCCTTGTCCAAGAAACGCCGACGATTCCGCCCCTGATCCCAAAAACAAAACCTACGTTTCTTTTAATGTTATGGTCTTTCACGTATTCAACAAAGTTTCCAATGTCGACATACTGACCTTGCGCGATGAAGCCCGCGTGATCGGAGGGGTCACCATAAGTCTGCTTAAATGCCAAAAGCCCCTTTATTAATGATGATTTTCCAGAGCTGTTTGGTCCGACTAGAACGGTTAAGCGCTTTGATAAGTCCAGCGTTGTGTCGTTATATCTCTTAAAATTTAAATACCTGACGGCCTCTATCACAACTATCCCCTCGAATGGCGATTCGGATACAACTTAACCATGCAATTGGTGTCAAGAAAAATAAAGCTATACTGGCTTACCATCACAGATTAGCTGCCGTCGGTGTCACACTGAAACAACCAAACGGAGAAGCGGGCCTTGCCCAACATGATCCCGAATCTTCGCTATCGCAAATAGCAGGAATAATTCTATCCCTAGCAAATTCGGTTTTTAAACAGCGTTGCAGAAACCTCACGAACATGTGTTTTTTCGGATCGGCAGCCATGCTTCGGATGCCATTTCCAAAACCGCATTGATTTTCTTCTCTTTGCCCAGCGCATCCCAGTGAACCTTTCAATGGATTTATCTCCACCAACAACCTCACGAAACTTTGCTTGCGCGCTCCCGAGTATTACCGGGCTTTCATTTGCCAGATGCGGCGGACTGGATTAGACGAATCCCGTGACACCCCGTGAAGACCGGCGACTTAATTTCGCCATCACGCCCGCCTTTTTGAAAGCCCGTCCGGGATATCTGCTTCTTCGCGAAGTTTGAGGAAAACAACATGGCCAATGCGACCACCGCCGACAATAGCCGCACGCTCGCCGCTCTCGGCGTTACGGCGGGAATGATCTTCACCGTCGGCTCCGCCCTCGGTTTCCAGCATATTGGCGGTTATACGCCCTGCGCACTGTGCCTCTTGCAGCGCGATCCTTATTATTACGCCATTCCGCTGGGCATATTGGCCATTGCGACCAGCGTCTTCAAACTGCCGGTCCAGATCACCCGGCTGCTGCTTACCCTTATCGGCGTGGCGATGCTGATCGGCGCCGGGCTCGGGGTCTATCATGCCGGCGTGGAATGGGGTTTCTGGGAAGGGCCGATCACCTGCGCGACCGGCGCGCCTTCCATCACCACCAATGCCGGCGATCTGCTGGGCAATCTGAACGCCATCAAGGCGCCCTCCTGCAACGACGCCGCCCTTCGGGTGCTCGGCCTTTCTTTTGCGGGCTGGAATGTCATCGCAAGCGTTGCACTTGCGGCAGTCGCCTTTTTTGGCGCGAGCCGTAAAAGCCGGTAAGCGGAAAAACCATGTTGCAGTCCTGAAGGATCAGGGCTGCAGCTCGGTATCCCAGTAAAGATAGTCCATCCAGCTTTCGTGCAGATAGTTGGGCGGGAACAGACGCCCGTTATTGTGCAAATCCTGAACCGTCGGCTGGAAGGGCTTCTGGGCCGGGAACATGCCCGCCTGTTTGGGAAGCTTGCTGCCTTTTTTGAGGTTGCAGGGAGAGCACGCCGCGACGACGTTGTGCCAGGTGGTTTCACCGCCATGCGCGCGGGGAATCACGTGGTCGAAGGTCAATTCGTCCCGCGTGCCGCAATACTGGCATTCGAACTTGTCCCGAAGGAAAACGTTGAAGCGCGTGAAAGCGGGGTTGCGGGTTGGCTGCACGTAAGTCTTGAGGCTGACGACACTCGGCAGCCGCATGGAAAAGCTGGGGGACGACACCGCGTGATCATATTCTGCAATGATGTTCACACGGTCTAGAAAGACAGCCTTGATCGCGTCCTGCCAGGACCATAACGACAAGGGGTAATAACTCAGTGGCCTGTAGTCTGCGTTCAGAACGAGCGCCGGCAGGGCCTGTGGTGAAACTGCAATCGTCAAGGGCTTCTCCTGAGCGATTCGGCATCTGCACTTGTATATTAGGTCCGTTGTTACAGGATTGTGAAGCCTATAAATGCAGCGACGAAGAGCTTAATTTTTGAGCCGCAGAAAGGTCATTTTTGCATTGCTGGCGATCGTGCCGCCCGGCCGCACCCGGTAGCCACACGACATCTTCGGCCGAAGCAGCAGGCAGGTGATTCGCCCGCCGGCCGGCACAAATCCTTCTCACGCCGGACGCGATATCGGTGATATGATGATCCCGACCAGCGATTGGAAATGAATGCGCGCCGGCCGTGGCAAATATGCGGCGGAGGCATCCATCGTTGCATCAATGGAGGAAACGGCCATGATCTTGCGCAGACGGCAAGCGACGAGGTTGCGGCACAGCCTGGCGGCCGGGGCCTTCACCCTCATGATCGGCCTTGCCACGAGCGCCCATGCCCAGCAATACCAGAATTTCGAAGTGACGCCGGATCGCCGGGGCGGCGCGCAGGGAACGATCGGCGGGCATAATTTCGAAATCTACCGAAATTACGACCGGCCACCGGCAGGCCGCAGCGCCTCGCCCGATACGCGGCGCGAGCTCAGACGGGCCGTTCCGCAACAGAGCTGCATTGTCGACGCCGAGGGCCGCACCCGCTGCAAGTGAGGGCCGCTGCCGGTTTCCTGCCTGTTCCCGTCACGCGGCAGCAAAATTAGATTTCATTAAAATGCAATCTATCGACTTAAACGGCCCGCAACAAAGGGCCGCTATGGTGCCAGGCACAAGGAAAAGCAACTGTGCAGGGGCAAGGACATGGCGAATAAGGCAATCCGTCTGGCAAGGGTTTTTGCCATCGCTGCCAGCGTGACGGCAGGCATCGCGACAACGGCATCGGCGGTCCAGCTTGGCGGCCTGACCCACAAGCCTGCCACACCGCGGCCCGGCCAGTTCATGACGACGACCCGCTCCACCATCGCACCCATCGCCTTTGCGAAATTTTGCGAGGATGCCGCCGACCAGTGCATCCGCATCGGCGATCGCGACACGGTGGAACTGACCAAAGAGAACCGCGCGGAACTCCAACGCATCAATTACGAGATCAATACGTCGATCAGCTATGCCGGTGAACGGGACGGTGAAGACGACTGGAAGCTGAACCCGGCAAGCGGCGACTGCGAGGATTTCGCGGTGACCAAGAGACAGCGCCTCCTGCGCGCCGGCTGGCCTTCCGGCGCCCTGCGCATCGCCACCGCCCGCACCACGGAAGGTATAGGTCACGCCGTTCTGATCGTCAGCACCAGCCAGGGCGATATGGTGCTGGATAACCGCACCAATGTCGTCAAACCGTGGAAAGCGGTCGATCTGAAATGGATCAAGATCCAGTCGCACGAAAACCCGCGTGTCTGGCTGAAACTCTAGGGCATTTGTCTTCCGAAGCCGCTGCGCGGTTTCGGGCGGCGGGCACGGATCACGGGTTAAAAACCACCTGTCTTTCGAACACCGGAGAGGGTATTTTATCCCCCGAAAACCTTTGCATCCTGCCTTCCTGAACCGCTTTTGGTTGCTTCATTCGGCAGGGCTTCGGTGGATGGTCGCGCATTGCCTCAGCTGCGCTTCGGCGGGTGATGCGGCGGCGGCCTTCAACGCTCTTGACCTTGTGCGGGAGAGACAGTATCGCCAATTATGCCCAAGGTGCTCAACTGGATTCGCGGTCGTAAACAACCACCCCCCCGCGACGACCGGAGGCGGCGCAGATTGGACCTTGGCGACAAACCGGCCTCATTCCCGATCTACGCCATTGGTGACGTGCATGGCACTCTCGACCTGTTGTTGCAGGCGGAGCGGAAAATCCTTGCGGACCTGGCTCCCGACCCCTCCCCCGCACTGGTCGTTCTCCTTGGTGACTACGTCGATCGCGGCCGCGATTCCTGCGGGGTTCTGGAACATTTGCTGCAGGCGCCGCCGGCACCGCTGCGCCGTATCGCGCTTTGCGGCAACCATGAGCAACTCTTCAACGATTTTCTTGAAAACCCGCAGGACAACATGCATTGGCTGGATTTTGGCGGCCGCCAGACGCTTTTGTCCTACGGCGTCGATATCGATTATTTCCTGCACAGGGGACGCCTGAGACTGCAGCCATTCAAGGACGCCCTGCTGGGCGCTATTCCGCAAGCCCACCGCCAGCTTTTATCCAGCCTGCCCATCAGCGCCCGTATAGGGCCTTATATCTTCGTGCATGCCGGTTTGAGGCCAGGCGTGCCGCTGGAAGCGCAGACCGATGAGGACATGTTGTGGATCAGGGAGCCATTCCTCTCGCAAGGCGCAGGCCTGGATCTCCTCGTCGTCCATGGCCACACGCCGGTCGCCGAACCCGAAACCGGCCCGCAGCGGATCGGCATCGACACCGGCGCCTTTACGACGGGCAGGCTCACCGTCCTCAAACTTTCGGATGCGGGCTTGCAGCTGCTGAGCTGAGGTGAGCAATCGGCTCATTATCCCGAAAGACGGCCGTCATGCGTGTGCGAGAGGCCGTAACGAATTGCGGGTTCTCACGCGCTCTTGAATTGCCGTTTCCAGGTTTCGATTGCGTCCACCGGCAACTTTATCGGTGGCACGTCGCTCCCGGAAATCCAGTTCGACATTCTGTCGAAATCCTTGCGATCCATTGTCGGCAAACCGGTATCCTTGGAAATTTCCGTGGCCCGGTTATCGACTTTGACGATCAGGGCGCGGCGAAATTTCTGCATCGCGCGAATGCCGCCATGCAGGCGCGTGCCCACAAAATCCACATCCTCATTATCAAGAAAGTGATTATAGGCCGCGAGAGTCGGATCGATGAACTTCAACCCGGAAATATTCATCGAAGCGAGATAGGCCGTATCCTCGCATTGCTGCGGCCAGAAATAGACGGTGTCGTAACGATCCTTCAGAATTTCGATCATCTTTTTGTCCTCCTCCTGCCGATTGAGGTAGAAGGTGAGCGTGGTGACGACGGAAGAAGCCTTGCCTGTGGGAATGGATTTGCAATGGTCCGGGCCAAGACCCCACATGGTCGGGCATGAGGTGTTCAGAACCTGTTTCCCCATGGATCGGAGTTTTTCGGCGGTGTAGTTGTCACGCACCGCATGTATGAATTTATCCGACAGGATTTTCTTCAAAATCCAGCGCGAATAGGCATTTGGCTGTTTCATGTAGTTCATCCAGCCGCAGCCAAGAAGAACGGTGTCGCGGAAGGCGAATGCATCCCATGGCAGCAGCTTCCACAACACGCGGGCTTCCATGTTCGACGCGAGAATATTCGTGCCGGCCACGAAGGCGGCTTCGCTCTGGCGCAGCAGCGACTTCGAGACATTCGTCATATATTCATGGGTCGCCACATGATAGGGATAGGCTTGTGGAACGACCTCAAGCAACACGCCCTTGACGGCATCAAGAATGATCTGATCGCCAAGATTGTCCGAGGCTACGGTTGTGTCGAGAATGGTAATCGTCTTCATTAGAACCTCGTCCTGAAATTAAGCCGTTCTGCAATTTCATTTTCGTGAAAGAAGCGCTCTGGCCTCCCTGAGCACCCCCTTTATGTCCCGGGGCATGGTGACAAAAAGCAGAACCGGATAGATCACCGCCCCTGCCGAAACCAGCAGGCACAGCGTTACCGGCTTGGAGAAACGTTCGCCCATTATCCAGGAGAGGCCGCTCACCAGAACAGCCATGGCGACGGCCGCGATGAGCGGTGGCATGCAGGTGCGAAACGTACCGCCTATCGATATGCCTGCACTGTTCCTGACACTGACCAAGGCGACCGGCCACGTCAGATAGGCCCTTACCACATGGGCCAGAGTAACCGGCAGCAAGCCGAAAGGTGCGGCGGCAAGACCAAGACCGCAACCGATCACGACCTGCAGAAACGACAGAAAGAGGGTTTTGCCACCCTGCCTGATGGCGGTCAGAAGCGGCCAGACGAATGAATTGGCGACAAACGGCAGAGCCGTCAGACATAATAATTGCGTGACCGGCGCGGCGGCTGCCCAGTTTTCGCCGAAGGCGACGGGAACAAGAACCGGCGCCGTGGCTGCAAGGCCCAGGAAACACGGGAAAGCGATGACACCCGACAGCCGGATGAAACCGAAATAGGCATTTTCGAGCGATTTGTTCTCGGCATTGATACGGGCATAACTCGTCAACGCCACCGATGTCAGGGGAATGACGGCCAGCTGACTGACAAGGTCGATGCACCGCCATGACAACCGGATGTAGCCCACGGCCGCAGTCGAGAGAAAAGTCGCGGCGATCAGCTCCTGCAGGCGGACATTGAGACCCATCAGAAAATTTGCGGCGAAGATGCGCGAGCCGAAACTCCACTGATCGGCCACATAGGCGCGCACGAAACGCAGGCGTGGCACCCATCCGCTGGCAATCCAGTTCATAACCGTCGTCACGAGACTGGCGATCAGCCTTTGAACGACCATTGCCCATACGCCCCAACCATTCAGGGCAAGGGCGATTGCGATCACACCGGCAAGAAAATTGGACAGGAGCGCGCGCATGGCTAGCTTGCGAAAGGCGAACTCGCGCTGCAGCCTGGCCTCATGGATGGTGCCGGCACCCATGATGAAGAGAACGGTGGAAAGCGCCATCAGGACCGGGCTGAGTTCGGCAATCCCGAACAGGCCCGCAAGGAAAGGCGCCGCCAGCGAAAGCAGGGCACACAACACCGCTCCCCACAGGAGTGAAAACCAGAAGGCGGTGTCGGCATAGTCTTCATCCAGCTTTGGCCGCTGCAACACTGCCTCCGGCAAGCCGCCGCGGGCAATGACGAGGATAATATCCACGAAAACCGTCGCTATGGCGACAAGCCCAAACTCATCCGGCGCCAAGAGGCGCGCCAGAATAAGAAAGACAATGAAGGACAAAAACACATTGCCATAGCTGCCAACCGCACTCCACAAGGCGCTTGTGATCGAGCGCTTTTCCAGACGGGGAGAGCTGTCGTCCAACCTTACCATTTGCAAAGCCCCGGCCCACTGGATCGCGCCTCGCCAGAGGCTGCGGGATCAGGGTTTGGCCACAGCAGGCTCATCATGCAGCCGCAGCCTTGCTTTTCGCCAGCACGTCCTCATAGAGTTTCACATAATTTTCACCGACCCGGCGCGAGGTGGATTCCTCGACGATGTTTCCGAAATCTGCCTCCGTCGGCAGTTCCTCGCGCGAAAGCGTCAGCACCCGGCGGATGCGCGCAGCAAGGTCGGTGGCGTTGCCCGGTTCGAACAGCCAGTCATGGTTTGTCTCGCCGATCAGCTCCGGAATACCGCCCGAGGCCGCGCCAATGACCGGCACGCCCATGGCATAAGCCTCGTAGATCGTGCGCGGCGAAGGCTCGGCCCAGAAGGAGGGAACGATGAGCACGTCGATCTCCTCGAAAAACTCCTTCGGTTTTGCCCAGCCGATGAATTCGATCGGCAGATCGCCGGCCTGTGCCGTAAACCGTTCGATGGAATCATCCATCGCCTGGCCGGCCACCAGACAGCGCCAGTTGCCGTGACCGATTTGCCTGAAGGCATCGACCATGTTGCCGACGCCCTTTTCGGTATTGATACGGCCGATGTAACCGAAGGTCAGCGGCCGGCCCGTGCGGTCGATCTTGCGGCGTGCGACAGGATCGCCTTCCGGAACCGTGCAGGAATAGAAGATGACGCGGCGCAGACTTTCCGGAATATGATGGAAAAGCCCGTGATTGACATGCGTCTTGAGGATTTCCGTGCCGACGCTTGCCACCGCGCCAATATAACGCTGCGTGAATTTCTTGGTGAAATTCACCACCTGACAGCCGAGATGGATGTGTTCGCAGGGCTTGCCGCCCTTGAACATGGCGGCGTTGCCGCACAGAAGATCATATTCACAGATCGTGTGGACAATCGGAATGCCGCGCTTATGCGCCGCCCGCCACACCAGCGTCGTCACATCCAGCAGCGAATGGGTGTTGAGGACATCCGGCCGGAAATCGTCGAGAACGGCCTCGAACTGCTTTTCGACATCGAAATTCCACTGCTGCTTGAGCTTCTGCACACGCCGCTGCTGCGGCGTATATTGCGGCCAGTCCTCAAGCCAGAAATCGTTGTTGTGGAACATGCGGTAAACGGTAACGCCGTTGCGCACCGTTTTCGGTTCGGCCTGCCGCTCTATGCAGGCGGCGCCGACCGTATGTCCCATGGAGACGAGTTCCTCGGCAAGATGTTCGACCGAGCGTTCGCATCCCCCGACAATATGCGGCGGATAAAGGCTGCTGAGATGGAGAATACGCATGCGGATACGCTCTGTTTTCCTTCATCGAAAATTTATGGCATCCGCCCCGGCCCCGCCCGAAATTCCCAAATATTACGGGAGCGACAGGGCATCAGAAAATACAAAACCGGGACAGATTTAACGTTAGAAAATATGAATACAAAAAATCCGCTTTCAAAAAGCACGGGATTTACCGGCATTTCAAGTGATTTTTTCGCGACGCGACAAAAACCATCCCGTGTTGCGAAAAGAACTGGTCTCGGTTATCCTGATATCCGCAGGCAAATCGTCCGGGACCAACATTTGTAACTCCGCTGTCTCCCGGAATTATATTAATGATTTATAACATTATTTCGTTTCGAACTTGTGAATTTGGATGACGGTCTCATTGCCGGAAGTTTTCAGGACAATCTGATCTCGACATTCCATAGGCATCTTCGCCGTTTTACACGGTGATGTCCGCATGATGGCGGGCATCCATCATTTTTGCCATGTTGCCGGGAGGCGCAGATGAATGGAAACCAGCCGATCGCGATGGGCCGACTGACACGCCGCGGCCTGCTTTCAGTGCCCTTCGCACTGGCGGTCGCCTCAAGCGCACGCCCCGTCACCGCACAGGCCCAGACCGTTGTTTCCGCCGATACGGAAACCTTTCTGGACAGTATTGGCGTCTGCAGTCACTTCGCCCGCACGAAAGGCGTCTATCCGGAATATTTCGACCGCATCCTGCCAGAAATGGAAGCACTCGGCATTCGCCATCTGCGTGATGAAGGCATCATCACCGCCAAGGACAGCCGCGGCAGCGCCGTCTTCCAGCGTCTGCGCCGGATTGTTGCGGCGGGCATGCGCCTCACCATCATCTGTTATGACGATCTCAACCCCTATTTCGCGACACCGCTCGATAAGATCGCGGATTTTTACGACTGGTGTGATGGCGGTATCGATCTTTTCGAGGGCAGCAATGAGCCGGTGCTGATCAAGGACCCGCAAAACGCGCCACGCATCTCTGCGCAGCATCAGTTTGCGCTGCACCAGACGATCCGCTCCCACCCGCGCCTGAACGCCGTCGGCATTGTCGCACCGAGCTATATTCAGGGGAACGTACCGCTGGCGCAGAGCCTCGGAGAGGTGTGCGACTACGGCAATATTCATGCCTATGTGGGAATGGAGAACCCCGAAACGACCGGGCCGGAAGAACTGTCAAAATTTGTCGCCGCATCGGCGCATATAGTGACGGGCCGACCCGTTCTCGCCACCGAAATCGGCTATCATACCGCGCTGAAGACCAAGACCTTTCATCTGCCTGTCACGGAAGGCATCAAGGCGCGTTATATGCCGCGCACGCTGTTATGGTCTTTCATCACCGGCATCCGCAGGACCTATATTTATGAAATGGTGTCGAGTTTCGCCCTGGACGAAACGAACCCGGAATCGTCCTTTGGCCTGCTGCGTCACGATCTGAGCCGCACACCCGCTTACGATGCCGTTCGTGGCCTTCTTTCGCTCTGCACGGCAAGGCAGGAGACGGCGCCGGCGGAGCGCAGGCTCGATTTCCTCGAAAGCGCTTCCGACTGCGTTTCCCTGCGGCTGACAAGACCGGATGGCGCGCTGCTGGTGCCCGTGTGGCTGGCGATCCGAGCCTGGCGATGGCCGGCGCAGATCGAAAACCCGCCGGCCGAACGCCCCATGGCCTTTACCGTGGCCGGCTCCCATAGCCAGGTCATCGCGCACCGCTTCCTCGATGACGGTTCGGTGAGTCGACAGAGGCTTTCGCAGGAAGGGGGGCAATACCAGCTTTCCGCCAGCGATCAGCTCACGGTTCTGGAAGTTTTTTGAAGGGTGGTGTCCCGGCGTTAAGGATAGGAGGAAGTCCCTGCCCGAAGCCTATTTTAGCACTTGATCCTACGCTTGGTCTGTGCGATTTAAGAGCAGATTTTTAGATGTTGAGTAACCATACTCGATGTTTTCGTACTTAAATTTGTATTTTAATAATTTGGAGAGATGTGATGTCTCGGCTTCGTAACGGCTCAATGCTTGCTGGCGCGATGTTGGTTGCCAGCATCGGTTTTATTTCCACGGTCGCCAACGCACAGGACGCAACAACCGCGGCTGCGAGTGCAGTAACCGGTGCGCCCGTTAAGGCCGCTGATGAAAGCACCGCCGCGTTTCTGGCCCGTGTCAATGGCGTAAGCCCGGACACGGTTTCGATGACCGCCGCGGAACTGTTCAAACAGTCTCCCACACAGGGCACGATCAGGGATTTGATCTCCATCGCTTCCAGCACGGATGCGGCAGCTGCCGACGTGACCGGCAAAGTGACGAGCGGGTTTCCGATCATCGCCGTTTCCACCAGCGCGGCACAGTTCTCCGAACAGCTTTCGGCACTTATCCTGAACGATTCGAGTGAATTGCCCGCCATCGTCGCGCTGGCTCAGAAAGTCGGCAACAAGGACTTTTCGGAAGTCGTCGGTGAAGGCCTCGCCCTCACCCACGCCGCCGCGATGCGGAGCGGCAATACGATACTTGCAGCCGCCATCCAGTTGCAGACAAAGGCTACCAGCGTACCTTCCGATCTTCTCATAGCCTTTAGCGAGAATATAGCGGGAACGGCGGCTGCGCCTGCGGCAGCTGCTGCCGCAGCAGCGCCCGCATCGCCGATCGGTGGCGCCGGCTCCACCCCCGCCAGCGCCAACAGCATTGGCGGCTCGGGAACCGATGCCGGCAGCACCGGTACCGCACAGGCTGGCGGCGGAAGCGCCCCGGTCGGCGGCGGCGGTATTGGCGGAACGGCCGGCAGCACAGGCACATCGTCCGCGCTTTCAACCGGCAGCACCAGCACCCCTACCAGTACAAGTCCCGTTTGAGTTTGGCTTTGCAGCCTTTCCCAGGGAAAGGCTGCCGCCGGTTCTGTGACATAACCGCGATTCGGCAGGCGCCATGCCCGCCGAAAAACAGCGAGGCTGACAGTTGTTGCAAAGGCACGATCCCCTGACGACGGCCGACTACGATAAAAGCGGCTTTTCGAGCGACTTTATCGACATCGACGCCGTTCTTGCGATAACCCGCCGGCAGTGGCGCGTCGTATTCGCCGCAATCGCGGTTGCCGGGGCCATCGGTCTCGCCTTCGCCGCAACGACCGTTCCGATCTATTCAGCCACGGCAACCCTGCTGATCGACCGCAACAACAGCCAGGTCGTCGAGCAGCTTTCCACGATCGGCGGTGTTGTCGAGGACGAGGTTTCCATTCTCAGCCAGGTCGAGGTCCTGCAATCGGAAACCATCGGGCTTGCCGTCGTCAACAGTCTCAATCTTACGGAAAATCAGGAATTCAATGCCACAAGGGCATCGTTTCTGAGTTCAGTGCTGGGCACCGTCCGCTCGCTCGTGAACGTATCGCAATGGTTCTCGTCAAAGAAAAAAGCGACCGTTGTCGATGATGAAACGCTGAAGAGGGAGCTGTCGGATCGGCTGCTCGGCGACCTCAGCGTCAAGCGCATCGGCCGGACCTATGCGCTGGAACTCACCTACAATTCGACATCACCGGTTCTCGCTGCCCAGATCGTCAACGCCGTGGCTTCAGCCTATCTGGTGGACAAGCTGAATTCCAAATATGAGGCGACGAGGCGCGCCAGCGACTGGTTGTCCGACCGTATTTCGGAACTGCGCCAGCGGGCGCTCGACACCGATCTGGCCGTGCAGAAATTTCGCGCCGAACATAATCTGATTTCGACCGGCAATAATGGCCTGCTTTCCGATCAGCAACTGGCCGAATCCAACAGCGCGCTGATTTTGGCACAATCGGAAACAGCCAAGGCGCGGGCGCGGGTGCAGCGCATCGAGCACATTCTTGCCACCGGAGACGACGATGCGGTCGTTACCGATATTCTCGACAGTTCGGTCGCAAACGAACTGCGTAAAAAATATCTCGAGGCCTCGAAGATCGAGTCGGAAATCGCAAGCCGGCTTGGTCGCAACCACGTTCAGGCGGTGCGTCTGCGCAATGAAATGCAGGAATACCGGCGGCTGATGTTCCAGGAAATCAATCGCGTCGCGCAAAGTTACAAAAGCGATCTGGAGGTTTCGGAGGCAAAGGAAAAATCGCTGGCGGAAAGCGTCGTCAGAGCCACGGATATCAGCAACTCGGCCGGCGAGACACAGGTTCAGCTGCGTGAATTGCAGCGTGAGGCTGAAACCTACAAGAACATGTACCAGACTTTCCTGCAGCGCCATCAGGAGGCGATGCAGCAACAATCCTTCCCCGTGACGGAAGCGCGCGTGATTTCCAAGGCGATGCCGCCCAAGGTTCCGAGCAAGCCGAACAAGGCTTTGATTCTGGCGATGTTCATGATCATGGGTGGCGCAGCCGGCGGCGGCATCGCCGCGTTCCGCGAGTTCCGTGACCGTTTTTTCAGGACCGGAGAACAGGTCCGCGACGTTCTCGGACTGGAATTCCTCGGCAATACCCCGCTCATCCCGAACAAGCAGACCCTGGATTCCCCGCCGACGGGACAGGAAAGCACTCCCGGCATCACGCGCCCTTCCGGCGTCGCGCGTTATGCGGTCGACCACCCGCTCTCCTCCTTCTCCGAAACGCTGCGCAGCACCAGACTGGCCATCGATCTCGGCATTCCCGCCAAAAGCGGGGCGCGGATCGTGGGCGTCGTGTCGACCTTGCCCAGCGAAGGCAAATCCACCATCTCCATCAACCTCGCGCAGCTCCTTGCGGAGCAGGGCGCGCGGGTGCTGTTGCTGGATGCCGATATTCGCAACCCCGGCGCCACGCGTGCCATGGCGCGTCATGCCGGCGAAGGCCTGCTCGAAGTCCTGCTGGAGGGCCGCAGCCTGCGGGAGGTGCTGCTTCGCGACGAGAAGACCGGGCTTGCATTCCTGCCCACAGTGATCAAGCAGCGCGTTCCCCATTCCTCCGAACTGCTGACTTCGATGCAAATGCACAAGCTGCTGGCCGAAGCGAGCAACGTTTTCGACTACATCATCGTCGACCTGCCACCACTTGGGCCGGTGGTCGATGCGCGGGCGATGGCCGGGCGGATAGACGGTTTCATCTTCGTCACGGAATGGGGCAAAACGGCCCGCAGGGCGGTGCGAAACACCGTGGAGAATGAAGTCCATGTCCGCAAGAAGTGCCTCGGCGTCATCCTCAACAAGGTGGATACCGAAAAGCTGAAGCTTTACCGGGCCTATGGTTCCAGCGAATATTATCATTCGCGTTACACGCGATATTACCATGACTAGGCGTGACGGCGTGATGCGCCTGCGGACAATCCTCGCGGTCGTGCCGGTCCTCGTCATTTCCATCTTCGTCCTGTCCGTCGCGGCACAGGCATTTTCGCAAAGCCGGCGGTTTTCCGATGTTGTCGCCATGGCGAGGATCGCTGACGATGGCAACGGCCTTGCGCCGGATCTGCTTGCGAAAACGGTCGAGGATCTTCGCCCCGTCGTTACCGAAAAAATCTGTCGTTCGGATATCGTCAAAGCCGGGCTGAGGCTTGTTCTGGCCGATCTCGATGCAAATGGCAGTGATTTGGCATCCGTTTCCGGCCTGGAGCGTCTCGGTTTTGCCGAAACCTATATTCGCCATGCACTGTTTTGTTTTCCCGCCAATGGCGATGTATGGCTGCGTCTTGCCATGGTTCGTTCGCTGCGCAACGCCTCACCCATGGAAATCGCGGTATTGATGAATTTTTCCCAGCTCTACGGGCCGGCCGATGCCAATCTGATCCGTGGGCGTTTCGTGATGTGGCGGCAATTTCCAAAGGAAACCTTGCCACAGGCCGAGACAGCCCGTGAGGCGGATACAGCCGTGGTCTGCGGCAGGCAAGGAGAAATCCTGCGCTGGACGCTTGCCGATATCTGCCCAAAACCGCCGCTGTCAGGCGCGAAACGCGCGACGCCGCTGTCATGATCCAACATGGCGAAAGGGCCATGCCGTGTCCCCCGTTCGCACATAGCCACCACACATAGCACCGATAAAGCCGAAAAATGTCGCTTACCGAAGCCCGATCAGAACCGCTCTCTTCCCCGCAGCCTCGGCCGGCGGCATTTCTGAGCTATCTCCGGCAGGTCGCAATAATCGTGTTCTGGGCCATTTTTCTGCTCGCACTTCTCAATCGAGGTGCAACGGAAATCGAAAGCCGCATCGTTGTCACGGCCGCCATCTATCTGCTGCTGGTGCCGGCGATCCTTTTGTTCGGCCCGCCCAGGGCGGGTGCCGGCAAGGTGCTTGTCGCTGCCTGCTTTTTATTGACGGCACTCATCGTGCAGATGTTGCTGCAGGCCTCGTCCATGCCGGCAATTACAGCCCCCAACCCGGCCTGGTCCGTCGCCACCATGTTCACGCAGATTGCGCCGGCCGCCACGATCTCACTGACACCCGCGGATGACCGGCTCGGGCTCATGAGCGCCGCCCTGCCCTTCGGCGCTTTTATGGCCGGTCTCGTGATTTTCGATACCGATGAGCTGGCGGCGAAAGCATTGCGATGGTTCGCAATCGCCGGCGGCTGGCTCGCGCTGTTTTCGATCCTGCAATTTGTGCTTTTTCCCGAAGCACTCGGCGTGGTTCAAAAGCGCGCCTATCTCGGCAGCCTGACCGGCCTTTTCGTCAACCGCAACACTGCCGCGACATTTTTCGGCCTCATCCTTCTTACGCTCCTTGTTTTATTACACAAAAGGCTTCTGGCCCCGGACTGGGGAAGGGTGAAGGCGCTGGTGGCAAATCGCCTGGCCGTGCCGGACGACCAGAAACGCCTTGTCCGCCAGGCCGCCTTCATCGGCGCGCTCACCGCCTTCTGCTTCATCGCATTGATGCTGACCGGATCGCGGGCGGGGATCATGTCAAGCTTCGCGGCACTGGTCGTCCTGATCCTGCTGACCATCTTCAACTCTCCCGCCAGGATCGGGCGAAATGCGGCTTCCCCCCGGCGCAGGCGGCGCGGGTCGAGACGTTGGGCCGCGCTGATGATCGCGGTCGCCATCGCCCTTTTCTCGCTTTTCGCCAACCGGGTGGCGCTGCGCATGGAAACGCGTATGGAAGACGATATGCGCTTCTGCTACATGCCGGGCATCACCCGTGCCATCGCCGACAATTGGCCGCTCGGGTCGGGCCTTGCAAGCTTTGCGGAAATCTATGCCCCCTATCACCTGGCGCGATGCGGCGTGGACGCAGTCGTCACCCATGCCCACAATGTCTATGCCGAGGGCTTGTTGACGGTCGGCGCCGCCTTCCCCTTCTACGCGGTTTTTTTTATTGTCGCCCAATTGCTGATTTTCATTCGCGGGGCGCGCAAACGCAAAAACTATCGTTATGCGTCTCATCTCGGCCTTGCCGGGCTGCTGCTTGTCCTGCTGCATTCGACGCTTGATTTTTCACTGCAGATTCCCGGCTTCGCCATGGCCTACGCCGTTTTCCTCGCGCCCGTCGTCACGCTCTGCCTCAATCCGCCGGGAGTGGAACGAGACGGGCGCAGAAGGCGGATGCAATTTCCGGCCGGGACTGAAGGGCCTGCGAAAGATGCGGCGCAAATCGTGTCTCATCTGCCCGCAGAGCCGGGTTCGGCATAGATTTCGCAAATGTTTTGTTGACTGGACAATTTGGACGCAGGAATTTGGGTATGCGGATATTGCAGGTAACCTCGCTATTTTCTCCCGACCGCGTGGGCGGGGCCGAGATATTCGTGGAAGACCTTGCCCGTGGGCTGGCCGACAAGGGACACGAGGTTGCCGTGGCCGCCATTTCCCGCGAACGGCAGGCGGCAGAGCAGCGCGACGGTTTCGCCATTCACCGCCTTGGGCATACCACGCCGTTTTTTATCGGCGACTGGGCGCGACAACCGGAGTGGAAACGAAAATATTATAAAGTCGCCGTGCAGCTGGATCCGCGCCTCGTTCGGCGGCTCGCGCACGTCATCGATAATTTCCAGCCCGACGTGGTCAACACCCATTCGCTCTCGGAACTGACGCCGCTGATCTGGCCGATGATCCGCAAGCGCGGCATTCCGCTTGTCCATTCGCTGCATGATTTCACCAGCATGTGCACCAACGGTTCCCTGTTCCACGACGGGCATATCTGCGATGGCAGCGGCAAAAAATGCCGCGCCTTTTCTTATCTGCACCGGCGTTGCCAAGCTGCGGTCGATGCCGTTGCCGGTGTCGGTTGCGATATCGTCGAACGCCATGTGCGGGCAGGCTTTTTTACCCATGTGCCCGAAAGCCGCCGCGCGGTGATCTGGAACGCCATCTCACCGCCGGGTGAGCCAGAACCGCGCATTGCCCGCGCGCCGGGAGAACCGCTCGTTTTCGGTTATCTCGGCCGCATCGAGGCACCCAAGGGGGCGGATCTGCTGATCGAAGCATTGCGGCTTCTGCCATCGCAGGGCTGGCGATTGGTCATGGCGGGCCGGGCGCCGGAAGGCATCGAGGCCTATCAGCAAAAGACAGCCGGTCTCCCGGTCGAATTTCCGGGCTATGTGGAGGCCGATCGTTTCTTTGCCGGCATAGATTGCCTCATCGTGCCGCCCTTGTGGCCGGAAGCTTTCGGACGCACCGTCGCCGAAGCCATCCTGCGCGGTGTACCCGTCATCGGCGCCAATCTTGCCGGCGTTGCCGAACAGATCGGCCCGGACAAGCCGGAACGCCTGTTTGCACCGGGCAACGCCGCCGAACTCGGGGCACGCATGGCGGACGCCATGCGCAATCCCACGCTGCTTGCGGAGACGCCGGACACCAGAGAGAGAATTTCGCAAGGCGTCGCACCCGAACGGGTGGTTGCGGCCTATGAAAAGCTCTATTCGGATGTGCGCAAGGCGTGAGCCCCAGTTTCGGGACAGAACGGGTGCCTCCATATGCCCCGGCCCTAGCCGCCCTTTCGGGGAATGAGGAAGTGACGGGTATCGGCCGCGCTTACGGCGTTCCCTTCCGGGTGTCGGGCCTTTGCCGGAAAAGCTGGGCATAGCTCTCCGCCGCCTTCTGCCATGAATAGAGCTTGCGGTTTTCATATCCCGCCTGGCGAAGATCGCCTGCCAGTTCGGGATCCGCCAAAAGCCGCTCAAGCGCGGAAACAAGGCTTTCAGCATCAGCCGGATCGAAGGTGAGCGCACCCTTGCCCGCGATCTCAGGCGTTGCCGAACGATTGGAGCAGACAACCGGGCATCCCAGTTGCTGCGCCTCCAGCACCGGCAGGCAGAACCCCTCGTAGGTGGAAGGCACGCACAGGCAGGCGGCGTGGCGGTAAAGCTCGATGAGTTGCCGGTCTTCTATGCCGGAAAGCCGGATCAGCCGGGTCTTCAACTCCGGATCATCCAGCATACCGGCGATTTCCTCGGCCTCATCACGGCCCACATGCACGAGATGCAGATCCGGCCAGTTTTTACCGAGTGTGGCAAAGGCTTTGCCCAGCAGGCCGAAATTTTTATTGGAGGTCGCGTTTCCGACCGCCAGTATATAGGGCCCGGCAACGGGCGGCACGGCTTCAAAGGCCTCAGGATCAACATTCAGCGTGCTGTCGGAGTGGATGGTGAGGCTTTTGCCGGCAGCGGCGGGGAAAAATCGCGCCAGATCCTTCCGCGTCGCTTCGGACACGCAGGCGACCCGGTCCGATCCGGTCAGCATCAGGCGGAAGATGAAATCGGTCGTCAGGGCCGCCCGCCAGCCGATCTGTTCGGGAATGGTTTTGAAATAAAGATCGTGAACAAGGGTGACCCGACGTTTGCCGCCAAAAGGGCTCCCGAAGGGGTCGGCATTAAACAGCACGTCGATACCGTGCCGACGGCAAAGCGCAGGCAGCACAGCAGCCTGGCGCAACACGTCGAAAACCATGATGCGCGGCCGGGGCGTTTCGATGAGCTGAAGCCGGCTGTCGCGCAGGTTTTCGGGCAGTTGCGCCCGCGTCCAGGGAGAGCGCAGGATGTAGTCGTCATCCGTCTGCTCCAGCAGCCGCTCCAGCAGGCTGAAGGCCACACGGGCAACACCGGAGGCCTTGCCGCCATATTGGCTCGGCATGTTTACAAGAATGCGCATTCTTACCCTTCCGCCTGCCGGCATTGCCTGCCGCACTGGATCACCCGGCGGAACATCACGCCGCTTCCTTCAACAGCGCGGAAACGGACCGGCAGGTCTCCTCCAGCGAGAAACGCCGGCTGACATCCTCACGTCCCTTCTGCGCCAGCCTTGCCGCCAAGGCCGGTTGCGACAGGATGCAGCCGAGTGCTGCGGCCAGTGCCGATGCATCCCCCGGCGGCACGAGCAGGCCCGTTTCGCCATCGCGAATGATTTCGGTAACCCCACCGCCACGCGTGGCGACAACCGGTCGTCCGCACATCATCGCCTCGACCACCACCCGACCGAAGGGTTCGGCGACAATCGAGGTGTGGGCAACCACATCCATGGCCGCCATCAGTTCCGGCACGTCCGAGCGGAAACCGAGGAAGCGGACGCGATCATCAAGACCAAGACGGCTCGCCTGTTCGCGGATACGCGCCTCATAGGCCTCCTGTCCGAAAAGCGCGCCGCCGACGATGACCGCCTGCACGCCCTCCATCGCCGCAATCGCCTCCAGGAACACATGCTGCCCCTTCCATTCGCTCAGCCTGCCGAACAGGCCGACAAGCGGCTGCGGACCAAGGCCCAGTTCCGCGCGCAGCCGCGCGGCCGTGCCGGGTTCGTGAACACTTGCCCTGGCAGGATCGAAACCGTTGTAAACGATGCGCACCTTGCCGGCCTCACCGCCGGCCTCGATGAAAGCCCGGCCCGTTTCCTCGGAATTGACAGCCACCAGCCTGGCGAAAAGGCGCGCAAATGCCAGCGAAGCCCGGCGGTTGACGGCACTGAAGGCGGGATCGGTGACGATATCGTGCAGAACCCAGACGAGCGGACGGCCGCTGAGTTTCGCCGCCAGCGCACAGACGAAAAGCGCCTTTTGCGAATTGGCGCAGATCACATCGTAATGTTTCGCCTCCCGGCTCAATTGCCAGGCAACCGCCATCACGTCGGCCGCGCCGCGAAGCAATGCGCCGAATGACGAATCGCGACGGATCGACAGCATTTTTTCTCCGGCGGACAACATCACCGCAGGCCGCCCTGCATCCGCCAGATCATCGACGGCAGCACCGCCGCTCAGAAAACAGGCGCGCCAGGAGTGCGGCCCGGCCTTGACGAGGTCCGTCAGGAAAAGTTCGGCACCGCCCTTCTCGCCGGTATGGCTGACAAAAAGCGCGGAGGTCATGGCATCACCCCTGCCGGATGAAAGCAACCAACGCATCCTTGTCCGCAATTGTGGGCATGAACGGACGCCCCATGAAAAAAAGGAGCCTGTTCGTCACCGACAGCGGTATCTTCAACGGGGTAGGGCGCCGCAGAGCGGCACCGGGTGCTTAAGACTAAAAAAGATGTCATTCAAACCTGTGCGTGAATTAAAAATCCAATAGAGCAAATACAAAAGAAAATTATTCTGTTTTTATACTTTAGAAAATATCGAAGAAAAATTCGCGACGTTCAGCTTTTTGAGTCAATCGCCGTTTCGTTCCCGGCATGTTTTCCCCGTGCCCCATGGCGGAGTTATCCTGAGGCCAGACAGGAGAACGAACGATGACACCGCTCGAACACAACATATGCATATATATGGCGCGAACGGAAGAGGTGGCGGCATGATCGGCGTAGCGCTCGGCCTTCTTCCCCGCACCCTGGGCAGCATGAGACCCTCCTTAAACGCGTTCTCCCCCTTACGCGCCCGGCTGACGGCGGGTCGGAATGCCACGATCTTCGTGAACGGCGACAGCACCGCTTATCCCGAAGCCGGGCCATTTCAGCAATTCGCGACGCTGCTCGGCGATCTGCACGATGCGAAAGTGGTGCTGTATCGATGGGCGGAATGGCAGACAAGCGCCCCCACCGGGCCAAAGGCCTATGCGGATCCGGTCACGCTGCGCGCCGGCACGGGTGCGACGCTGACCATCTATCTCGCAACGCTGCCGGGTGCCGTGGCCGGCAATATGTTCGCCGAACAGCGCGCGGCGGCGCTGAAGATTCCCCGTCCCGATCTGTGCATCCTGCATCAGGGCCACAATATGCAAAGCTTCGAGACCCCCGGTGGCATATTGAGCGCCGGGCGAGCCACGCTGCTCGGTCCGCTGGGCATGACCGAATGGCAATGGCCGGGCGTTCCGCAACTCATCACCACCCAGAACCCCTGGCGTGATGGGACGGATTACGACAAGGTCCACCAGGCAATTCTCGATCTGGCGCGAACGCACCCGAACCTCACACTGGTGGATACGCATGCCGCCTTTCTGGCCAAGGGCAAGGATGCCGGCCTTTACCGGGACAATATTCACCCAAACGAAGCTGGCTTCCGGCTCGTCGCCCGGGCCCTGTTCGATTCCTATCTGGCTTCCGCGTCCGATAGTGGTTTCCAGACGCCTTGCTGGCCGAAACTCCCCGCCGATAATCTCATCGGCAATGGCGATTTCACCGATTGGTCCGGCTCACTTCCCAGCGGCTGGACTTCGTCCTCCTCGGGTTCCGCCGCCAAAAGCGGGGATGTCGTCTTTTCCCCATCCTTCACCCACAGCCTCGCCGTCTATGCGAATGGAAACCAGACAGCCGGGCTTCTTCGGCACTTTCGCAATGCCGAAGCCGCGGCAATGATCGGCCGGACCGTTTCTTTCGCCCTGTTATATAAAAACAGCGAAAAGCAACGTTTTCCCTATATTACACTGAATGTGAAAAGCGGCGGGACAATCCGGACGATCACCTGCTCTTCCCTGCAATTCAGCAACGCCAACACCACCGGTAGTAGCGGCTGGATGTGGGCCACGGCCAACGGGATCACCATAGATTCCGATATCAGCCCGGCCGGATATAATTTCTATCTCAGAATCCTCCCGGCATTCGGCAGCAGCGCCCCCGCCTCGAACGAGCCTGTTTACGTTCAACGGATCATTGCAGTCGAAGGGGACCTGCCGAAAGGCAACCTGGTCGGTTGAAAAATGGAGAATATCTTGCACGGCAATGCCATCGCGCAGGACTTGCCCTCGCCAGCGCCCCAGCGGAACGCTTCAGGCGACCTCGATGATTTCAATCTCCCCGCCGCCCAGACTGGCCAGATCGCCAACCGTTTTTCCCATCAGCACCCGCGCAACCGGAGAGACATAGGAAATCGTTCCCGCGGCAGGGTCGGCCTCATCCTCACCGACGATCCGGAAACGCTGCGTTCGCCCGTCATCACGGCTGAATGTCACCAGACTGCCGAAGGCAACGACACCCTTCGCCTGTGGATCGGGCATCAGCTGTGCCGTGCGGACCCGCTCCGCGAAATATCGCATGTCCCGCAACGGGCCGGCGGCGATGCGCCGTCTTTCATTGATATCTTCGATAACATTGGCGGCTTCGCAGGCTTCGCGCGCCTTTTGCAATTGTCGTTCCAGCGCCTTTAGCCCGGCCTGCGTCACCAGATTGGGATGCGGAGAGATCACCCGGTCCGGCAATACGGTTTCGGCTGCGGTTTCCGCACTGTCTTCCTTGGTAAAGGCTACGCTCAATCCTGATACTCCACTCCCGAGACGCCGCGTTAGACGTCTGCAATTCGACCCAATCTTGCCATCGCCCACAGGCGCTGGGCAAGAGCGCGCTCCGCCGGTTCAAAAACGGACATGTAACAGGCGGACGCGGCCGATGACAACGCGCCCGTTTAACAGCGTGATACAACCACAAGGGAAGATACCCCTCATATTTCGGCCTAACGGGAGGCTTTTTGCCCTGTTAGGGTGTACCGCAGGAGGAGTGAGGGAGCCAACGCCAACGGACAGGAGACGGTTCATGGCCCGGACAGTAGTGAATGCGCTTGGAGACACACTCTATTACAGCGGCAGTTCCACCGGATTTTTTTCCGCCACGGGCTCCGGCCCGCTGCTCACCGGCACCGCCGGCAATGATTCCATGTGGGGCGACAGCTCCGTGAACGTGACGATGGCGGGCGGCACGGGCGACGATATTTATTATCTTTATTCCAGCATCAACCGCGCCGCCGAAAACGCCGGTGAGGGCATCGATACCATCGATACCTGGATGAGCTATACCCTGCCGGACAATTTCGAGAACCTGCGGGTAACGGGTGACGGGCGTTACGCCTTCGGCAATTCGCTCGACAATATCATCACCGGCGGATCGGGCCGCCAGACAATCGATGGCGGGGCCGGCAACGATGTGTTGATCGGTGGTGGCGGGGCCGACACCTTCGTCTTCACCAGCGGCAACGGCACCGATCTGATCACGGATTTCAGCGCCAATGACACGATCCGGCTCAATGGTTACGGCATCACATCCTTCGACCAGCTTGTCGGCAATGCCACGCAGCAGGGCAGCGATCTGTGGCTGAATTTTTCGAATGGTGAAGCCATCGTTCTCGCCGGAACGACCGTAGACGATCTTCAGGCGGGTCAGTTCGAACTCAGCCTCGACCGGTCGTCCCTCACCCAGACCTTCGCCGACGACTTCAACACGCTGTCGCTGCGCAGCGGCGATCAGGGAACCTGGGACGCCAAATATTGGTGGGCGCCGGAAAAGGGAAGCTCGCTGACAACGAATGGCGAGGCGCAATGGTATATCAACCCCGCTTATGCCGGCACCTCGCAGGTCAATCCGTTCAGCATCGACAACGGCGTGCTGACCATCACCGCCGAAGAGACCGCGCCGTCGATCGCCGATGAAGTCGAGGGTTACGACTATACGTCGGGCATGCTGAATACCTATTCCTCTTTCAGCCAGACCTATGGTTATTTCGAAATACGCGCGGACATGCCGACCGATCGGGGCGCCTGGCCCGCCTTCTGGCTTTTGCCGGAAAACGGCTCCTGGCCGCCGGAACTCGACGTCATCGAAATGCGCGGCCAGAATCCCAATACGCTCATCATGTCCGCCCATTCCAACGCGACCGGCACGCAGACCTCGGTCATCAACAATGTCAGCGTACCGAGCACGGACGGGTTCCACACCTATGGCGTATTGTGGGATGCGGAACATATCACCTGGTATTTCGATGATGTCGCCGTCGCCCAGACGGATACGCCGGACGACATGCACGACCCCATGTATATGGTCGTCAATCTGGCCGTCGGCGGAACGGCGGGAACGCCATCGGCCAGTGATTTCAGCGACGGTTCGCAGATGATGATCGATTACATCAGGGCCTATTCGCTCTCCGACTGGGCCGCCTGAAAAAACGCCGGCAGCCTTCAGGGCTGCCGGCTTTTAAATATCAGCCTATCTGAGCTGTAGCCCGTCCAGGCCCGTCATTCTGCCGCAAGCTGCGTGCGTGCGGCGTTAAGCGACATCAGATGCCTTGCGGTTTGAAGGCTTGCGGGCTGCTCGGCGCGGTAACGGCGGCCGATTTCCATCATCAGCACGGTATCCGGCAGGAAGCTGAGTTCCGAGAAGATGTCCTGCCAGTCGATATCGCCCCAGCCGAGCGGCATATGCAGGTCGCCGATGCCGAGCGCCGTGCTTTCCTGCGGGAAATAGGCCTCATAAAAGCCCTGCGGGCGACCGAAGGAATCGTGCACATGCAGATGGCCGGCAACCGGCGCCATGGCGCGAAGCTCGGCGCGGAAATCGAGGCCACGATAGGTGGATTCGAGATAGGCATGGCTGAAATCGATCAGCGCCACGACATTGTCGTGACCGACGGCCTTCACGGTCGCCGCAACCTCGGCCGGTGTCTGGCGATACTGGCCGGGTTCGGTGGAGAAGATGTTCTCAAGGGCGATACGCACGCCATAGGGCTTGCAGAATTCCGCGAGTTCGAAGAGGGCTTCCCGCTCGCGGGCATCGGCATCGGCCCGCTCGGCGATCTGGTCTGCACGCAGCGCGCCGCTGTGCTGAACCAGAATGCCGGCGCCGATACGATCGCAGAGAACGGCAAGCGCCTTGGCCGCGTCGATCTGGTAACGGCACGTCACCGGATCCATGAAATTGGACGACACCAGACCGTGCACGGTGTAACGGAAGTCGAACTGCTTGGCGAGCGCCACGAAACGCTCCGCGCGTTCCTCGATGATACGGCCGCCGGCGATCAGATCGAGGCTCGTCACGGCGATTTCCACGGTGTCGCAGCCGATATCGGCAAGCGTCACCAGATCGCTTTCCAGCGTGGCCAGTTCGCCGTCATCCGAACTGGCGTTGAATCCGGTACCTATAAGATTGCTCACTTCGTCATCTCCAGGGCTAAAAAAGATCATGCGAATTCGTGCGGCAGCGCAGCGCGCCATGCCGCATCAAAGAGGTCCGGGCGGTCGACGTAGATGTGCTCTACCCCGGCCGATACGACGTCATAAGGAAAGTCCACGGTCGTCGCCCGTAAAGAAGCTGGACCATGGTGATGCGTTTCCGTTGAAACCGATCACTCAATTAAGTTTCTTCATTTACAGCTTTATGACATTTCCGCGGGGCGAGTCCCTGAGGAGCGGCATCGTGAACGAATGCGCGGGAGGCCGGCGGTGGCTGGATTATGGACGCTCGGGTCCATTCAAGGGCGCATTATGGCCGTAAATTCTATTGCCCGAAATGGCTGCGAACCCTGCCGGAACGCTTGAAATAGGGTCTTCCGGCGAGAGGCGCTAACCGAGATTATGCACCATGAAGTAGATCAGCCAGCAATGTGCGATCGCCAATATCGCCCAGGCCCATTTCGCGACCCTGATATCGGCATCGACAACCCCGTTGCGAATATCGGCCCTGCCGGGGTTATCTTCCCCGACGCGTTGATCCGGGGCGGGAGACGCGGGCGATGCACTGGAAGCCGGCTCGCTGACAACATACAGCCTGTCGTTGCGTACGGGCGGATGCAGCTCATCGACAACGCTCTCCACCTCGGAAAGCGCATCCTCGCCGGAAGCGCAGTTCACCGCCATAAGCCGCGATGACACCCCCCTGTTACGCATGTTACCTTGATTGGGCATCATAATTTTCCAAACAATAAAAATAAAAAATTCCCAGTCTCTCCCGATAAAGCAGTGCTTTGCCGGCCATGCCGCAACAGGCGCGGTTCCGCCGCGCTCATCGCTCATTCCCCATGCCTTCGCGTGTCCTGACGCAAAGGGCCCCGCTCTCAGGGCGTCAGAACACCCGGCAAATCACGCTTGCCCGCGTAAGGTTTCGCCTCCCGCTGGATCAGGAAGACGGATTTTTCCACCGGCAGCGGCTCGATTGTCCGGTAACGCTGAAACCTTCTGGAATATTCGAAGCGGATGAGCCTGTCGTCGAACTTCCCTGCCAGAACGCGATAGCCGTTGACGAACTCGTTGAGGATTTCCAGCTCTTCTCCCCATACCCAGCCGCCATAGGACGTCCCTTCATTCGAACGCAGCACGATCTCGAAAAAATGCCCCCCCGCCACCAGCGGCATGCGAAAGAGAATATCGAGATTGTCCTCGTCTTCCTCGTCACCTTTCTCCACCGACAGCCTGGCATGGGCGACCTTCGCGTGGACCAGCGCCGAAACCGGATAAAAGGGCCGGCCCTTGAACCACATGAATTCGCTGACCGCGTATCCGACATCATCGGCACGCTGGTAAGGTTCGATACGCGGCTCGAACGCCATGTAGCTTCCGTTAAACGCTATCACTGTCGAAAATTCCCGATGCCTGCCCACCGCATGTCCGCTGTTTTCCGCCCGTCATTCATGCTTCTGTTTCCGACAATAGGCAGGACCGCGTCACACCAGCGTCAAATGGAACGCTATGATGACTTTCAATTTTCCGGGCACGTTGTTAGATGATGATTCATGAGGGGATGAACGTGGCTGGGAACGCTGAACTGATACCGATCCGGCTTTTTGGCACCCCGCGCTGTGATGCGGTGCGGGAAGCGTTTTTCCCGTCCAAGGGCTTTGCCCTCACCGCCGCCCTGATCCTTGCCCCGAACCAGTCGCTTTCCCGCCAGCACGCCGCATCGCTGCTGTGGGAAAATGTCGAGCAGAAGCGAGCTCTCGGCAATTTGCGGCAGCTCATCCTGCGCCTGCAGAAACTTCCCAATGAGGACGAGGCCATCCTTCTGACCGAAGGAAACGATCTGAAGGCCGGAAAGCTGGCACAGCGCACCGATCTTGCCATCTTCCTTGCCGGCGCAAGAGCCGAAGACCCGATGCAGCGGCTCAATGCGCTGCTCGAATTCGGCGGCGAGTTGCTGGAGGGACTGGAGGCCGGGCAGGATCACCTTTACCTGTGGCTGCTTTCGGAACGCCGCCGTCTGAAAGACCTGTTCTTTTCAAGCTATACCCAGCTTCTGGAGGAATTGACGCGGTTCGGCCGCGCGAGTTCCAACGACATCGCCAGACTGGCCGAATGCGCCTGCAAGATCGAGCCAGAGCGCGAGGAAACCTACCGCGCGGCCATGGCCGCCTATGCGCGGATAGGCAATATCAGCGCCTGTGAAGGCATGTACCAGCTTCTGATGGAGCAGCTCCGCCAGGAGGCCCGCGCACCCGAGCCGGAAACCGTGGCCCTAAGGCGACGCATACAAAGCCTGGCCGCGACGATAGCAACCCCCGCCGAGCCGGAAGAAGGCAGCCGCCGAAAAACCCTGACAAAACCGCGCGTCGCATTCGTGCGCCCGGCCAGGGTCGATGGGCAGCCGGTCCCGCCGGTGATGCATGCCTTCGTCGAGGATGTCGCCAACAGCCTCGTTCGATACCGCACCTTCACCGTGCTTTCGCCGCACAGCACCTTTGCCCTGGCGCATGACCGGGCCGACGACAGCTACGCCATGCTGCGGGCAGATTACCGCATCATGTCAGCCGTGTTCGATGACACCCGCATGTCGGTTGCGCTGATCGAGGAGGCGAGCGGTGAAATCGTCTGGTCGCTGGAGGCGGTCCTGACCGAGCGGCAGATTCACGCCGCCTTCCGGCTGCTGTCCAAACAGGTGGCGGCAGCGCTTGCCCGCGAAATCGAGCGGCTTCAGGTGGAGCCCGACCGTAACCATAGCGGCGAGGCCTACCGGCAATTGCTGGAGGGCCAGCAGCTTCTGCGCGGCAAATGCGACCTGCCGCTTCTCAGAAGAGCCCGTTCGATGTTCCGCAAGGCCGTCGACCTCGACCACAGCATGGCGGTCGCCCGCGCCCGGGTGGCGCAGAGCCTGCAGCTGGAATGGCTGATGCTGGGCGGCAATGATCCCCACCTGTTGCACCGCGCCAAGGCGGAGGCCGATGCCTCCGTCGAGATCGATCCGGCGCTTGGCGTCGGCCACTGGATGTGCGCGGTGGTGGCGCTCTACCAGCGGGATTTCGACATATCCGCCGAAAAATTCTTCGAGGCGGAGGCGCTGGCGCCCAACTCCGCCGATCTGCTGCTTCAGCATGCCGATGCGCTTGCCCATTTCGGCGAAGCGGAAATCGCCTGGGAGAAGTTTCAGCAGGCCATCGACCTCAACCCGCTGGCCCCGGATATCTATTGGTGGGCCGGCGCCAGCATCGCGTTCAAGCGTCAGGATTACGGCACGGCGGTGGAACTGTGCGGGCGGATGGAAAATGACGAGCCTGCGCTGCGCGTCCTGACCGCAAGCCACGCCCTGCATGGAGATTTGGCCGCCGCCCGGGAAAGTGGCAGCAGGCTTCAGGAAAACTATCCGGGCATGACGGCGAGGGAGATCAGCAGCCTGTCTCCGGACCGCGACCCGATAGCGAATGAAAAATTTTATCACGCACTTCGATTAGCTGGGATCAAATAGGAGACACTATGTCCTCGCATTTCTTTATCGTCGGAAAAAAGGGTTTTGGCGTTCTTTTCATTCGTACGGCGCCGCTTCGGGTCGCGTCGGTATCGCATGAGACGATTGCCGCCTATGAAGCCAGCCATCCCGGCGTGGATGGCTATGCCCGTGTGGCCGCAGCCGCAAAATCCATGCTCGTTCGCCAGGACGGCCAGCCCGAGGCGGAACTGGATCAGGTGCAGATCCAGGGCATCGAGGCCCTCGTCGCCGGTGGCGCCGTGGTTTCCGAAGCCGATTTCGCCTTCATCGGCGAAGTGGTCGACGCCGGCTGGGATTTCAACCGCATGGTGCAGGCGCCGATCGAAGCGGCCCTGAAGGCTGTCGGTCCGGCGGGTTCCGTCACCGGCGAGCTGTTCGACGCCATCCTTGCCGACGACAGCAACACGGCACGCTGATCGCGGTCCCGCTGCCTTGACCGGCGCCGATGCTCCCATGTCAGCGCCGCCGGCAAGGCGTGCAGACGCTTCATTCTTCGATCCCGGACTGCTTCGGCGGTTCGGGATTACCCGCGTCGGCGATGTGACCGGTCTCGATATTATCGGCATCCCCGTCTGGTTCGCGGTCCGGCCCAATTCGCGCGGTTTGTCGGTATCGCAGGGCAAGGGCCTTTTTGCGGAACAGGCCCGGCTATCGGCGATCATGGAGGCGATCGAAGGCGCTGTCGCCGAAGACACCCGCAGACATATCGTCGCTTTCGGCTCCATCGACGAGATGCGCAACAAGGGCGCTCCCCTCATTCCCTTCGAAACCGTCGGTCGGATCGATCCCGATGCTCTCGATCAACTGAAGGAACGCGCCTGGGTGAAGGGAACTTCCATTCGCCGCCAGCAGGAGGTCCTTGCCCCTTACGAGCTCGTCGGCATGGATTTCCGCGCGGATTTCCCGTGGGATCGGCAGGCTTTCCGCATGAGTTCTCAGGGCCTCGCGGCCGGGTTCGACCACGACCATGCGATTTTCCATGCGCTGCTCGAACTCATCGAAAACGATGCCTGCTTTCTCGTCGACACCTTCGCGACCCGCACCCTCGCACCACAACCACTTCTCCTTCCGTCGGGCGTCGACCCATCCTTCGACGGCCTCATTCAGCGCCTTTCGGATATCGGCCTGCCGCCCTCATTTTTCGACCTGACGAATGCGCTCGGCGTGCCGGTGGTGATGGCGAGCCTGTCCCGGTCGCTTCAGGCTCAAGACGGGCCGGCCACCCGCAGCGCCGCGGGCGCCGCCTGCCGTCCAAGCGCCCATGCCGCCGCAATGGCTGCGCTGCTGGAGGCGATCCAGTCGCGGCTGACCGATATCAGCGGTGCAAGGGACGATCTCTCCCCGCTCCGTTACCGGCGGGATATGTTTGCGGCACGGCCTGCCGCCGCCGGCTTGCGGCCGGCGGAACCACCCTCGCTCGGCCTCGACTTTACGGCGCCCGGCAATATGTCCCTGCCGTCCTGGCACCGGCTTGCGGAGCACCTCTTCGCTTGTGGTATCGAGGATGTCTATGTCTTTCCGCTGGAAACGGAGGTCTCCGGCCTGCATGTCGTGCGGGTTCTGGCAAGCGGCCTCGCCCCGGCGGGCGGCGGCCTGCAACACATCTCGCCGCGCACGCTCGATCATCTGCTGAACCTTGGGGGTACTTGATGAAACCGGTGGTTTTTGCAGGCCCCTCCATCCACGGCGAACTTATATCCGGGCTCGATCTTCGCGGACCGGCCGCCTGCGGCGATATTTTCGATGCGGTCCGGCAAGGCGTCCCGGCAATCGGGCTGATCGACGGTCTTTATGGCGATTGCGCCGCCGTCTGGCATAAGGAAATCCTGTTTGCGCTGTCGAGCGGCGTCACCGTTTTCGGTGCCGCCAGCATGGGTGCGCTGAGGGCGGCGGAATGCGCCGCCTTCGGCATGATCGGCATCGGCGATATCTTCGAGGCCTATCGCGACGGGCGCCGGTTTTCCGATGCCGATGTGGCGGTGAGCCACGCACCTGGCGAGCTCGGCTACCGCCCGCTGACGATCGCACTGGTCGATGCCGAGGCGACGCTCGCCGCCTGCCGTGGCTTGGTCACGCCCGAAGAATTCGACGCGCTCTCGCTTGCCGCCGGCACCCTGCATTTTACCCGCAGAACATGGCGCGCCATCGCCGCTGAAGCGGGTCTCGGCCCTGCGACGGCCAATCTGCTCGCCGCACATGCCGTGTCCGTCAAACGAAAGGATGCGGCCAGACTTCTGGCAGCGCTGACAGGCGAGACAGCACCATCCACGCCGCCGCAATCATGGACGCTGCAGAACACCATGTTTTTCCAGCAACTGGCCACGCGGCGGATAGCCGGGGAAAAAGCCTCTTGAGCGTCGCCGGTCCCTTGCCGCTGGTGCCCGATTGCGGCGGGCCGATCCGCACGATCGCACTCGCATTGCCAGCCGCTTTTTTCGCGGAAAGCCGGGCCGATGACACTGTTTCACCGCTCATTCCAATCGGAAACCTGCTCTCGGCCCTGCCATCAGACGTCACCGCCGCCATTGTGATCGATCACGCCAGTTTTGCCACGGCGCAAGACTGGCTCGACAGCATGCAGGTTCCCTGCGCGGCCACGCTGGTTCCCTTGGCTGAAGGTGACAGTGTCCCGCATCCGTGGATACAGGACATGTTCCATGTGCGGACCGGCGATCAGGAGGAGGGCACCGCGGCAGAATTTGTCTCAGTCGCGCAAAGCGCCCTCAGCGTGACCTTGGCCGAACACCTCGGAGCGACAGTTACGCATCTGGATGTGGCCCTGGCGGGCGGCAACCAGCTGGTCGGGCCGAATTTTCGGCTGGTGGGCCATTCCAGCCTGGCGGATGACAGGGGCTTCAGAAAAGCTGCGGCCGCCCCCTCGCAGCGGTGGCGAAAAGTGCAGGCTCTCGATGGCAGACGCGTGCACAGTTTCGGATATCGGCCGGAAGACCTCGGCAAGGTCCCGGTCGCCTTCGATCTTTCCACAACGCGAATTTGCAAACCGGTAATAGCTGGCGGGAAAATGCACCAATGCGGCTTCCATGTTGACCAGTTCGTTTCCGTCACCGGTCTCAAACGAGGGGACCGGCCGTTGCTACTCGTTGCCGATCCGGTCGCCCATGGCGAATGCGATGCCCGCGCAGCAATCGATTTGAAACGAAAACTGGACGCCTCCGCCCTCTCGCTTGCTCGGCAAGGTTTTGCGATCGAGCGAAATCCCATTCCGGTCTCGCCCGCCATCGATACCAACAAATGCCTGCCCAGGCTTTACAACAATGTCCTTCTTGAAAATGTCACACGGCCCGGTCAAAAACGACCATCCGTCTGGCTTCCGCATTTCGGCGACAGGGAGGCACTTGAGGCATTCGACGTGGTCAATCGGCAAATTTGGGACGGACTTGGTTTTCAGGCTATCGGCGTGGCTGGCTGGAGCCATCTTTCCAGCCGCAACGGGGCGTTGCGATGCGCAATAAAAGTGATAAATCGCGAGAGGAACACAAAGTTATGAACAGAAAACTGTATTACTTTGTCAAAAAAGCATCATAATACCCGTGGAAATTGTGTTGAATACATACCTTCAACAATATTAATTGATAATGATCGAATTTAATAACCTCACACAGGAGGAATTTGTAATGCAGGCCAAACTACCCAGCCCGATCGACGTACATGTCGGCGCACAAATCAGAATGCGCCGCAAGTCGCTCGGCATGAGTCAGAGTGCGCTGGCCGGGCGATTGGGCATCACCTTCCAGCAGGTCCAGAAATATGAAAAGGGCGCCAACCGCGTCGGCGCTTCGCGTCTGCAGGCCATTGCGTCGATTCTCGGCGTTGAGGTCAGCTCCCTTTTCGCCAATGCCACACCCGATGGCGGCGCCGCCAACCCGGCGCTGGGCACGATCAATGCCATGCAGACCTTCGTGGCCTCGAATGAAGGTTTTTCGCTGAACCAGGCCTTTTCGCGCATCAAGAGTGCAGCCGTGCGCCGGAGCATCGTGGCTCTCGTCACATCGCTCGCAGCAACCGAAGCGGCGGAAAATGCCGGCGCAGCAACGGACAAGAGCGACGATTGACGCAGGTGTGACGCTCGCGTGACGCTCGATGTGGTCAAAAATGAACAACGCGGGATCAACGCGTTTTCATACTGTCGACTGTCGAGAGGGAATCATGGTGGCGTCTACCTCAGCAATACTTGAACAGGATAATGCAGACGAGATTTTGGCACTCGGGCGGATGGTCTCCTATCTTTGCCAGCGTTCGAAATCCCTGGAACTGGGCATGTCGACCTATTTCCTGGAAATGGCGTTGTTGTCGCTGGCCCAGGATATCAATCAGCAGGGTCTGCCGCCCGCGGAGCTGAATGCCAGCGCCTTCGCATCGACCGATCTGCATTGAGCACTTCTGCAACGGCATAGACAGGCAGGATTGAGCGTTTCCATTCCGACCTCCAGTCGTGAAAACCCGGGAACCTTTCTCTTCTCCCTATGCCCTCCCCCTTTTCTCGGCGAAAGCCATGACAGAGGCCCGGTTTTGCCGGGCCTCTGTCATATCAGGGCGCTGCGCGGCGAAGTTCGGCCGCCGCAGCGACCATATTGACCAGCGCCGGCCTGACCTCTTCCCATTTGCGGGTTTTCAGACCGCAATCCGGGTTGATCCAGAGCTGCCGATCGTCAAGCCTTTCCCGCGCCAAAGCCAGAAGATCGACCATTTCCGCGACTGCCGGCACGCGCGGCGAATGGATATCGTAAACGCCGGGGCCGATCTGGTTCGGATATTTGTAGGTCCGGAAGGCATCCAGCAGTTCCATCTTCGAACGCGAGGTCTCGATGGAGATCACGTCGGCATCCATCGCCGCAATCGCGTCGATGATCTGGTTGAATTCGGAATAGCACATGTGAGTGTGCACCTGCGTCCGGTCGCCCACGCCGCTGGAGCAAATGCGGAAGCAATCCACCGCCCAGCCGAGATAATCCTGCCAGTCCCTATGCCGAAGCGGCAGGCCTTCACGTAACGCCGCCTCATCGATCTGGATCATCTGCGCACCGGCTGCCTCGAGATCGTTGACCTCATCGCGGATGGCGAGCGCGATCTGCCGGCAGGTCAGACTTCTGGCGATATCGTCACGGACGAAGGACCAGTTGAGGATCGTCACCGGCCCGGTCAGCATGCCTTTAACGGGCTTTTCGGTGAGCGACTGGGAATAGTCCCACCAGCGAACCGTCATCGGCTTCGGACGCGACACATCGCCGAAGATGATCGGTGGGCGCACGTAACGCGAGCCGTAGCTCTGCACCCATGCATGTTGGGTGAAGGCGAAGCCGGAAAGCTGCTCGCCGAAATATTGCACCATGTCGTTACGCTCGAACTCGCCGTGGACGAGAACGTCGAGGCCGATTTCCTCCTGCCAGCGGATCGTCGCTTCGGTTTCCTTCCGCAGGAAGTTTTCATATTGCGCGTCGGTCAGGGCGCCCTTGGAATGCGCGGAGCGAGCTTTCCTCACCTCCGGCGTCTGCGGGAAAGAGCCGATGGTCGTCGTCGGGAAAAGCGGCAGGGCGATGGCCTGCGATTGCAGCTTCTGCCGCTCGGCAAAGGCGCTCGCCCGTTGCCTGTCGGCGGCGCCGATCGTCGCGATGCGTTTTTGAACGGTGGTATCCGTTACCTTTGGCGAGGATGCACGTGCGGCGACCGCCCGCGAGGCCGCTTCCAGTTCCGGCGCAACAGTGGCCCTGCCCTCACCCAAAGCCCGGCCGAGCGTGGCAAGCTCGCCGAGCTTCTGGGTGGCAAAAGACAGCCAGCTCTTCAGATCGGCATCGAGGCCGGTTTCCAGTTCGAGATCGACCGGAACATGCAGCAGCGAGCAGGACGGCGCGATTTGAAAGGCCGCCGCACCCCGTTCGGCAATGGCGGTTTCCAGCTTGCCGATGATCGCGGCGAGATCGGCACGCCAGATATTGCGGCCGTCAATGACGCCGAGCGACAGGACGCGGTTTGCGGGCAAGACCTTCAATGCGGCCTCCAACGCTTCGGGCGCGCGCACCAGATCGAGATGAAGACCCGCGACCGGAAGCGCCGCGACGGCCTGCAAATTATCCTCAAGACCGCCGAAATAGGTGGCGATGAGGATTTTGAGATCAGGCGCGGCCTTTGACAGAGCCTGATAAGCGACGGCAAGCGCATGGCGTTCGCCCTCTGAAAGATCCAGCACGGCCACCGGCTCGTCGATCTGCACCCAATCCGCCCCGGCGGCGCGGAGACGACGCAGCAGTTCTTCATAAACGGGCAGCAGCTTCGCCAGAAGATCGAGCGGCTTGAAGGCCGCCTCTCGCGCCTTGGCAAGCTTCAGAAACGTGACCGGGCCGAGGATGACGGGTCGTGTGTGAATGCCGAGCGCTTTAGCCTCGAGGAAATGGTCGACCGGTTTTTGCGAGGTAAGCACGAAATGCTGCTCCTCGGAAACCTCCGGCACCATGTAATGATAATTGGTGTCGAACCACTTGGTCATTTCCAGCGCCGGAACGCCCTGGCCATGATGCGCATGTCCTTCATGAACGTGGTCGCAGCCGGCATGGGCCTCGCTCTGACTTCCGCGCGCCATGGCGAAATAGGTCGACAGGGAGACATCTCCGCCCGTCCATCCGTAGATCGACGGAATGGCCCCCACCATCACGGCCGTGTCGAGCACGTGATCATAGAGGGAGAAATCATTGGAGGGGATAAGGCTGATCCCCTTTTCCCGCTGAAGCGCCCAGTTCTCGGCGCGCAGCCTGCCGGCGGTTTCGAGAAGGTCCGTTTCGGAAATCTTTCCGGACCAGAAGCCTTCAAGCGCGAACTTCAATTCACGATGACGGCCGATCCTCGGAAAACCGAGCGATGCGACTGGAATGGTCTTGTCTGGCATTGTCATACCCCATTTGGTTGGGGGGCATGGGTAAAGCGGACGCGTGCAGGCCCGGCCTTGCCGAACCATTGCGCAACCACCGGGACACCCCGCCCGTGGACGTTATTTTGTCCTGGCAGGTCTCCTGGCTCGCGGGTCGCCGCCTTTGCCCGTCTTCCCGGGGCTTTCACCCCAGTGACGTTGTGGACAAAGGCTCGCCGCTTACAGTTGCGGGGGCAGCTCCGGTCTTGCCGATCTTCGGCGCACCGGATTCCCTCTTAGCTCCGGGCTGAAACAATCACCCCGGAGAACCATGACACCCGCCATTCTCAACAGGGGTGTCACAATGTCAATAGACATAAAGAAATCTTTATATCTTTATTTGATTGAGACCAACGATCTCAGAATGTGACCGCGCCCGGTCCCGGCACCGCGCCCGATGGGACCTTGCCCAGAATGATCATGCCGAGAACCTCGTCCTTGGTCACATCCTGCGTGCGGGCATGGCCAACCACCTTGCCATTCTTCATCACGAAAACCCGGTCGGCCAGATCGAAGACATCGTGAATATCGTGGCTGATGAGGAAGATGCCGATGCCCTGCCGTTTCAGCTCCTTGACGAGATCGCCCACCTGCGCCGTTTCCTGCGGCCCGAGCGCTGCCGTCGGCTCGTCCATGATGAGGATGCGGGCATCGAACAGAATGGCGCGGGCGATGGCGACGGATTGCCGCTGGCCGCCCGAAAGCGCTTTCACCGGCTCCTTGAACCGCCGGAAATTGGGGTTGAGGCGGCCCATGACCTCACGCGCCGAGGCTTCCATGGCGACATCGTCCAGCGTTCCCCATTTCGTCTTCAGCTCGCGGCCAAGATAAAGATTGGCCGCCGCATCGACATTATCCGCCACGGCCAGCGTCTGGTAGATGGTCTCGATGCCGTATTTCTTGGCATCGCGGGGATTGCGGATATCGGCATCCTCGCCATTGATGAGGATATCGCCGCCATCGCGCCGGTAAGCGCCGGAAAGTATCTTGATGAGCGTCGATTTGCCGGCGCCATTATGGCCGAGAAGGGCAACCACCTCACCGGGGAAAAGATCGACAGAGGCGTTTTCCACCGCGTGGATGCCGCCGAAGGAAATGGAAATATTGCGCATTTCCACGAGGGGCGTGACTTGGTCCGTCATAGGAGTTCTCCTCGGTTCTTACTTGGCGCGGGCGCGGTAGATGGTGTCGAGCCAGACGGCGACGACCAGGACCACACCGACGACGATGCGCTGGAAGGGTGTATCGATACCCACCAGCACCATGCCGGATTGCAGCGACTGCATCACGAGCGCACCGAGCATTGCGCCCGCTACGGTTCCGACACCGCCGGCGAGCGAGGTGCCGCCGATGACGGCCGCCGCGATGGTGTAAAGTTCGTCCAACTCACCCTGGGCATTGGTGGCGGCGTTGAGGCGGGCGGTCGAAATCGCCGCGGCGATGGCGCACAGAACGCCCATCAGCGTGAAGATCTTCACCGTGACCCAGCGGGTCTTGATACCGGCCAGTTCCGCCGCTTCCGGATTGCCACCGATGGCGAAGACATAACGTCCGAAGCGCAGCCTTGTCGCGATGAAGGTCATGACCGCGCCGACCGCGAGCGCCATGAGCACCGGAATGGCGATGCCATGCGCGATGAACAATCCGCCTTCCGGCCAGGCAATGCCATTGGCGTCGGCATAGTTGCGGGCAATGTTCACCGGCCAGGGATAGCTGTTGACCACGGCCACGAAACCGACGACGACGAGGCAGCCGAGCGCCACCAGAAAATATTCCGCCCAGACGGGCCGCAGCGGAAAGCCGAAACGGCGGCGCTGGCGGCGGGAATTCAGGATTGCCGCAACGATGGCGACGCAGGCAATGGCGGCCGCGATCCAGCTCCATGTCGCGCCAATCGAGCCGCTGGTACCGCCGCCCATCAGGCGGAAGGTGGAATCCATCGGCGCCACGGTGCGACCGCTGGTGATGAACCAGGTGCCACCGCGCCAGACCAGAAGCCCGCCGAGCGTGACGATGAAGGATGGCACATTCAGGAAGGCGACGATCGAGCCCTGCAGCATACCGATCGCGCCACCGACGAGAATACCGACCAGAAGCGTGACGATCCATGTAGCCCAATGTTCGAAGCCCAGGATCTGCGGCAGGATTTCTGCCTGCATGACGCCCATGATCATGCCGGAAAAACCGAGGATCGACCCGACCGACAGATCGATATTGCGGGTGACTATGACGAGCACCATGCCCGTCGCCATGACTGCCACGGAAGCGGTCTGCACGGAAAGGTTCCAGAGATTTCGCGGCGTCAGGAAGAGGCCGCCGGACAGGATATGAAATCCGATCCAGATCAGAAGAAGCGCGCCGACCATGCCGAGAAGGCGGGTATCCAGCTCAGTAGCGCTGATGAAACGCGTAATCGAGCCTGTCTTTTCCGTCTTGGCGGGCGCTGTGGAATTGGATTGGGTCATGTCGGCCATGAACTGCCGGTGCTCCTCACATCTTGGATCGTTTTGGCTTTTCTTCGAATCGCCAGAACGATCCAAGTTTTTGTTCTTACGCATTGTCCGGATGAAAGCCGTTCCGCTTCCCCTGAAAATGCTCTAAAGGGCGCCCCGCCATGAACCATGGCGCGGCGCCCAACCGGGACCTATTCGATCAATTGCAAGCCTTGACGGATCCGGCCTTCACACCCTGGCAGGCCGTTTCCTTCTTGATCCAGCCGGCATCGATGACCGTGCCGAGATTGTCCTTGGTGATGGCGATCGGCTTGAGGAAGACCGACTGCATCTTCACCTTCTTCGGGCCGCCATCAAAGGTGGTGACGCCCTTGATCTCGGTCATCTTCTTGCCGCCGGCGAGTGCAAGCGCAATGCCGGCCGCTTCCTTGCCGAGTTCACGGCTGTCCTTCCAGACCGACACCGTCTGCGTGCCGAGCGCAACGCGGTTCAGCGCGGCGAAATCGGCATCCTGACCGGAGACGGGAACCGAACCGGCCATGCCCTGCGCCGCGAGAGCGGCAATCGCGCCACCGGCGGTACCGTCATTCGAAGCGACGACCGCGTCGACCTTGTTGTTATTCTTGGTCAGGAACTGTTCCATGTTCTTCTGGGCGTTTTCCGGCTTCCAGCCATCGGTATAGGCTTCGCCGACATTCTTGATCTTGCCGCCATCAATGGCGGCCTTCAGCACTTCCTGCTGGCCGGCGAACAGGAAGTCCGCATTCGGATCGGAAGAGGAGCCCTTGATGAAGACGTAATTGCCTTCCGGCTTGACCTTGAAGACTTCAGCAGCCTGAAGACGGCCCACTTCCTTGTTGTCGAAGGTGATGTAGAAGGCGCTCTGGTTTTCGATCAGGCGGTCATAACCAACGACCGGAATACCTTCGGCAACGGCCTTTTCAACAGCCGGGCCAATCGCATCGCTGTCCTGCGCCAGGATGATCAGCGCATTGGCGCCCTGGGAGATCAGCGATTCCACGTCGGTCAGCTGTTTTGCGGCAGATGATTGCGCATCGGCGGAAATATATTTCGCACCGGCCTTGTCGAGCGCAGCCTTGATTGCCGCCTCATCCGTCTTCCAGCGTTCTTCCTGGAAATTCGACCAGGAAACGCCAACGACGAGATCGGCCGCAATGGCGGCGGTATGCAGGGAAACGAGTACGGCCGTACCCGCCAAAAGCTTGGCAAAAGAATTCATGATGTCCTCCCGGTAAGGGCGCAGCCTGCACCTCCATGCAGGGAAAACGCCCGGAAAAAGCTGCCGGTCTCTGTGATTTCACAATTTTCTCGACAGTCGAGAAAATTAATGTCAGAGATTCCCCATGCTGTCAACAACGGCTGCGGGCAGCATCCGGGTGCCTTGATCTTCTCTGTGGCATGGGCCATCAGACAGGGTCAGCACGACAGGAAAAAGCCGTTCAGGGAGCAGGCCCCAGCCCATGTCCGCCATTGCAAGTACGGAACTGGTGCGCCAGAAAAACAGCCTGTCGGTGATGGCGGCACTGCGTCTTCACGGCAGCCTTTCCCATACCGAAGTGTCGTCTTTCACCGGGCTTGCCTCCGCCACCGTCTCCGCCATCACCACGGAACTGGAACGGGCCGGCCTCATTTTGCGAAAAGAGCAGCTTGCCACCGCCGGCCGCGGCCGGCCGCGCATTCTCTTTGGGCCGCGCGGTGCTTTCTGCCACGTCGCCATCGTCATCATTTCCTCCGACAGCGTGCAATATTCGCTGGTCGATTATTCCGGCAAGCTGGTGGACCGTTTCACGGAACAGCGGGTCACAGCCGAAAAAGGCGCGTTCGGCGGCGTCATCCTTGCCGGCCTCGCAAGGCTTGCCGATCGCTCACGCCTCGATCGGAACGATATTCTTCAGGTCTCGATCAGCAGCAAGGGGCTGGTGGACGCGCCGGCGGCAACGCTGCTCTGGTCGCCAGTTCTCGGCGATGAAAGGATTGATTTCCAGCGACTGGTTTCCGAAGACGGCCGCATCCGCGTGACGCTGAACAATGAAACCCTGCTTGCCGCCAAGGCCATCTGGATGCGGGAGCAGGCAAAAGAAGGTCCCGCGCCGGAAGCGCTCGTCACCCTGTCGCTCGGTCACAGCATCGGTCTTGGCATTGCCCGCTCCACCGGTGGCGCAATCGAGGTGAGCGCCCCCAACTTCGGCCATATGCTGCATCTGGCCGATGGCGCCCTGTGCCGTTGCGGCACCAGAGGCTGTATCGAGGCCTATTCCGGCTTCTACGCCATCCTGCGCTCGGCCTTCGAAGCGCCGCCGCAGGCAGAACCGGCGAAATTCGTGCCGATTGCGGAGGTGGACAAGATCGCCGCTTCGGCCCGCACCGGCGCCCGCATGGCGCGGTTCGCCTTCCGCACCGCCGGTCTGGCGCTCGGCAACGGCCTTTCGCGCCTCTTCAGCCTGCACGGCCATATGCCGGTTTTTGTCACCGGCCCCGGCACGCGCTATTTCGATCTTCTGGAAAGCGGCCTGCGCGACGGGCTTGCACAATCGCAGGCAGTGCGTTTCGGCGGCATGCCGAAAATCGCCATAGCCCCCAACGAACCGGAACTGGTGTTCGAAGGACACATGGAACACGCGCTGTCCGCCGCCGACGACTATATATTAAGCGCCGACAGCCCTGAGAGACCTGTGAGGAGTTCGGGGGGCTAGCTGCTACCAAACGCACGCGCGCAATGCGACGAGCCATTCGCCGCACTCCTAAAGGCGGCGCAGGCCTTCGCGAGGCATCATATTTTCCGGCAGTTTAACCGCACTGGCAATCCCAAGCCACATCAGCAATTGGATGAAATTCCAACCTAGATCGATTTGTCCCCTCTCGAGTCCAAGCCGGGCCGAGTCCGGAAAAGCGTGATGATTCCCATGAAAGGATTCGCCGAAAGTAACCACTGCTGCTTTGGGGATATTGTAGCCCTGTACAGCGACATTATCGACTGCCCATCCCTGATGCCCCCCACGATGAGCAAAGTGGCCGATGAGCCAATGCCCGGTTAGAGAAACCGAAACACGCACCGCAGTACCCCATACCACCCAACTCCAGCCACCCAAAAGATAGAACAACAGCATCCAGGGTAGTTGCTGCGCCATCCAGGTTCGCTCCAGGAAGCGGTAAAATCTATCGTTCGCAACCTCCGGCTCGATGACGAACGTTGGGGGATGTTTGAGTGCAACAGCGCAATGCATCTGCCACCAAACATCCACGAAGAAAGAGCGCCGATGCGCATACAAGTCATGACATATCGTCTGTCTTTGGGCCCAATCGCGAATGTCATGTGCGTAAATCATACCAAAAGGCCCGGCCATGCCGACCAGCGTGCCAAGATAAACCAACACGCGCTCGACCAACTTGCTGGTACGGAACGAGCGGTGGATCAGCAGCCGGTGCATTCCCACCGAATGTCCGGCACAAATGGTGATCGCGGTCGTGATGACGAACAAAGTGAAACCACTCCAGGAAAATGTCAGCGGGCCGAACACCAAAGCAACCGCCATCATCACTCCTGCCCAGATCGATTTTGCCGGCCTCCAGCACACTTGGCCTTCGTTTGCATTGCCAAAGGGATGCGAGATCATACGTCCTGTGGAAATTGTCGTCATGCATCACGCCCTTTCCATACCCTACCCGGACGCAATCTTGCGCCAGCAACCAACAGATGATATTCATTTAGGCAATAAGCTAATTACCTTTGTAACCCATTTCCAAAATTAGGCAATTAGTTAATTAACTTAATATCTGATATTTTTGCTTCATCGGCGAAAGAAGGGCAATGTGATAGATAAAGAGAACGATTCCGAGAGGCTGGCGGAGCAAGTGACGACTCCGCCTATGCAGTTGGTTTTTGAGGCATTGGCCTCTGCCCCACGCCGTAAAATCCTGGCCTATCTCGCCCACACTGACCTTACGGCGGGCGAAATCGCAGCCCGCTTCGAAATGTCGAAACCCTCCATCTCGCAGCATCTGAATGTGTTGGAAACCGCCGGCTTGATCTCAGGCAAGCGCGAGGGCCAATTCATTCGCTACTCGCTGGCGCCGAATAAATTGGTGAATACGCTCAACAATTTTGTTCAAGACGTCTGCCCCGTCGGCCGGCCGCTTAAGAAGGAAAGCAAGGCATTAGCCGAGTTCAAATCCAGCACAAAGAAGTGAGAGTGATGCGTTAGGCACCATGCTTTTGATCGGGAAGTACTGTCTGCGAGGGGCGCATGGAACAAGCATCGGCCGACAGCTACACGTTGAGCGCCGACAGCGCACGGAAATCCCGTGAAGAATTCGGGAAGCTGAGAGGGCAGTCGACCGTTCTTCAGGCCCGCTGCGCCATGGCCTCGGGCTTTTCCCCGGCACCGGTCAGCAGCATCACGAATTCGTCGAGAGCGACGGCCTCATCCTTGCTCAAACGCAGGCCCTGTTTCGTGCGCCGCCACAGAATATCCTCGGCAGAAAACGCCCATTCGCGCTCCACCAGCCAGCGCACCTCGCATTCGTAAAGCGTGCCGCCGAAATGACGGCCGAGGCCCGATGCATCTGTGGCGCTACCCAGCAGTCGCGCGGCCTTCGTGCCATAGTTTCTGACGAGCCGCCCGGCATGACCTTGATCGAGGAAGCCATAACGCGAGACGAGCGCCCTCACCTGAGCCTCGTATCTCTCCGCGCCGAAATCGCCGCCCGGCAGGTGGGATCCCGCCGTCCATGGCTTGCCCTTCTCACCAATCGCCGCGCCGATCTTTTCCAGCGCATGTTCCGCCAGCCGCCTGTAGGTGGTGAGCTTGCCGCCGAAAATATTGAGGAGCGGCGCTTCGCCTTCGGTTTGTTCGATCTTCAGCACGTAATCGCGGGTGGCTTCCTGGGCTTTCGATGCACCGTCATCAAAAAGTGGCCGCACGCCGGCATAGGTCCAGACGATATCTTCGGGTCGAACCGGCTCGCTGAAATATTCGCTGGCCGCGTTGCAGAGATAGGAAATTTCATCCTCGGAGATACGCACCTTGGCCGGATCGCCCTGATAGTCGCGATCCGTGGTGCCGATCAGCGTAAAATCGCGCTCATAGGGAATGGCGAAGATGATGCGGTTATCCGGGTTCTGGAAGAAATAAGCGCGCGGATCGGAAAACTTCCTGCGCACGATGATGTGGCTGCCCTGCACGAGGCGGACATTGTGGACATCGTTGCGGCCGAAGACACCCGAAAGCACCTTGTCGACCCAGGGACCGGCGGCATTCACCAGCATGCGCGCCCTGTGCGTGGCCGGCCGGCCGGTTTTTTCGTCCAGCGTCTCGATGAGCCAGATTCCGGCCTCACGCCGTGCGGAGACGACCCGCGTGCGGTTCATGATCGTTGCGCCGCGGTCCGCCGCGTCCCGCGCATTGAGAACCACGAAGCGGGCATCATCCACCCAGCCATCGGAATATTCGAAAGCCCTGGCGAAGACGGGCTTCAGCGGTTTGCCGGCCGGGTCTTGCCTGAGATCGAGCGTGCGGGTCGGCGGCAGGAGCTTGCGGCCGCCAAGATTGTCATAAAGAAACAGGCCGAGCCGGACCATCCATGACGGACGCACGCCGCCCTTTTGCATGGGCAGAACAAAACGCATGGGCCAGATGACATGCGGCGCCATGGCCCACAGGATTTCCCGCTCCATCAGGGCTTCGCGCACCAGGCGAAACTCGTAATGCTCAAGATAACGCAAGCCGCCGTGAATGAGCTTGGTGGCTGCCGAAGAGGTGCCGGAAGCGAAATCGCCCTTTTCCGCAAGCGCCACGGAATAGCCCCTGCCCACCGCATCACGGGCGATGCCGCAGCCATTGACGCCACCACCGATGACAAAAAGATCGAAAATATTCTCGCCGGACATAGGGGCTCCACGACAGCGCCGGGGGATCGCCTCCCCCATTATTGAAAGACAATTGCTATAAAAGCGAAAATAAAACGAATGTCAAAAGAAAACAAACGAAACACGTTCCGGCAAGGCGAGCGATCGCCGCTCACCGTCCGCCGCATGGCCAGCGTCTTACGGGGTCTGTGTTTCAGCCGTGTGTCGGGAGAACCTGCTCAAGCTCGTAAAGCACGCCGCCCATGTCCTTCGGATGCAGGAAGAGAACGGGGTTGCCGTGCGCACCGATCTTCGGTTCGCCATCGCCCAGGATACGGATACCTTTCCTGACGAGATCGTCGCGGGCCGCGATAATATCGGGCACCTCGAAGCAGAGATGATGCGTGCCGCCACCCGGATTTCTTTCGAGAAAAGCGGCAATCGGTGAATTTTCCCCGAGCGGATGGAGAAGTTCGATCTTGGTGTTTTCCGCCTGAATGAAAACCACCGTCACCCCATGTTCGGGCAGCGATTGCGGTTCGGAAACCTGCGCGCCGAGCGCCCGGTAACGGGCGACGGCGGCGTCGAGATCGGGCACCGCAATGGCGACGTGGTTCAATCGTCCGAACATGGTCGTCTTTCCCTCAAGCGTTTCGCCGGATGCCTTCCAGCAGGTCCAGCACCTTGTTGGCCGCATCCATGACATTGGTGCCTGGTCCGAAGATGGCCGAAACGCCATGGTCGAGCAGGAACTGGTAATCCTGACGCGGAATGACGCCACCGACAACGACGATGATGTCGTCCGCACCCTTCTGTTTCAGTGCCTCGACCAGCTGTGGCGCAAGCGTCTTGTGTCCTGCCGCAAGCGACGACATGCCGACCACATGCACCCTGTTTTGAACAGCAAGATCGGCGGCCTCGGCCGGCGTCTGGAACAGGGGACCGGCCAGCACATCAAAACCGATATCGCCAAAGGCCGAGGCAATGACCTTCGCGCCGCGATCATGCCCATCCTGCCCGAGCTTGGCGACCATGATGCGCGGTTTGGTGCCGATCCTTTCCGCGACGCCGGAAAGACGGGCGGCGAGCGTGGCAAGCTCCGGCTCATCCTTATAGGCCTCGCCGTAAATATCGCTCACCACCTCCGGCACCGCGGCATGGTCGCCGAAGGCCGCACGCAGCGCATCGGAAATCTCTCCCACCGTGGCGCGGGCGCGGGCGGCAACAACCGCCGCTTCGAGAATATTGCCCTTGCCGCTGCGGGCCACTTCCGAGAGCGCCTCCAGAGCCAGGGTCACTTCCCTGCCATCACGGCGGCGGCGTGTCTCTTCGATGCGGCAGATTTGCGCGGCGCGCACGGCGGCATTGTCGATATCGAGAACATCGATATCCTCTTCATTTTCGAGGCGGTAACGGTTGACGCCGACGATGACCTCCTCGCCCTTGTCCACCGCCGCCTGCCGGCGCGTCGCCGCTTCTTCGATCAGCCGTTTCGGCAGGCCTTCGGCCACCGCTTTGGTCATGCCGCCAAGCGCCTCGACTTCCTCGATCAGCGCCCAGGCCTTCTCGGCTAACTCGTCCGTCAGGCTCTCGACATAATAGGAGCCCGCAAGTGGATCGACGACTTTCGTCACACCGGTTTCGTGTTGCAGGATAAGCTGGGTGTTGCGGGCAATGCGGGCGGAAAATTCCGTCGGCAGCGCAATCGCCTCATCGAAGGAATTGGTGTGCAGCGATTGCGTGCCGCCAAGCACGGCGGACATGGCCTCGAAGGCGGTGCGGACGATATTGTTGTAGGGGTCCTGTTCCTGCAACGAGACACCGGACGTCTGGCAATGGGTGCGCAGCATCAGCGACGAGGCGTTTTGCGGCTTGAATTCCTGCATGATGCGCGACCAGAGCAGGCGCGCGGCACGCAGCTTTGCCGCTTCCATGAAAAAATTCATGCCGATGGCGAAGAAGAACGACAGGCGGCCGGCGAAATCATCGACATTCAGCCCCTTGGCCAGCGCCGCCCGCACATATTCCCGGCCATCCGCCAGGGTGAAGGCCAGTTCCTGCACCAGCGTCGCGCCGGCTTCCTGCATGTGATAGCCGGAAATGGAAATGGAGTTGAATTTCGGCATCTCCTTTGCCGTATATTCGATGATGTCGGCGATGATCCGCATCGAGGGTTCGGGCGGATAGATATAGGTGTTGCGGACCATGAACTCCTTGAGGATATCGTTCTGGATGGTTCCGGAAAGCGCCGCGCGGGGCACACCCTGCTCCTCCCCCGCAACGATGAAACTGGCGAGCACCGGAATAACGGCACCGTTCATGGTCATCGAGACCGAGACTTTTTCGAGCGGAATGCCATCGAACAGGATTTTCATGTCCTCGACGCTGTCGATCGCCACACCCGCCTTGCCGACATCGCCCTCCACGCGCGGATGATCGCTGTCATAACCGCGATGGGTGGCGAGATCGAAGGCCACGGAAACACCCTGCTGGCCGGCGGCGAGCGCCTTGCGATAAAAGGCATTCGAGGCTTCGGCCGTGGAAAAACCTGCATATTGGCGGATGGTCCAGGGCCGCCCGGCATACATGGTGGCGCGCGGGCCGCGCGTGAAAGGCGCAAAGCCCGGCAGGCTGTTCAGGTGAGACATGTCTTGCAGGTCGTCGGCCGTGTAGAGCGGCTTGACCTCGATACCCTCGGGCGTGTGCCAGACAAGCGTTTCCGGTGAACGCTTCAGCTCTTTTTCGGCAAGCTGCAGCCAATCCCGCACCGTTTTTTCACCCGACATGCATCTCTCCCCTTCTGCATTTCATTTTAGCACTGTGACGGGCAATCGTGACGAAAATCGAATAGCTCACCAGTGCCCGTAAATCGCTCCGGCCCATATGCGTTCCGAAGAAACGGCAGCGGCGTCACTCGAATTCGAGGATGACTTCGTCCACCGCGAGGCTGTCGCCCGGTTTTGCCGCCACTCTGGCGACACGACCGCGTTTTTCCGCGCGCAGGATGTTTTCCATCTTCATGGCCTCCACCGTCGCCAGTGCCTGACCTGCCTCCACCTCGTCACCCTCACCCACCGAGATGCCGGTAATGACGCCCGGCATGGGGCAGAGCAGCAGTTTCGACGTATCCGGCGGCAATTTTTCCGGCATCAGCAGCGCCAGCTCCGCAACGCGCGGGCTGCGCACGCGGGCGAGAACATCCATGCCGCGCCAACGCAGGCGAATTGCCGCCCCGGCAAGATCGACCTTGGCGGCAATGACCTCACCCGCCACCGTAAACAGGCCAAGGCTCTGGCCGGGACGCCAGCCGGTATCGACGGTCAAAGTCGTCCCGTCCTCAAAACGGACCGCCGTGCCATCCGCACCGGTTTCAACGCTGACCCCGTGGCGGACTGCGCCAAACGAAACCACCCAGTCATGGCCGACGATGCGGCGGTGATTGCCGATGGTGCCGGAAATTTCAACGGCGCGGTTCTGCAAGCGCTGATTGACGATGGCGGCGATGGCGGAAAGCCTGCGTGCGGCGGCCTCATCCGGCTCGACCCCGGAGAACCCTTCCGGAAACTCTTCCGCGATAAAGCCCGTCGTCAGCCTGCCAGAGCGAAAACGCTCATGCTGCATGACGGCCGACAGGAACGGCAGATTATGGCCGATGCCCTCCACCTCGAAACGGTCCAGCGCCTGCCCCATGGCATCGATCGCGGTTTCGCGATCCTTGCCCCAGCTGCACAGCTTGGCGATCATCGGATCGTAATACATCGAGATTTCACCGCCTTCGAACACGCCGGTATCGTTGCGGATGACGGTGCCACCTTCCTGTGCGCCTTCTGATGGCGGGCGATAGCGCGTGAGCCGGCCGATGGAGGGCAGGAAGTTGCGATAGGGGTCTTCGGCATAAAGCCGGCTTTCGATCGCCCAGCCGTTCAACTTCACATCCGCCTGTCCGAAGGAGAGTTTCTCACCGGCGGCGACACGGATCATCTGCTCGACCAGGTCGATACCCGTGACGAGTTCCGTCACCGGGTGCTCCACCTGCAGACGGGTGTTCATTTCAAGGAAATAGAAGTTGCGGTCGCCATCGACGATGAATTCCACGGTGCCGGCCGAATGGTAGCCGACTGCCCTTGCGAGCGCCACGGCCTGTTCGCCCATGGCATGCCGCGTCGCCTCGTCCAGAAAGGGCGATGGCGCTTCCTCGATGACTTTCTGGTTGCGGCGCTGGATCGAGCATTCACGCTCGCCAAGATAAAGAATCGTGCCGTGCTTGTCGCCCAGCACCTGAATTTCGATATGGCGCGGCTGCGTGACGAATTTCTCGATGAAGATGCGGTCGTCACCAAAGGAGGATTTCGCCTCATTTTTCGACGACTGGAAGCCTTCCCGCGCCTCGGCATCGTTGAAGGCGATGCGCATTCCCTTGCCGCCGCCGCCGGCAGACGCCTTGATCATGACGGGATAACCGATCTGCGACGCGATCTTCACCGCCTCATCCGCATCCTCGATCAGCCCCATATGGCCGGGCACGGTGGAAACACCCGCTTTGGCCGCCAGTTTCTTCGAGGTGATCTTGTCACCCATGGCCTGAATGGCACCAACGGGCGGGCCGATGAAGACGACGCCCGCTTTTTCCAGCGCCTCGGCGAAGGCGGCATTTTCAGAGAGGAAACCATAACCGGGATGCACCGCATCCGCCCCGGTCTTCCGGATCGCATCGAGGATTTTATCGATGACGATATAGGACTGCGACGAAGGCGCCGGACCGATATGGACGGCCTCATCCGCCATTTTCACATGCAGCGCATTGGCATCCGCATCCGAATAGACCGCGACGGTGGCAATGCCCATCTTCTTCGCGGTCTTGATGACCCGGCAGGCGATCTCGCCACGATTGGCGATGAGGATTTTCTTGATCATGCGGTTATTCTCCCCTCGCATCGTCATCGTCGTCGCGGAATTTCTTTTCATAGGGCATCATCAGGATCGCCGAGGCGGTGGCGGCCGCGCCGAACAGGGATGCGATGGGTATGACCACCAGCAGCACCGGCACGACGGGATTTGCAGCACGGCCGATACGCGCGCCGATGCCGCCGATATCGAGAAGGATCAGTCCCGCACCAACGCAGATGCCAATCAAGACGCCGACGGCCGCATTGACCGCCATGAAGCGCAGCATCTGGCGGTGATCGTGCCGCGCGGCTTCCGGCGTCATCCTGGGTTTGAGGCTGCGGTTGCCGGGCGATTTACGGGAACCGCCACTACGCCGCGACTTCAACCAGCGATGCAGCCAATCCATGTCGATCTGAAATATACCGGCATCCATTTCGCCTCCCTCCTCCATTCTCAACCGTCAGCCCGTCATCCGCCGCTTTCCGCGGAGGGGTCCTCGAACAGGGTCAGATAGGAAAAAGGCACCGCGTCGGTCAGCCAAACGCCATTATCGGCTCTGTAGAAACTGTAACCGTCCGTAAACATCAGACGGGCATCGACAATCAGGACCACAGGCTTTCCATGCCGTTGTCCGACGGTCGTCGCGGTCGCCCGGTCAGCGGAAAGATGAACCTGTTGCCTTTCCCCCGGGCGCAAGCCTTCCCGCAGGATGGGTTCGAGGAAACGGGTCGCCGTACCGTGAAACAATTGCAGCGGCGGCTCGACTGGCGGCTGGCCAAGATCGACCTTCACGGAGTGTCCCTGAGCCGCCCGGATGCGGCGGCCATCATCCGACAGCGTGAAGCGATTCTTGTCGCTTTCTGCAACGACGGCAAAGAGGCCTGCCTCATCGAGCGACGTGCCGCTCGCATTCGCTTTTGCCAACAGATCTGCGACATCCGCCCAACCCTGAGCATCCAGGGTCAGGCCGATACTCTCCGGTGCATGGCGCAGAACATAACTCAGGAATTTGCTGGTCGCTGTCGACATCGAATTTCATTCCCCGTTGGCAGATGACAGCACACTCAAATCTCGAAGAAATTCTCGAAGGATTCCGGGAAATTCTGCCGGGCGACACGCTCGTCGATGACCAGCATCGCCTGATAGGAAAGCGGATCGAAGTTCTTTTCCGCCGCCACGACCTCGCGGCCAAACAGCAGGTTGAGGCGGGCAGCATCGAGATTGCCACGCTCGAACGGTTCCGGACCGAAATGGTGCCAGAGCGAGTGCAGGAAGGCGGCATCGATACGATGCTCCTTGGAATCGTCGCGCGCCCGGCGGGGTATCATCTTGATGGGCGTTACCCCTTTGGGGTTGGCGCGACGGATGGTGAACTGGACGCCCGTGCTCGGCATGCCGGAGGGAAATCCCTTGTGTTTGGTCATTTCGGGCAGGTTCGCCATCTTTTGTCCTTCCAGAACATTTCCAGTAAAAGCAGCCATGCTTTTACGTCCGGAAATGCCTCAATTCAAATAGTTAGAGCGCTTTTGGCGCTCTAATCCTTTTCTTATGCCTTGCCGATCTTATCCTGCGTCTTCGTTTCGAAGTCAGAGGCATCGTGGCGTTCATGCAATTGTTCGGACGGATCGCCCGAGGTCTTGTTGACGATCACGCCGCGCTTGACCGCCGGGCGTTCGCCGATTTCCAGCGTCCAACGCATGACGTTCTTGTAACCGTCGGCTTCAAGGAAAGCACCGGCATCACCATAGGCCTGGCCGAGCGCGATCTTGCCATACCACGGCCAGACGGCCATATCGGCGATCGTATATTCCGAACCTGCCAGATAACGGTTATCGGCCAGATGCCGATCCAGCACGTCCAGCTGGCGTTTGACTTCCATGGCGTAGCGGTCGATCGCATATTTGATCTTGATCGGCGCATAGGCATAAAAATGGCCAAAACCGCCGCCGAGGAAGGGTGCGGAGCCCATCTGCCAGAACAGCCAGTTCAGCGCCTGCGTGCGGGCATTGCCCTCTTTCGGCAGGAAAGCGCCGAATTTTTCCGCTAGATAAACGAGGATCGAGCCGCTCTCGAAAACCCGCGTTGGCTCAGGCGTCGAATGATCCATCAGTGCCGGGATCTTGGAATTCGGATTGACGCCGACAAAACCGGAACCGAACTGGTCGCCTTCGCCGATCTTGATCAGCCAGGCATCATAGTCTGCGCCCTTGTGGCCGGCGGCCAGCAATTCTTCCAGCATGATGGTGACCTTCTGGCCGTTCGGTGTCGCCAGCGAATAAAGCTGCAGCGGGTGCTTGCCGACGGGCAGTTCCTTTTCATGGGTGGGACCGGCGATCGGGCGGTTGATATTGGCGAACTGGCCGCCATTGCCCTTGTCCCAGGTCCAGACCCTGGGCACTTCATATCCGGCGGGGAAATTATCTGCGGAGGAATTTTCGGCCATCAAAAATTGTCCTTGTTCGTTTCGGGAGGACATCCGGACATCCGGGCGCCTGAACATCCATATAGTAAGGTGGCCGAAGCATTTTTCCAGCCCCGCAGCGGGTCAGAGCGGAATAGTATCGTGTTTCTTCCAGCGGGTTTCGACGCTCTTGTTGCGCAGTGAGGCAAACGCACGGGCGATGCGGCGGCGCGAGGAATGCGGCATGATGACCTCATCGATGAAACCGCGCTCCGCCGCCACGAAGGGATTGGCAAAACGTTCCTCATATTCCTTCGTGCGCGCAGCGATCTTCTCGGGATCGGCAAGCTCTGAACGATAGAGGATTTCCGCCGCCCCCTTGGCGCCCATGACGGCGATTTCCGCCGTCGGCCAGGCGTAATTCACATCCGCACCTATGTGCTTGGAGGCCATCACGTCATAAGCACCGCCATAGGCCTTGCGGGTAATCAGCGTCACCATCGGCACCGTCGCTTCCGAATAGGCGAAGAGGAGTTTCGCGCCGTGCTTGATAACGCCGCCATATTCCTGCGCCGTTCCGGGCAGGAAACCCGGCACATCCACCAGCGTCAGCAGCGGAATGTTGAAGGCATCACAGAAGCGAACGAAACGGGCGGCCTTGCGCGAGGCGTCGATATCGAGGCAGCCGGCCAGCACCATGGGCTGGTTGGCGACAACCCCCACCGTCTGGCCTTCAAGACGGATGAAGCCGGTGATGATGTTGCGGGCGAAGGCCTCCTGCAGCTCGAAGAAATCGCCCTCATCAGCCAGCGCGTGGATCAGTTCCTTCATGTCGTATGGCTTGTTGGAACTATCAGGAATCAGCGTATCGAGCCGCGCTTCCAGCCGCGCCGGATCGTCGTGGAACGGCCGCACCGGCGGCTTTTCGCGGTTGTTGAGCGGCAGGAAATCGAACAGCAGCCGCACATGTTCCAGCGTCTCGATGTCGTTTTCATAAGCGCCATCGGCGACGGAGGACTTTTTCGTATGGGTGGAGGCCCCGCCCAGCTCTTCCGCCGTGACGATTTCGTTGGTGACGGTCTTCACCACATCCGGCCCGGTCACGAACATGTAGGAAGTATCGCGCACCATGAAGATGAAGTCGGTCATGGCCGGCGAATAGACCGCACCGCCCGCACAAGGGCCCATGATAACCGAGATTTGCGGCACGACGCCGGAAGCGACGACATTGCGCTTGAACACATCGGCATAACCGCCGAGCGAAGCCACGCCTTCCTGAATGCGCGCGCCGCCGCTGTCATTGAGGCCAATTACCGGCGCGCCGTTCCTGACCGCCATATCCATGATCTTGCAGATCTTCTGGGCATGGGTTTCCGACAGCGAACCGCCAAGCACGGTGAAATCCTGGGAAAACACGTAGACCTGCCGGCCGTTGATGGTGCCCCAGCCGGTGACGACACCGTCACCCGCCACCTTCTGCTCCGCCATGCCGAAATCCACCGCCCGGTGGGTGACATACATGTCGTATTCTTCGAAGGAACCTTCATCCAAGAGCACGTCGATGCGCTCGCGCGCCGTCAGCTTGCCCTTGGCATGCTGCGCCTCGATGCGCTTGACGCCGCCGCCGAGCCGCGCCTCTTCCCGCCGCGCTTCCAATTGCTCCAGAATGCCAAGCATGTTTCCTCCATGCGTTTCCTCAAAATCAATAGCTTAGAAAACATTCGCCTAGAAGCCTTGATCGTGCGCGTATGCGTGCCATAAATATTTGCAATGTTTAATTTTGCAAAGTTGCAACATGGCGACGGAAAAACTCTTCATCGGCCGCAAGGTGCGTGGCCTCCGCGAAAATGCCCGCGCCACGCAGGCGCAATTTGCCGAACGGCTGGGCATCTCCGCAAGTTATTTGAACCAGATCGAAAACAATCAGCGCCCGGTTTCGGCCAGCGTTCTCGTGACGCTGGTGGAAAAATTCCAGCTCGATATGGCGGAGCTGGCGACAGGCGAAAGCGACCGGCTGGTTTCCGCCGTGCGCGAGGCGCTGAAAGACCCGCTGTTCATGAATTACGAGCCGGGGCTTCAGGAACTGAAGCTGATCGCCCAGAATGCGCCGGGTTTTGCCCATGCGTTGCTGCGCGCCCATCAGGCCTATCGCCAGAACAGCGAGCAACTGGTGCAGCTGGATGACCGGCTGGGCCGCGGAACCGCGCAGGTGGAAAGAACCCCCTATGAGGAGGTACGCGACTTCTTCCACTTCGTCGATAACTACGTCGCCGAGATCGATCTTCTGGCCGAGGAACTGGCGGAAGAACTGGAGATAGAAGACGGCGAGACCTACGGCATTCTCGCGACGCATCTCAGGAGCCGTTACGGCATCCATATCACCCGAAGCGAGGCGGCGGGTGGACTGATCCGGCATTTCGACCCTGCCGGAAAAACGCTCGCCCTCAGCTCCTACATGGCGGCACCGACCCGCTGTTTTCAGCTTGCGTTGCAGATCGCCCAGCTTCACGCCGGCGCGACGGTGGACAAAGTGCTTTCCGGCGCCGGTTTCCGCCATGTGGAAGCGGCGGAAATCTGTCGCATCGGGCTGCATAATTATTTCGCCGCAGCCCTCATCCTGCCCTATGGTCGTTTTCACCGGGCGGCACAGGAACTACGCCACGATCTCGAACTTCTGGCCGTGCGGTTCGGTGCGAGCCTCGAGCAGGTGGCGCACCGGCTGAGCACCTTGCAGCGGCCGGGCATGAAGGGGGTGCCGATCTTTTTCGCCAAGATCGACCGCGCCGGCAACATCACCAAACGCCACAGCGCCACGCGGCTGCAATTTGCCCGTTTCGGCGCGGCCTGTCCGCTGTGGAATATCCATCAGGCCTTCGAAAGCTCCGACAGGATCGTGCGGCAGCTGGCGGAAACGCCGGACGGCGTGCGTTATCTTTCCATCGCCACCCAGATCGAAAAGGCCGGTGGCGGTTTCAATTTGGAGAGGCCGCGTTACGCCATCGCGCTCGGCTGCGAAATTTCCCATGCGCAGAATTTCGTTTATGCCGATACGCTCGATCTCGGCAATGCGGCCTCCTTCAAACCGATCGGCATATCGTGTCGGGTCTGCGAGAGGGTGGATTGCGTGCAGCGCGCCGTGCCGCCGCTGAAACGCAAGCTGCATTTCGATCATCTTTCGCGCGGAGCATTGCCCTACAGGATCGCCGATTTTTAGCCCCGCGCAGCCCGCTTCAAGGCAGGGGCACCATGGCACGCCGCATGATGTTGGCATAATAACCCCAGAAAAGCCGGGCGGCGACGGAGCGCCACGGCGACCAGAGTGTCGCCCGCTCCGCCAGCCATTTCGCATCCGGCCTGACCTCCAGATCAAGCGCATGCGCCACCGCCGATCTCAGCGCCACATCGCCCACCGGAAAAATATCCGGGTGCCCGCCACAAAACATCAGATAGACCTCCGCCGTCCACGGGCCGATACCGCGAAGCGCAACCAGCTCGGAAAGGGCGGCGTCCGCCTCCTTGCGCACCACGCCGTCAAGATCGATCTGCCCTTCCGTGACGGCGCGCGCCAGCCCTTCCAGCGTCGTCGCCTTGGCACGCGAAAGCCCGAAGGTGGCGCGCAATTCTTCCGGAGCGCCGAGATAATTTTCCGCCGTGACCACGCCGCCCGTGCCGGCAAGGATACGCACCCATATGGCATTGGCGCTGGCGCGGGACACCATCTGCGAGACGACGATATGGGCAAGGCCGGCAAAGCCGGGCTCGTGAATGCGTAACTCCAGCGGACCGGCTTTTTCGATGGTGAGGCTGAGAGCCGGGTCGAGGCGGGCGAGATGTTCCAGCCCTTCGCTGATGTCATCCATCCCGGTAATGATTTTCATATCCGTCATTCCATATGCCGCAAGCCCGCTGGTGGGGCGCTTTAAAACATGGCAGAAGAAACCATGCCTTCGTCTCTCCGTCAAAAGCCGGTTTACCGTTTTGCGCCAAGCCCCAACGGCCTGCTGCATCTCGGCCACGCGCTTTCCGCCTTTCTGAACCACGATATGGCGCGGGACAATGGCGGCCACTTTCTGCTGCGCATCGAGGACATCGACCAGACGCGCTGCACACCGGCGCTGGAGCAGGCGATTTATGATGATCTCGGCTGGCTGGGTCTCGACTGGGAAAGACCGGTCAGGCGGCAATCGGAGCATTTCGATGAGTACCGGGTGGCGCTGGACAGGCTGATCGACGCGGGCCTCGCCTATCCGGCTTTTCTCAGCCGTGGAGAAACCAAGGCCATCGTTCGTATTTTTGAGGCGGGCGGAGGCGTGTGGCCTCGCGATCCGGACGGCGCGCCGCTTTATCCGGCTGTCGACCGGGAGAGACCTGAGGCAGAACGGGCCGCCCTTCTCGCCTCCGGCCGGCAGCATGCCTGGCGGCTCGACATGGAAAAGGCGATCCGCGCCGTCGGCGTCCCCCTGTTCTGGCAGGAGGGCGGCGATGGCGAGAGGGGACGGATCGAAGCCCTTCCCGCACTCTGGGGCGATGTGGTGCTGTCGCGTTCCGATGCGCCTTCGAGCTATCATCTTTCAGTCGTGGTGGATGATGCGCTGCAGGGCATAACCCATGTGGTGCGCGGCATGGATCTCTTCCATGCAACCGCCATCCACCGGCTGCTGCAACACCTGCTGGACCTGCCGCAGCCCGTCTATCACCACCATCGGCTGATCCTCGGTGCGGACGGGCGCAAGCTTTCGAAAAGCGAAGGCAGCACCGGCCTCTCCGCCCTCCGTGCAGAAGGTGCCGCGCCCTCAGATATCCGTCGGCTTGTCGGCCTCCTCTAGCGCCCGTTCCCGCCGCGCGCCGCTGCCGCCGATATTGCGACGGATGATCTGCCGGACCTTGTATTTCATCAGCGCGGCGTTCACCTCGGCACCGAGCATGAAGATGACGCCAACCATATAAAGGAAGACCAGAACCACCATGACAGAGGCAAGGCCGGCATAGGTGGCGGCATAATTGGCGAAGGTGGAAAGATAATAGGCGAAAATCGCCGCACCGATGACCCAGAAGATCATCGTCAGAAGAATGCCGGGCCAGACATCCCAGATGCGGCGCTTGCCGGCGGGCAACCAAAGATGCGCCGCCACCAGTCCCGCCGTCAGCACCACGATCGTGCCGTAAAGGCCGAGGCTGGAGACAGTGTTCAGCACATCCGTCAGCCACGGGAACCGTCGCTCGGCAAAGGACATGGCGACGGGCACGGCAACGAGTACGATGCTGATGCCGGCAAGGACCACGACGGCGATCAGCACATAAAGCAGGCTGAGCAGGCGGGTGACATACCACCAGCGCGTCTCGGTGACGCGATAGGCGCGGTTCAGTGAAATCCTGAGCGCTTCGACACCGTTGGAGGCGAAGTATGCGGCGGCCAGCACCGAAATCGTCAGCAGCCCGCCGCGCGGAATGGTCAGCACCTGCTGCACCTGCGCCGCCAATGGCCCGGCAATCGCCTCCGGCCAGGTATCGAAAATCAGATGCACCGTCGTTTCGGAAAACTGGTCTGCGCCGAGAAAACCGGCGAGCGCCGTGCCGAAGATCAGGAAGGGAAACAGCGCCAGCAGGATGGAAAGCGCCATATGGCTCGCCATCGCCCAGCCGTCATCCTCGGCGAAATGGGAATAGGCATCGAAGGCAACCTTGCCTGCCAGGCGCACTGCGGCAACCATGTCACCTCCATTCATCGGCATTTCATTTGTAACTTCGCCCCGAATATGGGAAATCAGCTTCGTTTTGTACAGCGCGCAAGCCCGCCTTTCGGTTCCCGTCCGGACACGGATTTCGCGCATTGCGATTTTCAGGGGCCGGACCATCGGGCCAGAGCGATATTCGGTTTCCCGGAGCGGCAGATGTCTGAAAAACCCGTCATCATCATCACCGGATGCTCCTCGGGCATTGGCGCCTATTGCGCCGGCGCGCTGCACCGGGACGGCTGGCGGGTCTTTGCCACCGTGCGCCGCATCACCGACATGGCTGCGCTGGAAAATCAGGGCATAGAAACCCTGATCATGGATTACACCAAATCGGAGACCATCGCCGCGGTGATGGAGACGGTGACGACCAGAACCGGAGGCCGCATTGACGCGCTCTTCAACAACGGCGCCTATGGCCAGCCGGGTGCTGTGGAAGATCTGCCGGTGGAGGCGCTGAGGGCGCAGTTCGAAACCAATGTCTTTGGCTGGCACGATCTCACGCGGCGGGTCATTCCCTTCATGCGTGCCCGGGGCGCGGGCCGCATCGTGCATTGCTCCTCCATTCTCGGCCTCGTTCCCTATCGTTATCGTGGCGCTTACACCGCATCGAAATTCGCGATCGAGGGGCTGGGCGTGACGTTGCGCATGGAGCTTCAGGGCAGCGGCATCCATGTGAGCCTGATCGAGCCGGGGCCGATCACCTCGAAATTCACCGCGACGGCACTCACTTACATCAACAGGCATATCGATCTGGAAAACTCGGCCCATGCGGCGGAATACAAACGCCAGCTGGCGCGCATGGATGGTTCCGGCCCCGTCAACCGCCACAAGCTCGGCCCGGACGCCGTTTATGCCGTGCTGAAACATGCCCTGACCGCCGCAAGGCCAAAGCCGCATTATCCCGTCACCGTTCCAGCCAAACAGGGGCTTATCCTGAAACGGCTCTTGCCTGCCGGACTGTTCTATCGTCTGCTGCGCAGATTCGATTGAGGAGGAGTACCCCCTAAATGTCCGGCTTCACCACCGTTCTGGCCCTTATCGTCATGGGCCTTGTCGTCATCGTGCTGATACGTGGCCTCTTCAACATGCTGAAGGGACAGGACGCCAACCGTTCCAACAAGCTGATGCAGCTTCGCCTTCTCCTGCAGGCCGTCGCCATCGTGCTGATCATGCTCACGCTCTGGCTCACCGGCGGCGGCCGCTGACATGGTGAAGCTGAACAAGATCTACACCCGCACCGGCGACAAGGGCACGACGGCGCTGGTTTCCGGCCCGCGCCGGCTGAAGCACGATCTTCGCGTCGAGGCTTATGGCACGGTGGACGAGACCAATTCGGCCATCGGTGTCGCACGGCTTCATACCGGCGGGCTGGAAACGCTGGATGCCATGCTGTTCCGCATCCAGAACGATCTTTTCGATCTCGGCGCCGATCTCGCCACGCCTGATGATGGCAAGCCGCTTTCCTATGAGCCGCTGCGCATTGTCGAAAGCCAGGTCACGCGGCTGGAAAACGAAATCGACGACCTCAATGCCGCCCTCGAACCGCTCACCTCCTTCGTGCTGCCGGGTGGCAGCGCGGCAGCGGCCAATCTGCACATGGCGCGCACCGTCTGCCGGCGGGCGGAGAGGTTGATGGTGGAACTTTCCGTCACGGACAACGAGATCGTCAGCCCGGCGGCCCTGAAATATGCCAATCGCCTGTCCGATTTCCTGTTCGTCGCCGCCCGCTTCGCCAATGAGGCCGGCAGGGCCGACATATTGTGGGTTCCCGGCAAGAACCGCTAAAGCGCATCCGTGGCGCAAACGAAGGGTATTCGATGTTCATACCGCTGCACGACGCGAATTCCCTCAAACATATCCGGCTGCAATATGTCACCATCGGCCTGATCGTGGTCAATGTGCTGGTCTGGCTGTTTACCGGCGTGCTGGCCAGCGATGTGGAGGCCAATGCCGCAGCGCTCGGCCTCGGCTTCATTCCCGCCGTCGTATTCGATTACGCCTATCTGGAACCCGCCCTGCAGGTGGTGCCGGATGATCTGACCGTCGTCACCTATGCGTTCCTGCATCTCGATTTCTGGCATCTGGCCGGCAACATGCTGTTTCTCTGGGTCTTCGGCGACAATGTCGAGGATGCGCTCGGCCATTTCCGGTTCCTGATCTTCTACCTCGCCTGCGCGATTGTCGGCGCATTGTTCCACGGTTTGGTCGCCCCCACCTCCGAAGGGCCGCTGATCGGTGCATCGGGGGCGGTTTCCGGTGTGGTTGCGGCCTATTTCCTATTACATCCCAAGGTGCGTGTCTGGGTGCTGGTCTTCATGCGCATCCCGCTGCCCCTGCCTGCCTTCATTCCGCTGGCGCTGTGGATCGGCCAGCAGTTCCTGATGCTGGCGCTGGGGCTGGAGGAAAACGTTTCCTGGGGGGCGCATGTGGGCGGCATTCTGGCGGGCGCCATCATGGTGATTTTCATGCGCAGGCCGGGGGTTCCCCTGTTTGACCGCAGCATTGTTGCGCCGAGGGCGGCGCAGTTCAAGAATACGTCGCAAACGGCAGGGTTGTCGCAAATCGAACGGGGCTATGACGGGGGTAGATGAGACCCGTCGTCAGAGATAGAGTATTTACGTTAACGTCAACGTAAGATATGCCTTACGTGCATGTGATAATGAGGATTGCTCCGTTGTATTTGCGGGAAAAATGCTTATCCATGTCGCCAACCTGTTTTTGGAGGTCCGCGCGGTCTACCCGCCCCGCGGACAGGAGTTTGAGGAAAGCCGCCGATGAAAATCCTTGTTCCCGTTAAACGAGTCGTCGATTACAACGTGAAGATCCGGGTGAAGCCGGATGGTTCCGGCGTCGAGCTTGCCAATGTGAAGATGTCGATGAACCCGTTCGACGAAATCTCGGTGGAAGAGGCCCTTCGCCTGAAGGAAGCCGGCAAGGCCGAAGAGGTCGTGGTCGTCTCCATCGGCCCGGCCAAGGCGGAAGAAACGCTGCGCACCGCGCTTGCCATGGGTGCTGACCGCGCCATCCTGATCGAGACCGACGAAACCGTCGAGCCGCTCGCCGTCGCCAAGCTCTTGAAGGGCGTGGCTGAGGCTGAGCAGCCCGGTCTCGTCATCGTCGGCAAGCAGGCGATCGACGACGACAGCAACCAGACGGGCCAGATGCTGGCCGCCCTGCTCGGCTGGGGCCAGGGCACGTTTGCCTCCAAGGTCGTGCCGACCGACGGCAAGGTCGCGGTCACCCGTGAAGTTGATGGCGGCCTGCAGACGGTGGAGCTGAAGCTTCCCGCCGTCGTCACCACCGATCTTCGTCTGAACGAGCCGCGTTACGCCTCGCTGCCGAACATCATGAAGGCCAAGAAGAAGCCGCTCGACAAGAAGGCCCCGGCCGATTTCGGCGTCGATGTTTCACCGCGCCTGAAGGTGCTGAAGACCGAGGAGCCGGCAGGCCGCAAGGCCGGCATCAAGGTCGGCTCGGTTGCCGAGCTGGTCGAAAAGCTCAAAGCCGACGGCGTCCTCTAAGGTTTCGGAAAAGGGAGATATTCTCATGGCCATTCTTCTTCTGGCAGAACACGACAACGCAACCCTTTCCGACCTGACGGGCAAGACGCTGACGGCGGCAACCCAGATCGGCGGCGACGTCCACATTCTGGTCGCCGGTTCCGGTGCAAAGGGCGCAGCCGACGCTGCGGCGAAACTCTCCGGCGTCTCCAAGGTGCTGCTCGCCGACGACGCATCCTATGCCAATGCGCTCGCCGAGCCGCTGGCGGCGCTGGTCGTTTCGCTCAGCCCCTCCTATGACGTCATCATCGCGCCGGCGACGGCATCCGCCAAGAACGTGACGCCGCGCGTTGCGGCTCTTCTCGACGTCGCGCAGGTCTCGGAAATCATCGAGGTCGTATCGCCCGATACCTTCAAGCGCCCGATCTATGCCGGCAACGCCATCCAGACGGTGCAGGCAACCGACGCCAAGAAAGTCATCACCGTGCGTCCGACCGCCTTTGCGGCCGCCGCCGAGGGTGGTTCGGCAGCGGTCGAGACGATCGCGGCTGCTGAAAACCCCGGTGTCTCCAGCTTCGTTTCCGATGCCCTGGCTTCTTCCGATCGTCCGGAACTGACCTCTGCGAAGATCATCATCTCCGGCGGCCGTGCGCTCGGCTCGTCCGAGAAGTTCAAGGAAGTCATCCTTCCCGTCGCCGACAAGCTCGGTGCCGCCGTTGGTGCCAGCCGTGCGGCCGTCGATGCGGGTTATGCGCCGAACGACTGGCAGGTGGGCCAGACCGGCAAGGTGGTTGCGCCGCAGCTTTACATCGCCGCAGGCATCTCGGGGGCCATCCAGCATCTGGCCGGCATGAAGGATTCGAAGGTCATCGTCGCCATCAACAAGGATGAAGAGGCGCCGATTTTCCAGGTCGCCGATTACGGTCTCGTCGCAGACCTCTTCGAGGCGCTGCCGGAACTGCAAAAAGCCCTTTGATTTTAAATACATGATGAAGGCGGCGCGTTTTTTGAACGCGCCGCCTTCTCTTTTTCGGCGATATGCGTAACATCGCCAGCGAATTTGCAGATGAAGCACATGGGAGAACCGCATATGACCGCCCCCTTTAAAAACATCGGTGTCATCGGAGCCGGTCAGATGGGATGCGGCATTGCGCATGTTTCCGCCATTGCCGGCTACAGGGTCCATATCTACGATCTTTCGAAGGAAGGCATCGAAGCAGGCCTTGCCACCATCAACGGCAATCTCGCCCGCCAGGTCACCAACGGCAAGCTTTCCGACGAGGCCCGCAAGCAGGCGCTGACGCTCATCAGCGGATCGACCGACATCAACGATCTGGCGCCGATGGATCTGGTTATCGAGGCCGCCACGGAAAACGAGGAGATCAAGCGCAAGATCTATGCGCAGGTCTGCCCGGTCCTGAAGCCCGAAGCGCTTCTCGCCACCAATACGTCGTCGCTTTCCATCACCCGGCTTGCATCGGCCACCGACCGTCCCGAACAGTTCATGGGCATCCACTTCATGAACCCGGTGCCCGTCATGAAGCTGGTGGAACTGGTGCGCGGCATCGCCACCAATGAAAAGACCTTCGACGCGGCGAAGGACTATGTGCGGACGCTGGAAAAGGCGATCACCGTCGCCGAGGATTTCCCGGCCTTCATCGTGAACCGCATCCTGCTGCCAATGATCAACGAGGCGATCTATACGCTTTATGAAGGCGTCGGCTCGGTGGAAGCCATCGACACCGCGATGCGGCTTGGCGCAAACCACCCGATGGGCCCGCTGCAGCTTGCCGATTTCATCGGTCTCGACACCTGTTTGTCGATCATGCAGGTGCTGCATGACGGTCTCTCCGACAGCAAGTATCGCCCCTGCCCGCTGCTGGTCAAATATGTCGAGGCCGGCTGGCTCGGCCGCAAGTCCGGCCGCGGCTTCTACGACTATCGCGGCGAGACGCCTGTTCCGACACGCTGATCCCCTTCACCTGAACCCTCAGGCGACCAGCAGATAAGTAACCGCTCCGACGCCGGCGGCGAGGACGGATGCAACGGTGAGCAACCCGCAATAGACTAGCGTTCCGGAAACGCCGGCGACGAATACGCGTCCTACCGCGTTGGTGGCGAGAGCGGCGAGGATCGCGCTTGCCACGATATCCGGCGAGAGATTCTGCGTGTTGGTTCGCAGCGCGCTAAGAACGGCGACATCCGCATCGAATATGGCCGACAAAGCCGTGAGGACGATGAAGCCACCCGCGCCGATCCAGACGAGAAGAACGGCATTCAGCGTTCTCGTCACGGCAAAAAGCGTGGCGAAAATGGCGAGGGGCACGAGGTCGAACGGGTTTTTTGCGTCGATTGCCTGTCCGGACTGCATGGTCTGCAGCCTTATGAGACCGGCTCCGCTCAACCCCAGAACCAATGCAGCGGCCAGCGTTGCCGGTGCGATGAGGGAAAACGTCGTCAGCGAAAGGGCGAGAACGATAACGAGAACCCGGAGCAGCGATACGGCCGCTGCCAGCGCCGCCACACCGGCCAGAGGCCACACGTTTTCACCGCTTTTCGCCTTCTGACCGAAGCTGGCGGTTACGGCCGTCGAGGAGACGAGGGCGCCAGCCAGCCCGGTCACCAGCAGGCCACGGGTTGAGCCGAGGAGGCGCACGGCGATATAGCCGCAATAGGAAATCGTGGCGCTGATCACGGTGAACAGCCATATTTCCCAAGGGTTGAAACCACTCCACGGATCGATTGTCCGGTTCGGAAGGATCGACAGGCCAACGGCGGTCATCACGGCAAGCACCAGCGCGGAGCGCAGTTCGATCCATGTCAGCCGTTCCAGCAGACGGTGGAGAACTTCCCTACCCGCGAGCAGGGCCGCAAGGGCCGCCCCACCAGCCGCCGCCGCCTGATATTGCTCCGTTACCGCAAGCCCGCCGAGGGCAAAAACGCAGAGCGCCGCAACGACGCCGGTGACACTGAAATCATTGTCATGGCGCGCCTCGCGCAGCTTGAACCATGAAAAACTGAATGCGAATCCGAGAAAACCCGCCGCAAAGGCGAAAGCATTGCCCTGCTCATCGGCCAGCGCACCAAACACACCTCCGAGCAATCCTGAAATGCCGTAAGTCCTGATCCCGGCGGTACGGCTGCCGGCCGGTTCATCGCGTTCCCGCCAGCCCCGCTCGAGGCCAACGAGCAGGCCGATGGCAAGGGCAAGACCCAGCCGGGGGATAAGCAACTCCATGTCGTCACCCATTCATGGCGAAGGCCGATCATTATACGAAGGGAACGCAGATTTGTCTGCATCCGCCTGCCCGGATGGACACCCATGCGGGAGGCGATTTGCGGCCCGTGCCGCTCGCCAGCCCGCCATCGGCGTCATTTTACCGTCGCCGCCGATATCAGCGCCTTGGCATCGTCGCTGTCCCAGGCGGCCGGGCCGTTCATGGCGGCGAGCAGGCAGCCGTTTTCATCCAGCAACAGGGTTGCCGGCAGGCCAAAAGCGAGGCCTTCCTTCTTCAGGACGTTGAAGACGCCCATGGAACTGTCGCGGTAGTGCTTCAGCGCATCGATCTTGTATTCATCCATGAAGGCTTTCGGTTTTTCATCCCCGCCGACATCGATATTGATGGCCACGACCTCAAAACCGTCGCCGCCCTTTTCATGTTCCAGCGCGTTCAGCGCCGGCATCTCTTCGCGGCAGGGCACGCACCATGTGGCCCAGAGGTTTAAAAGAACCGCCTTGCCCTTGAGGTCGGCAAGCGTCATGTCCTTGGCCTCAGGCCCCTTGAAGGAGAGCGGAACGACACGCGGCTTATCCGCCGCCGACATCGCCGCCACCTGCCCCTTCAGAAACGGTTTCAGCGAAGCGATGCGGTTTGCAGCACCCTCACATAAACCGCCCTCGGCCACCGCTGCCCCTTGAACCGGGCTCTCAGACCCAATATGCCTGAACCAGACCGCGCCCGCGCCGCTTAAGAGACCGGCAACGGCAGCAATTGCAACCAATCTGGCGGAAGGAAGCCTGAACGGCCTTTTTTCTGTCATCGAATACTCCAGGGCACTGCGAACATGGCTGACGGCACAGATCAGAAATCCTCCAACCAGATGTGGGGCGGACGTTTCGCTTCCGGGCCATCTGCCATCATGGAAGAGATAAATGCCTCCATCGGCTTCGACAAGAAGCTTTACGCCCAGGATATCCGCGGCTCTATGGCGCATGCCGCCATGCTGGCGGAAAAGGGCATTATTTCGCACGAAGATAAAGACAAGATCACTCACGGCCTGAACACGATCCTGTCAGAGATCGAAACTGGCAGCTTCGAATTTTCGCGCAAGCTCGAAGATATTCACATGAACATCGAGGCGCGGCTTGCAACATTGATCGGCCCGGCCGCCGGCCGCCTGCACACCGCCCGCTCGCGCAACGACCAGGTCGCGCTCGATTTCCGCCTGTGGGTGAAGGAAGAATTGCAGAAGACCGAAGGTATGCTGACGGCGCTCATCGCCGCCTTCCTCGATCGCGCCGAGGAAAATGCCGATACCGTGATGCCCGGCTTCACCCATTTGCAGACGGCCCAGCCCGTGACTTTCGGTCACCATTGCATGGCCTATGTGGAAATGTTCGGCCGTGACCGCGCCCGCGTGCGCCACGCCATCGAGCATCTGGACGAAAGCCCGATCGGCGCTGCAGCACTTGCCGGCACCGGTTACCCGATCGACCGCCACATGACGGCGAAAGCGCTTGGTTTCCGCGAACCGACCCGCAACTCCATCGACACCGTCTCCGACCGCGATTTCGCGCTGGAATTCCTGTCGATCGCCTCGATCTGCGCCACGCACCTATCGCGGCTGGCCGAAGAGATCGTCATCTGGTCGACACCGCAATTCGGTTTCATCCGCCTGTCGGACGCCTTCTCCACCGGCTCCTCGATCATGCCGCAGAAGAAGAACCCCGACGCCGCCGAACTGGTGCGCGCCAAGACCGGCCGCATCAACGGCTCGCTGGTGGCGTTGCTGACCGTCATGAAGGGCCTGCCGCTCGCCTATTCCAAGGATATGCAGGAAGACAAGGAACAGGTTTTCGACGCCGCCGAGAGCCTGGAACTGGCGATTGCGGCCATGTCCGGCATGATCCGTGACCTTGAAGTGCGCAAGGACCGTATGCGCGCCGCCGCCGGTTCGGGTTATTCCACCGCCACCGATCTTGCCGACTGGCTGGTGCGCGAAGCGGGCCTGCCCTTCCGCGATGCCCATCATGTGACCGGCAATGCCGTGGCGCTCGCCGAAAAGAAGGGCTGCGATCTGGCCGATCTTTCGCTTGAGGATTTGCAGGCCATTCACCCCGGCATCACCAAGGGTGTTTTCGACGTTCTGTCCGTCGAGGCATCGGTCGCCAGCCGCACCAGCTTCGGCGGTACGGCGCCTTCCGAAGTGAAGAAGCAGATCGCCTGGTGGCGTGGACGCAACTGATAAAATCGCGTTACGCTGCGATCACAAGAAACAGGGTGCACAAGCGCCCTGTTTTTCGTTATCAGAGAGGCACATATTTCCTTTGGACAGGCCCATGCTTTCAAAAACCGCGCGCAAACTCATCGTTCCCATCGGCATGACGCTCGCCGTCAGCCTTGCTCTCAGCGCCTGCGGGCGTAAGGGCGACATCGACCCGCCGAGCACGCCGGTCGAAATGCGCAACAAACGCGCCGCCGATGGCAGTGAGCCGAAGCCGGCAACGGCGGAACGGCCCTTCATCCTCGACAAGCTTCTCTGACGGGTAAAAAGCCGTGAACCATTTTGGCTATATAGACGGTGTGCTTCACGCCGAAAACGTGCCTGTGCCTGAGATCGCCAAGGCGGTCGGCACCCCCTTCTACGTCTATTCCACCGCAACGCTGGAACGCCACTACAAGGTGTTCTCAGGTGCGTTTGCCGATGTGGACGCCATGGTCTGTTACGCCATGAAGGCCAATTCCAACCAGGCGGTTTTGAAGACGCTGGCGAAGCTCGGTGCCGGCATCGATGTCGTCTCGGGCGGCGAACTGCGCCGCGCGCTGGCTGCCGGCGTGCCGGCAAACCGCATCATGTTCTCGGGTGTCGGCAAGACCGTCGCCGAAATGGATTATGCGCTGGAAGCCGGCATCTACTGTTTCAACATCGAATCCGAGCCGGAACTGGAAGTCCTCAACCTGCGCGCCATCAAGGCCGGCAAGCGGGCGCATGTCTCCTTCCGCATCAACCCCGATGTGGATGCGCGCACCCACGCCAAGATTTCCACCGGCAAGAAGGAAAACAAGTTCGGCATTTCCTATGAGCGTGCGCGCGCGGTCTACGCCCATGCCGCCACCCTGCCCGGCATCGAAGTCACCGGCATCGACATGCATATCGGCAGCCAGATCACCGAATTGCAGCCTTTCGAGGATGCCTTCCGGCTGCTGCGTGAACTCGTCGAGGCGCTGCGCGCGGACGGCCATGCAATCAGCCACGTCGATATCGGCGGCGGGCTGGGCATTCCCTACCGCGACGACAACAATCCGCCGCCGCTGCCGGATGCCTATGCCCATATCGTCAAGAACGAGCTGAAGAGCCTCAACTGCAAGATCGTCACCGAACCGGGCCGCCTCATCGTCGGTAATGCCGGCATTCTGGTGACGGAAGTGATCTATGTGAAGGATGGCGGCGAAAAGACCTTCGTGATCGTCGACGGTGCGATGAACGATCTTATCCGTCCCACACTTTACGAGGCCTATCACGGCATCCGCCCGGTGGTGCAACCGTCCGAGGACGCGCCGCGCATCAAGGCCGACATCGTCGGTCCGGTTTGCGAAACCGGCGATTATCTGGCGCTGGACCGCGAAATGGCGGCACCACAACCGGGCGATCTGATCGCCGTCAGCTCCGCCGGAGCCTATGGCGCAGTGCAGGCCGGCACCTATAATTCGCGCCTGCTGGTGCCGGAAGTGCTGGTAAAGGATGACAAGTTCCACGTCATCCGCCCGCGCGGCACCTATGAGGAGCTGATCGCTCTCGATTCCGTACCCGCCTGGCTGGACTGATACCGCCCGCTATCCGGCGTCACCGATCACAATCAAGCGAAGCTGCCTAAAAAATGGGGGTGAGGGCTTAGGTGCCCTCGTCTTCGCCACAAAGAATGTTATCCTTGCCTCCGTGATATGAAAAGCGCGTCATTCCACGAATGGCGTTCGACGTGGCCAGAACCGGGAGAACGGATTGATGACCACTGCCGGAGAGGACAAGACTGGCGGAGAGGACAGGACAGGCAGAAAGCGCCCGACCGGCGCATTCGCGCAGCGGCCGGACCTTGCCCGCCGGGTTGCCGCCAAGCGCTTCTTCGCAAAAATCGTCCTGCTTTCGGAAAAAATTGCCCCGAAAACGCTCTGGCCGCTTTCCATTGCCGCCGTGTTTCTGGCGCTCGCCTGGTTCGGTCTTTACCGGCACATGCCGGATTTCCTGCGGCTCGGCATCGTTTTCGTTCTGGTTTTCAGTTTCATCGCCACGCTTCTGCCGATCCTGCGGCTGAAATGGCCAACGGATCATGAAGCCTCCCGACTTCTGGAAGATCGCAACGGGCTGGCGCACCAGCCGGTCGGCGTGCAGGAGGATGAACCGGCCTTCGACACCCCGTTTTCCCGCACACTCTGGAAAGAACACCAGATCCGCATGGCGGAGCGCATCGCTGCGCTTAATGCCGGCCTGCCGAAACCCGATATTGCCCGCTACGACCGTCTGGCGCTGCGCGCCATCCCCGCCCTCGTTCTGGCAGCAGCATTCGGTTTCTCCTATTCGAATGGTGCGGGCACAATTGCAGATGCCTTCCGCAGCCGGCCGGCCGTCGGTCCGCTCAATCCCGATATTCGTCTCGATGCATGGGTCACGCCGCCCGCCTATACCGGCCGCGCGCCGATCTTCCTGACCGGACGCGATGCGAGCGGCCGCGACGCGGTTTCCGTGCCGCAATCTTCCAAGCTGACGATCCGCATGACCGGCGGTGATGGCGGCGAGGAAGTGACCTTCGAGCCGGAAATGGCGGGCGCATTGCAGAAGCTCGCGCCCGAGGCGGCGCGTGCCGACAGCGCAAGCGGCGATGTTGCCGTTCAGGCGCCGGCACGCTCGGCCGATCAGCCCGTTGCGCCGCGCACTTTCGCCATGGATGTCACCGAAAGCGGCATGATCACCGCCAATGGCGAGCAATGGGTGTTCAACGTCATTCCCGACCAGCCGCCCAGCATCGCCTTCGACAACATGCCGCGCCGCGCCGTCAATGGCGCGCTGGAAGTGGGCTTCACCGCCAAGGACGATTATGGCCTGAAGGAAGCCCATGCCATCATCGAGCCCGTCGGCGTGGCGGAAGGCGCGACGGCACTTTACCCGCCGCCGGAATTCAAGCTCGATCTGCCACGGCAGAACAATCGCGAAATCAAGGGCCTGACCAGCCGCAACCTGACCGAACATCCAATGGCCGGCAAACGCGTGCGCATCACGCTGGTGGCAACGGATGGCGCCGGCCAGACCGGCCGCAGTCCCGCGCATGAAATGGTGCTGCCGGGCCGCAACTTCTCCGAACCGCTTGCTGCTGCCATCGTCGAACAGCGGCAGATCTTCTCGCTGGATACGCGCCAGATGCCCAAGGCGATCGCCTATAACGAGGCGGTGGGCCTGCGTCCGGAAGAGACCATTCCCAACACCACGCATTATCTCCTGCTGCAATCGGCGCAGACGCGCATGCGTCTCGCCTATAATCAGGAGATGCTGAAGAACACGGCGGATTATCTCTGGGAAATCGCGCTCGGCATCGAGGATGGCGATCTTTCGCAGGCGGAAAAACGTCTGCGTGATGCGCAGAACGCGCTTTCGGAAGCCTTGCAGCGCAACGCCTCCGACGAGGAGATCGCCAAGCTGATGCAGGAGCTGCGCGAAGCCATGCAGCAGTTCATGAGCGAACTTGCCCAGCGTATGCAGAACGCGCCGCAAGCCAACTTGAATAACCAGGCCCAGAACGTTCTGCGCCAGCGCGATCTGGAAAACATGATGAACCAGATCGAGAACCTCGCCCTTTCCGGCAACCGCGATGCGGCGCAGGAAATGCTCTCGCAGTTGCAGCGCATGATGAACAATCTGCAGGCCGGCAGGCCGCAGCGTCAGGGCCAGCAGGGGCAGCAGCAGAGCAGCAAGATGCGCCAGCAGATCGACAAGCTCGGCGAAATCCTGCAGCAGCAGCAGAAGCTGATGGACGAGACCTTCAAGCTTGATCAGGCGCTTCGCGACCGCATGCAGCGCGGCGACCCGCAGCAGGGCGGCGAAAACGAAGACGACCAGCAGATGGGCGAGAATGGTCAGCCGCCGCAACAGGGCCAGCAAGGCCAGCAGGGCCAACAAGATCAACAGGGCCAACAGGGTCAAAACGGCCGGCAGGGCGGACAGCAGACCGACCGGATGACCGCCGAGCAATTGCGCGACGCGCTGAAAAACCTGCGGGCGCAGCAGGATGCGCTCGGCAAGCAGCTCGGGGAATTGCAGCAGGGCCTTCGCGATCTCGGCATGGAACCGGGCGAAAACTTCGGCAAGGCCCAGCAGGAAATGCAGGGCGCCGGCGAAGCGCTGGGCAAGGGCCAGGGCGAACAGGCGGTCGAAGGCCAGGGCAATGCGCTGAACGCGCTGCGACAGGGCGCGCAGGACATGATGGGCCAGATCATGCAGGCCATGCGCCAGCAGGGCCAGCAACCCGGACAGGGACAGGAAGGCATGGCCGGCCAGGGCGGACAAAATGGCCGCGACCCGCTCGGCCGCCCGCGCAGCACGACCGGCCCGGATTTCGGCGATCAGGTGAAGGTGCCGGATGAGATCGACGTGCAGCGCGCCCGTGAAATTCTCGAGGCCATCCGCGAAAAGCTCGGTAACAACCCGCCGGGTGAAGTGGAACGGCGTTATCTGGAGCGGTTGCTGGATATTCGGTGAGAGGTGCGCACGGATTATGGTGCGCTACGTTACGTTCTACCTAGAAGCTAAAGTTTCTCCGTCATGCCGGACTTGATCCGGCATCCAGCCGACGCGCGTCTGCGCGGCGAGAGGCAGTCCCTTCAGCCCAAGGGCTTGGGCTGGCTGGATTCCGGCTCAAGGCCGGAATGACGGAAGTGGGGAATTGCGCAGAACCGCAGACGAAGTCGGACCAACAAAAAAGGCGGCCCCTGGCCGCCCTTTCAATCTCTGTAATCTCGCCGTTCAGGCCGCAAGCGCACGCGCCACGGCCTTGCGAATATCTGGAAGTGCAAAAGGCTTCGAAACGACGTCAACGATCTTCTCCGCCAGATCATCGGCGCGTTCGCGCTGTTCGGCATAACCGGTCATCAGCAAAATGCGCATGGCCGGGAAGCTTTCGGCAGCGCGGTGCGCCAGCTCGATGCCATCCATGACCGGCATGCGGATATCCGAAAGAAGAAGATCGAAACTGGTTTCCTGGAGCTTCTCCAGCCCCTGCTCGCCATCTGCCGCCTCATGGGTCTCGTGACCGTCGAGACGGAGCGCCCGCGCCACGAAAGAACGCAGCGCATCCTCGTCTTCGGTAATCAGAATCTTCGCCATTACTCATTGCTCCTGGGCATCATTTCCAGCCGTGAGCAACATCGCAGGCTCCTCTTTTCAAGAGGTAAACACCCAGGCTTAGGCTGGGTGAATGGTTAATGAGGCGTCTCCGCCCTGTGCCGTTCCGGCACGGCAAATAAGCTCAGGCGTCGCCGGTCACAACGCCGACGAAGGGCAGTTCGCGGAAGGCATAAGCCACGTCCATGCCATAACCCACGACGAAATAATCAGGACATTCGAAACCGACATAATCGGCCTCCAGATCTTCCTTGCGCTTCACCTTCTTGTCGAGCAGCACGGCGATGGTGACGTTGCGGGCGCCACGCTCGAAAAGCAGTTCCTTGGCAAAACGCAGCGTGCGGCCGGATTCGAGAATATCGTCGATCAGCAGGACATCACGGTCCTTCACGTCACTGTCGATATCCTTGACGATCCTGACGCCTTGGGAAACCGTGCCGGTGCCATAGCTGGACAGCGTGATGAACTCGACTTCGGGCGCTAGGCCGCTGTCATGCAGCGCGCGGATAAGATCGGCCGCGAAAATGAACGATCCCTTGAGCACGGCGATGACCAGCAAATCCTTGGTCGGGCCGCTGGCAATGTGCTTGGCCATGTCGCGATTGCGCTCGGCGATCTGCTCGGCGCTATAAAGCGGCTCGATGTTTTTTCCACGGACGACGGGCATTCTTACTCCTGTGCTGCGCCTTGCCGATTTTACCTTTCAGTAAAAATAGAAGACAGGCGTTAGCACAGTCAGCGTTCGGACGCACCCGCCTCAACGAAGGAAAGCTTGATATCAGGCGTTTTTCCACCGGGATGGCGCAGTTTTGCCGAAAAACCGTGGCTGAAACCGGGCTGCATCTCTTTCACCGGCGGCTCGATGACCATGCTCGCCACCAGCTGTCCCTTGGCGGCGAAGAGATCGGCGCGAAGGGCCGGCACCTCTTCCAGATTGCCGCCATTGTTTTCCACAATGCCGCTGATGAGCAGAATATCCATGCCGCCCGCCTCCTGCGGGGTCACGGAGACATGGGAAATGGCGAGCGGGTTGACCGAAGCCGCAACAGCCGTCTTTTCCGGCACCACGACAGACAGGCCGCCCGAGCAGACGAAAACGAGAATGGCGAGCCCCGCCACCAGCGCCGAATAGGCATCCGCCGAAAGGCGCGACAATCTGCGATCCAGCCAGCCGATGAAAGCAAGGCCGAGCACACCGATGGTCACGGGTGGCTTTGCCATCTGCCGGCGCGCTGCGCCACGATTGTCATTTCCGGGCTGGCGCGCACGGTTTTCCTTGATGGTGACAAATTCCGCGTCTACCACATCGCGGTCGGGATTTGCCGCCCGTGCCGTTCGGCGCGCCGGTGTTTCCGGCATCAGGAGGTCAAAATCGAATGCCGCTTGCCGGCGAGATGAACGGAACATAGCCATAGAATTCCCCGGTCAGGTTTTCCGGCCCGCAAAACTGGGCATTGCAACGAATCCTGCCAAGTTTTAAATTTAATTGGTTAATGCTTCGCAAAAACGGCTCGCGCAGGCCACCGGAACCGGTTTAAACCCCGACATCCGAACCCACGCGTCGGCGGCTTGCGAACCACCACGAAACGAAGAGACTGGAAGTCCGTTGATCCATTTCGAAAATGTCGGGTTGCGTTACGGCATGGGACCCGAGATCCTGAGGGACATGACCTTCGACATTCCCAAAGGGTCGTTCCAGTTTCTGACCGGCCCGTCGGGTGCCGGCAAGACGACGCTGTTGCGCCTGCTCTTGATGTCGCTGCAGCCAACACGCGGCAATATCCGCATGTTCAACCGCGATGTGTCGCGCATTCCGCGCAGTGAGTTGCCGATGCTGCGCCGCCGCGTCGGCATCGTGTTTCAGGATTTCCGTCTGCTCGATCATTTGACCACCTATGAAAACGTCGCCCTGCCGCTGCGCGTGCGCGGCAAGGAAGAAAGCGCCTATCGCAACGATGTGATCGAGCTTCTGAAATGGGTCGGGCTTGGCGAGCGTATCAATGTTCTGCCAGCCATCCTTTCCGGCGGGGAAAAGCAGCGCGCCGCCATTGCCCGCGCGCTGATGGACCAGCCGGAAATATTGCTGGCCGATGAGCCGACCGGCAACGTCGATCCGCCCATGGCCAAACGCCTGCTGAACCTCTTCCTGGAACTCAACCGGCTGGGCACGGCCGTCGTCATCGCCACGCACGATTTCGCGCTGATGGACCAGATCGATGCGCGCCGGATGATCCTGACCGAAGGGCGGCTCGATATCTATGAATGAGATCAACCGCAAAGCCTTGAAGCCCGAAGCGGCGCAGCCGAAGCGCCCGCCCATGCGCATCCGCCCCATGGCGCCCATCCTGCCGCCTTCCAACATTCAGGGCAATGCGCTGATGGTGGTGATTGCCATCATGGCCTTTCTCGCCTGCCTGACGCTTGGCGCGGTCTCCATGGTGCGCGCCACCGCCGCCACCTGGCAGAGCCAGATTTCCCGCGAGATCACCATCCAGATCAAACCCGAGGACGGGCTGGACATGAATGCGGCGCTCACCAAGGCGCGCAATCTGGCGCTCACTTTCGTCGGCACCCGCGACGGCACCATCCTCGACGATGCGGCGACCTCGCGCCTGCTGGAGCCATGGCTCGGCAGCGGTCTCGATCTCTCCGAACTTCCCATACCGCGCCTCGTCGTCATCACCATCGATGAAAACAACCCGCCCGATTTCCAGGCGATGCGGGATATGCTGAAGACGGAAATCCCGCAAGCCTTTCTGGACGACCACCGCACCTGGGTGGACAGGCTGGTTTCCATGGCCAGAACAACCGTCATGATCGGCGTCGGCGTGCTCATCCTCGTCTTCACCGCCATGGTGCTGACGGTGGTATTCGCCACGCGCGGTGCACTGTCCGGCAACCGGCACATTGTCGAGGTATTGCATTTCGTCGGCGCCGAAAGCAGCTTCGTGGCGCGCGAATTCCAGAAGCATTTTCTGAAGATCAGCCTCAAGGGGGCAGCGGCAGGCAGCGCGCTGGCCGCCGCCGTGTTCCTTTTGGCCGGGTTCTGGCAATCGAGCACGGTCGCCACGCCGCAGAGCGATCAGGCGAGCGCGCTTTTTGGCTCGTTTTCGGTCGGTCTCGGCGGTTATTTCGGCATCGCCATGACGATGATCATAATCGCGCTTCTCACCACCATTACCGCGCGCATGACCGTCATCCGCACCATTGACGATATTGACCGCGTCCGGTCCGATCCGTCGAAAAGCGATGGCCTTGCGTCGTGAGATTATCCTCCGAAATTCCGCAGAAAAACTGAAGCCGTCACACACCGGATGTAACCTGCGGACGGTGGACAAAATTGCCTGTTCCTTGCCTTAATCGGCGAGTATTCAGGAGGAATGTTTGTGAGTCGGATGGACCAGGATCAGACGACGGCGCGGCCGGGCCAAAAGGGCCTGTTGTCGCGGCGCGGTCCTCTGCGCCGTTTTATTCGCGGTCTCATCCTGCTTTGCGTCATCACGCTCGGCGCATTTTCCGGCGGCTTTTTGTGGTTTGCCGATTCCGTCGCCTCCATGCGTCCACCGGAGGGGGCGAGAGGCGATGCCATCATCGTTCTCACCGGCGGTTATCAGCGCATCGAACAGGCTGTCGGCCTGCTGAGAGACGGTGTGGGCAAGCGGCTCTTGATTTCCGGCGTCAACCCCGCCACCACCCGGGCGCAGATCCGCAAGATGACGCAAGGGTCATCCGACATGTTCTCCTGCTGCGTGGACATGGGTTACAAGGCGATCGACACGATCGGCAACGCCAATGAGGCGGCAAGCTGGATACGCGACCACAACTATTCCTCCATTGTCGTCGTCACCAATAATTACCACATGCATCGCAGCCTGCATGAATTGCGCAGCGCCAGCCCGCAGACGGAATTCATCGCCTATCCCGTCATCAGCGCCGATCTCGCCCGCACCAACTGGTTCGTGGAACCGGATGTGGTGAGAACCATGCTCTACGAATATCTGAAGTTCGTGGCGGCGGCCGGACGTGACCTCACCGGCTTCGGCAAGGGCGACGGCCTGCGCAAGGTCGTCACGGACCACGCCCCGCCGAAAGTGACGGCGGCTTCGTCGTAAGCGTCCAGAAACACGCTTGCTGCCGCCCCTTGTTTTCGTGTAGGCGTCTGGCATCGGCATCCGGCATCGGGCTTAAGGCTTCGGACGGCTGCATCCCGGGAAGGCTGTTGATGCTCAAGCTGCGCTCTTTTCTTTTCAATACGCTGTTTTACCTCAATCTGATTGTCCGCATGATCGTGCTGACGCCGATCTATTTCATCCTGCCGCGCAAGATCGCCTTCGAAATTCCCAAGAACTGGGCGCGGTCCAACCATTGGCTGATGAAAACCATCGTCGGCACCACCTTCGAGATTGAAGGGCTGGAAAATATTCCCGAAACCGGCTGCATCTTCGCACCCAAGCACCAGTCCTTCTGGGATACCTACGCGCTGCTGCCCAACCTGCCAGACCCCGTCTACATTCTGAAACGGGAATTGATGTGGATTCCGCTGTTCGGCTGGTATGTGATGAAACAGCGCATGATCCCGGTCAACCGTGCCGCGCGCGGCAAGGTGATGCTGAAGGTGATGGAGCGGGCGAAAGAGGAAATGGCCGCTGGCCGCGAACTCATCATCTATCCGGAAGGCACACGCCGCCCGCCCGGCGCCGAACCCGAATATCGTTACGGCATCGCGAGGCTTTACCGCGATCTGCAGGTGCCGGTCATTCCCGTTGCCATGCATCCCGGCCTCTTCTGGCCGCGCCGGTCCACCATGCGTTATCCCGGCCACTTCAAGGTGCGCATCCTGCCGGCCATCGAACCGGGGCTGGACCCGGACGTGTTTTTCAAGCGTTTGATCGATGTGACGGAAAAGGCGAGCGACGAGTTGCTGCTCGAAACCGTGCGCAACAACCCGCACCTGCCGCTGCCGCCGACCGCCGTGAAGCGGATAGCCGAACTTCAGAGCAAGGAAACCGCGGCCGGCTGAGCGGCGAGCGTGCCGACATTTTTGGCGATGCTCTCCAGAAGCGAATCGCGAATGCCCATCTCCTGCAGGTGCTGCACGGTGTTGAAGACATAATCCGTATTCGGTCCGGAGCGACCAGTCGCAGCCGCGATGATGACAGCCGATTCGGCAACGCCGAGACCGCCGATATATTGCTCATGCGCGGGATCGGCCACATAGGTCACCGCACTGCCGCGCCGGCCATTGGCGAGCGCGATGGAAACCACCCGCTCCTTGTAGACATTCGTCACCAACTCGCGCTCGCGCAGATAGGCCATGACGGGATCATGGTCCGCACCCCGCACGCGGAAGGCGACGCCGAGGCAGGAGCCACCACGCTCCAGGCCGAGAACGAGGCCGGGTTTTTCCTCCGTGCCTCTATAATAATTGGAACTGATGCAGAGCGAGCGCCGATACCCGTGTAACCGCGCCTGCTGCCTCTCTTCAAAGGCGAAGCCGGGGTTCCACATCAACGAACCGTAGCCAAAGACCCAAAAATCGTCCATATCCCAAGCCAAATCGAAATTGTCTGAAGTCTGTTCATCGGAGATCAATATGGCAGCGTCAAGCCAATCCGGCACGGCCAAAAAATTCCTCTGGCTCGCCATCGCCATCGTGGTGGTAATCGGACTTTATACCGCCGGGTGGTTTTACGCCGCCGACAGGTTAAAGCAGACGGTGCTGAACGTCATCGCCCCCTCGCAGGCCCGCAGCGTCAGCGGCGAATGCGGCGATATCGCCTTCAAGGGTTATCCCTTCCGCATTGGCCTTTTCTGCTCCAAGGTGACGGTGGACGATAAGGAGAACGGCGTTTCCGCCTCCTTCGGCGAGCTTCGCTCGGCGGCGCAGGTCTATAATCCCGGCCATATCGTCTGGGAACTCGATTCGCCGGCGGAAATCCGCTCGGCCCACGGCCTGACAATTTCGGCTGCCTGGAAGAACATGCAGTCCAGCATCGTCACCAAGCTGAAGGGCATCGACCGCAGCTCGCTCGTCATCGACGGGCTGAAGGCGCAGGCGGTTTCTTCCGTCACCGGCCAGACCATCGATTTCGATGCCGTCAAGACGGAAATGCATCTGCGCCAGAACGGCGCCGATCTCGACGGCGCGATCACGCTCACCGATTCGGCAACCGTCATCAAGGACTGGCCGCAGGTTCTTCCCCGCCTCGACGCCATCGTTGACGTCACGCTCGCGGGCAAGGCGGGCATGGTGGATGGCAGCGACAAATCCGGCCTTTATGGCACGAGCGGTGAGCTTCGCCGGCTGGTGGCGGATATTGGCGAAGGCCGCACCATGCGCATCAGCGGCCCCTTCTCCTTCGACAATGAGGGTTATCTCTCCGGCCAGTTCAAGCTGGAAATCGAAAAGCTCGGCGCCTGGTCGGACAATGCCAAGCAGGCATTTCCGCAGCTGCAATCCACCATCGATACAGCCCGCAAACTGCTCGGCGCGCTTGCCGGTGGCGGTGACAGGGCATCCGTTGACCTCGTGGTGGATCGCGGCCGCGCCACCGTCAGCGGCTTCATTCCGCTTGGGAAAATCCCGCCGATTTGAGCTGTAGCGCCCCGCTCCGTCACCCCGGACCTGACCGGGGTCCAGCGCGATCAAGCCCTTGATCGCGTAAGACTCACCTCACGGCGCAAACGCGCCGTGGCTGGATGCCGGATCAAATCCGGCATGACGAAGAGAGAAGATCGCGCCTTGTCTTGCAGGCTTACTTCTTCTGATCCAGCGCATGACGCCCGAAGTCCGGCGTATCGACGTCCTGACCAGCCTCGATGATGGAGCGGCGGATGGAGCGCGTGCGGGAAAACAGTTCGAACAGCTTGTCGCCCTCTCCCCAGCGGATCGCCCTTTGCAGGGAAGCGAGGTCTTCGGAGAAGCGCGCCAGCATCTCGAGGATCGCATCCTTGTTGTGCAAGCAAACATCGCGCCACATGGTCGGATCGGAGGCGGCGAGACGCGTGAAGTCACGGAAACCGGAGGCGGAATATTTGATGACTTCCGATTCGGTCACCGTCTCCAGATCATCCGCAGTGCCAACGATATTATAGGCGATGATGTGCGGCAGATGCGAAACGATCGCCAGAACCTTGTCGTGGTGCTCGGCATCCATTTCATCCACACGCGAACCGAGCGCCCGCCAGAAATCCTGCAGCCTTTCCAGCGCTGCAGCATCCGTGCCCGGCAGCGGCGTGAAGATGCACCAGCGATCGCGGAAAAGACCGGCAAAACCGGCATCCGGACCGGATTTTTCCGTGCCCGCCAGCGGATGGCCGGGAATGAAATGCACATTGTCAGGCATATGCGGCGCCATCTGCGCGATGACCGAAGCCTTGGTGGAGCCGACATCGGTGACGATGGCACCCGGTTTCAGATGCGGCGCGATCTGCTGCGCCACGCTTTCCGAAGCACCGACCGGCACCGAGACGATGACGAGATCGGCGTTCTTCACCGCTTCCGCCGCCGAAACCGTGTAATCCGTACCGAGCGCCAGTTCTTCCGCCCGTTTCAGCGTGTCTTCGCTGCGGGTGGAAATCGTCACATGGCGGGCAAGGCCCAGCTCCTTGATATCGCGGGCAATCGACGAGCCGATCAGGCCGATGCCGATCAGCGCGATGCGTTCAAACATGATTTCACCCATCACGCCTGCCCCATGAACTCGGTGAGAGCCGCGATGACGCCGAGATTGGCCTCTTCAGAACCGACAGTCATTCGGAGCGCATTCGGGAAACCGTAACCGCGCACCGCACGCAGGATGTAACCGCGGCGGCTCAGGAACTCATCCGCATCCGTCGCGCGCTTGCCGTCCTGATCCGGGAAATGGATAAGGATGAAGTTGGTGACCGACGGCGTGACCGTGAGGCCGAGACCGGTAAAGGCCGTGACAAGCTTTTCCATCCACAGCGCATTGTGCGCCACGGCCTTTTCAACGAAGGCCTGATCGCGGATGGCAGCAGCACCGGCCGCGATGGCCGGCGCGCTCATGTTGAAAGGACCGCGCACGCGGTTCAGCGCATCGATGACGGCGGCAGGGCCATACATCCAGCCGACACGCAGGGCAGCGAGGCCATAGACCTTCGAGAAGGTGCGGGTCATCACCACGTTGCGGTTGCCGGAGACCAGCTCAAGACCGGCCTCATAGTCGTTCTTGCGCACATATTCAGCGTAAGCCGCATCCAGCACCAGCACGACATGTTTGGGCAGACCGGCCTGCAGGCGGCGGATTTCCGCGACCGGAACATAGGTGCCTGTGGGGTTACCCGGATTGGCGACAAACACCATCTTGGTCTTCGGTGTCACGGCGGCGAGGATCGCATCCACATCCACCGCGCAATCCTTTTCCTTCACCGTCACCGGGGTCGCGCCCGCACCCATGATCTGGATCTTGTAGACGAGGAAACCATGTTCGGTGATGATCGCCTCATCGCCGGAACCCAGATAGACGTGGCAAAGCAGGCCGAGAAGCTCGTCCGACCCGTTGCCGCACAGGATGTTTGCGATGTTGAGACCGTGCACGTCGGCAATCGCCTGGCGCAGCGCAATCGCCTGACCGTCCGGATAGATTTCCAGATGGCTGGCGGCCGTGCCGAAAGCCTCGATCGCCTTCGGGCTCGGCCCAAGCGGTGTTTCATTGGAGGAGAGCTTATAAACCTTCGCGACGCCGTCCACATGTTCCTTGCCGGGAACATAAGCGGCGATATCCAGAATACCCGGACGCGGAACAGGTTGGCTAAGCTCTGCACTCATTTGATCGACCTTTGGAAAAACGCCGGAGAACCCGGCAAAAGCAATGCCGGAGGCATTAGACCGGAATGGGCGCTTTGTCGAGGGTCAGCGCGGCTTTACTTGGCTTGCAGCCGCGCGAGTCGTTGGAACCCCCTGCGGCGCGAGCACGGGCACAAAAACGCGGCGCGAGGCGCGCTGGGTGACGGGCAATCCCTGATAGAGGCGCTTCTGGGCTTCCACCACGATGACGCCGGAAAACAGCGGCCAGAGGCGACGGCCGGTCAGTTCGAGGTAACGGCGGAATTTCAGCACCGGGCGGCTTGTGGTGGGGGGAAAGAACAGCGCCTCGGCGGAAGCACCCGGCGTAAAATTGGTTTCGCGCAGCAGCGCCGTCAGCTGCCCGCGCGAATAGGGCCGGCCGGAACCGAAGGGCGTATGTTCCATGCGCGCCCAGACCCCGCGCCTGTTCGGCACCACGATCACCAGACGGCCACCGGGCGCCAGCACCCGCCAAAGTTCCTTCAGGCTTTCCCGCGGATTTTCGGCAAATTCCAGCGCATGCACCATCAACACCCGGTCTATCGACGAATCGGGCAGCGGCAGTTCCTCATCGAACACCAGCGCGGTGGAGGAAAATTCGCCCGCCGGCCAGTTCACAGCGCCCTGCCCCGCCGGCATGAAGGCGAAGGTGCGCTCCGTATCGCGGCGGAACCGTTCCAGAAACGGCACCGCATAACCAAGGCCGACCAGCCGCTCTTCCGGCAAGGGCGGCCACAGCGTCGAAAGCGCCATGGTGATCGCCTGCTCGGCCGAGCGGCCAAGCGGTGAATGATAGAATTCGCGCAGATCGACGATATCGGTATTCATGGCGAGAATGTAGCATCAGGCGGTTGGACTTCAAGGCGTCAGCCCCTACATTGGAAGTCAGTTGGGAAAGTCAGGCGGGCGAATGCGCCGGTTTTGGCCGGCAAACGGAGAGGATACGATGAAACCTTTGGAAATAGACGTCTTTCTTTGCCGCAGCGACAATTTCGGGGTTCTGTTGCACGATCCCGAAAGCGGGGCGACGGCCACCATCGACGCGCCGGAAGAAGGCCCTATCCTGCTCGCTCTCGACGGCCACGGCTGGAAGCTCACCCATATCTTCACCACCCACCACCATCAGGACCATGTGGAGGCCAATCTGGCGCTGAAGGACAAGTTCCGCTGCGAGGTGCACGGCCCCTATGACGAGGCGATTGCGATCCCTGGCCTCGACCGCTCGCAGGCCGATGGCGACGAATTCGAATTCGCCGGCCGCCGCGTTCAGGTCATCGCCACACCCGGCCATACGGCGGGTCATATCTGCTATTATCTGCCGGATGACGGCCTGCTGTTTGCCGCCGATACGCTGTTCGCCATGGGCTGCGGCCGGCTGTTCGAACGCCCGGCGGCCGATATGTGGCACTCCTTCCAGAAATTGATGGCCCTGCCGGATGAGACCAAGGTCTATTTCGGCCACGAATATACGCTTGCGAATGCACGCTTTGCCCTCACCGTCGATCCCGACAATGCCGTGCTGAGCGCGCGTGCGGCAGGCATCGAGAAGGCGCGTCAGGCGAATGAATTCACTATTCCCACCACCATCGGGCTCGAAAAACAGACCAACCCCTATATGCGGGTGGCCGATGCCGGCATCCGCAGACATCTGGGCCTTGAAAGCGCCACGGACGCCGATGTCTTTGCCGAAATCCGTACACGCAAGGATAATTTCTGATGGCAACGGATCTGTCAGCGCAGGCGATCATTCGCGAACTGGGGCTGGAGCCGCATCCGGAAGGCGGATTCTACCACCAGACTTTCCGCGACACGGTCGGCGGCGAGCGCGGCCATTCCACGGCAATCTATTATCTTCTGGAAAAGGGTGAGCGTTCGCACTGGCACCGGGTCACCGATGCGGTAGAGGTCTGGCACTATTATGCCGGCGCGCCGATCGCGCTGCATCTTTCGCAGGACGGCCGGGAGGTGCAGACCTTCACGCTTGGCCGCGCCATTCTGGAGGGAGAGCGTCCACAGGTGATCGTGCCGGCCAATTGCTGGCAATCGGCGGAAAGCCTCGGCGATTTCACGCTCGTCGGCTGCACCGTCTCGCCGGGCTTTGCCTTTTCGAGCTTCGTCATGGCCGAACCCGGTTGGTCGCCTGGGCATGTGCCCTGAACCTACAGAAATCGCCTGTGGAGTGAGTGAGCACCACAAGTTTCTTCTCCCCGAGGGGGAGAAGTCCGCGGCAGCGGGATGAGGAGGCTAGAGTCGTGAGATACGGCAACGGCGCCCCCTCATCCGACCCTTCGGGTCACCTTCTCCCCGGCGTGGAGAAGAAATACGCCGCAACGTCTGCTTTTCTTACGCCACCGTCAGCTTTGGTCAGCCGCCATATTTCGTAGCGGTAATATAAACCTGCCCCACCCGCGTCGGGATGATCGCATAAACGGGCGCATAGACATCCATATTGTTCGACTTGGCGAACCAGATCTCCATGGAAATGGATTTCAGATATTCGATATCCTTGCGTCCCTGCCGGTAACCCGACTTCGGCACGTAACGCGCCTTGCAGACGATGGCGTCGCCGCTGAAGCCATTGGTCTTGAACGGCTTGGTGCCGCTGGAGCTCAAAACGAGATCGAGTCGCGACTCACCGTCATAGATCGGCAGGCGCGTCGGGCAGATGCGGCCGCCGGCGGGAATGATGAGGCCGGAAATCGGATCGAGAACCGAGCGAAGATCACGGTCCTTCACGTCCACCCAATTGTCCGGCCGGGCCTTCGGTTCGGGTTTCACCGTCGTCGATGTGACGTTACCGTTGCGATAGACCACATCATAGGTTCGCACGCGCTTGCCGTCCTTGTAGACCAGCGAATATTCGTTGGCCTGCAGCCGGTGGCCGCGCTTGGCGCCGGAGACCGTCGTCTTGCCGGAAATATCCTTCAGAATGCTGGCAAGGCCGGCGGCGCTGAAGGAACCGGAGATCGAATAATTCGGCCCGTCCATGCGAGTCGAAAAACTCGCCCGCGCGATCGGCAGGATGCCGAGATTGATGCTGTATTCGCTTGTGTGGCGCGCTTCGGCGGCGAGCGAGGGGGAGACGCCCGCAAACACCATAGCAGCGGCCACGAAAATGCTTTTTCCTCTGGCAATCATTTCGATATCACCTTAAAAGAGGCGCGGAAGCGGCCTTATCGGGCGATCATATACGCTGACTTGTGGCAATAAAAAAGCGGACGACGGTTGAAAACGCCGGAATTTCCTTTGATTTGATCGCGAGCGGCTTGACTGTTCAGTCTCGTCTGACTATAGAACCGCAACTTTCCAATCATGGCCAGTTGGATTGCCACCCCGGTTTTGCCGGTGGCGAGCCAGTGGTGAAACAGACGAAACGAAATAGGTGTACCCATGTCCCGTGTATGCGAATTGACCGGCAAGGGCGTCCAGACGGGCAACAACGTCAGCCACGCCAACAACAAGACCAAGCGCCGGTTCCTTCCGAACCTCTGCCAGGTCACGTTGATCTCCGATGCTCTCGGCCAGCGCTTCCGCCTGCGTGTTTCCGCAGCCGCTCTGCGCTCCGTTGAACACCGTGGCGGCCTCGATGCCTTCCTTCTGAAGTCCGGCGAAAACGAACTGAGCATGCGCGCTCGTCTCCTGCGCCGCCAGATCGCCAAGAAGACGGCTGAAGCTGCTTAATAGCGGTTTTGACATCATCTGATATTCAGAAGGCTTGAATGGCTTTTGCCGCTCAAGCCTTTTGTTTGTTCCAGATTTTAGGTACATCGAGTCTATGGAAACCGTTTGAGACGTTTCCTTCCGATGTTTGGCTCCAACTGGTGGCATCACCCAGGATAAAAAAATGCCCTATCTGCGCTTTACGCTTATCTATGTTCTGCTGATGACGCTCGTCGTCGTCGCCTCCAATGTTCTGGTGCAATATCCGCTGTCGGGCTCGCTGTTTGGTATCAACCTCGGCGACCTTCTGACTTGGGGTGCCTTCACCTATCCGGTAGCCTTCCTCGTCACCGACCTGACGAACCGCCAGTTCGGCCCCTCGGTCGCGCGCCGCGTTGTGCTTGCCGGCTTCGTCGTCGGCGTCACGCTTTCCTTCTGGACATCCATCCCCCGCATCGCCGTCGCCTCCGGCACCGCCTATCTGATCGGCCAGCTGCTCGATATTTCGGTCTTCAACCGCCTGCGCCGCCAGCGCTGGTGGCATGCGCCGCTTGCCGGCTCGATGTTGGGTTCGGTGCTGGATACGGCCCTGTTCTTCTCCATCGCCTTTGCGGCAAGCTTCTCCTTCGTCGGGCCCAATGATGCCTTCGCCATCGAGAACGCGCCGGTGCTCGGCGTCTTCGCTCTGGAAGCCCCCCGGTGGATTTCCTGGGCGCTGGGTGATCTTTCGGTGAAGGTCCTCGTCGGCCTCGTCATGCTCCTGCCCTACGGCGCGCTGATGAACACGCTGAAGCCGATGCCAGGCGCCGCCAAATCGGCCTGACATCTCCGTTGACCGGGTTTGCAAGCGTGGAACAAATCGCGCTTGCAAACCCGCTGACGGCATTGCAGTCTGCCGTCCGTGACACAGCGCGGAGGCAGGCTGACATGCAGATCAAGGACGTTATCGACATTGTGGATGCGACGAGCGCCACGCTTTCGGGCTCCAGCTTCGATAACGTCAATCTGTCGGGGACGGTCTTCAACAATGCCAACCTGGCCGGCACGCGCTTCAACGACATCAACTTTTCCGGTGCATCGTTTACGGACAGCAACATGTCCGGCTGGTCGATTGATGACGTCAATTTTTCCGGTCTGAAACTGAGCAATTCAAATCTGTCCGGCACGCAGATAACGGCATGCCGGATGACCGGCATGAAGATCGACGGCATCCCTGTCGAGGATCTCCTGGCTGCCTACAAGGCCGCACAAGAGCAGGCCTGATATTCACTCCACCAGCTTGAATTCCAGCATCAGATTGCGCTGGAGAAACGAGTGGTTGTCATCGGAAACGATGATGAGACGCGTGGAGCCATCCGGCCCCTTCACCACATCCATGCCTTCCATATTGTCGATCTGGTAGGCCATGCCCGCTTCCAGCAGGATTTCGCCATCCACCACCGCACCCGGCTTGATGTCTCCCCCGCGGACGCGGCGGATGCGCATGCCAACGCCTTCGGCGAAGTTGAAGCGTCGCTCCAGAAGCAGCAGATCACCATTGGGCAGGAAAGCGCCGTCCGTCACATCGAATGACGGGTGGTGGGTGACGGCAAATGTGCCCTTCAGCGGACCTTCCAAAATGGCGGCGAGAAGATTGCCATCCGCATCGATGCTCTTCTCAGCCACCACGACCAGAGCGCCAGCGAGCGGTGAATCGGTTGGCGATAACGCCAGGGCCTCCATGCCGCCATTATGGCGCAGCTCGTTACTGGGGATGAGATATGGCAGGCGGCCAAGCGGCTTTGACGTTGCAAAACCCGGATCGGGATAGATATCGATCCTGTGCCGCTGCTCGTAGCTGACGAAGACCTTGTCGCCGCGCAGGGCCAGCCCTTCCGCGTCCATCTCCATCTTGCGTGGCGGTTCGCGTCCGCCCATGTCCAGCATGGGGGTGATACGGACGTCAGCAAGTCCGGACAGCGCGCCGGCCGCATCGCGCGTGACCCTGCCCGTCAGCCAGTGGCCGGTATCCAGCACCGCAATAAACTCCTGCCCGTCGGGGCGGAAACGGATGGAGGATATCGCCCCGAACAGCTTTTCGGGCGCGCTCATCACCATACCGCCGACAAATTCCAGCTTGCCGAAACGTTTTGTGCTGGTGCCGACCTCGAAAGAGGACAGGAGACGCGCGCTCACCGGCACATCGATAGTGGAGGCGCCGATGGAAACCGGGAATAGTGCTCCAGCCGCCAGAATGGCTGCCATCATGAAAGTTTTGCAGGCGGAAGAAGCCCGGCCCCGCTTATCCCGCACGGCGAACCCTGCGGGACGAACCGGAAGCACCGCTCGTATCCTCGAAGAGGGCCGCAAGCTGCTCGGTCATTGCGCCGGCCAGTTCGTCCGCATCCACGATGGTGACGGCGCGACGGTAATAACGCGTCACATCATGGCCGATACCGATCGCCAGCAGCTCGACGGGCGACCGCGTTTCGATCTGCTCGATGACGGCGCGCAGGTGCCGTTCCAGATAGTTGCCCGGATTGACCGACAGGGTCGAATCATCCACCGGCGCACCGTCTGAAATCATCATCATGATCTTGCGCTGCTCGGGGCGGCCGATCAGGCGGTTATGCGCCCACATCAGCGCCTCACCATCGATGTTTTCCTTCAGCAGGCCTTCGCGCATCATCAGACCGAGATTGCGCCTCGAACGCCGCCATGGCGCATCCGCCGACTTGTAGATGATGTGGCGTAGATCATTAAGGCGGCCCGGTGAAGCGGGCTTGCTGTTCGCCAGCCACTGCTCGCGCGACTGCCCGCCCTTCCACGCCTTGGTGGTGAAACCGAGAATCTCCACCTTCACGCCCGAGCGCTCCAGCGTGCGCGCCAGAATATCGGCGCAGGTGGCTGCAACGGTGATCGGACGGCCGCGCATCGAACCGGAATTATCGATGACAAGCGAAACCACGGTATCGCGGAACTTGGTGTCGCGCTCCTTCTTGAAGGAAAGCGGCTGCATGGGGTCGATGATGAGCCTGACGAGACGGGCCGGGTCGAGATAACCCTCTTCCAGATCAAAATCCCAGGAACGGTTCTGCTGCGCCATCAGGCGGCGCTGCAGACGGTTCGCCAGGCGCCCGACGGCACCCTGAAGATGGGCGAGCTGCTTGTCGAGGAAGGCGCGCAGACGGTCAAGCTCGGCCTCGTCGCAGAGTTCCTCGGCACGGATTTCCTCGTCGAATTCCTCGGTAAAGATACGGTAGTCGACCTTTTCGTTGAAATCATCGAAGGGGCTATTGGGGCGGCGGGTCTCGCCGGGCGTTTCGGAATCCTCGTCGAGATCGTCGGACATTTCCTCGTCCGACATCTCGGCGCCGTCCATCTCGCCTTCTTCCATTTCCTCCTGCGAGGCCTCGTTCTCATCAGCGGGCGTCGCGTCCGAGCCGGCTTCTTCCTCGACCTGCTCTTCTTCGGTCTCGTTGGTGCGCGGCTGGTCCTCGTTGGACTCCGCCTCCTGGCTCTCCGGCTCGTTATCCTCGTCGCCGAAATCCTCCGCCATCTGCATGGAGGTCAGCATCTTGCGCACCAGCCGCGAAAACGCCTTCTGGTCGGTGATGACGCTTGAGAGATCTTTAAGGTCGCCGGCGGCCTTGTCCTCGATGAAATCGCGCCACAGATCGACAACCTTGCCGGCGCTTTCCGGCGGCTTTTCGCCGGTCAGCTTCTCACGCACCAGAAGCGCCACGGCTTCCGCGAGCGGCGCATCATCCTTGTTGCTGATGCCGGCGAAATTCGCCTTGGCGTATTTCTCGGTGTTCATGGCATGGATGTTGGAGGCCATGCCCGGCATGCGCAGCGCGCCGATGGATTCCACACGCGCCTGTTCGACGGCATCGAAAATCAGCCGCGCCTCCGCACCTTGTGGCGACATTACCGCATGGGTATCGGCATCATGGCAGGCGAGACGCAGGGCCATGGAATCGCCGAGGCCACGCGTGATGGCGATTTCCTGTGCGGTGGGTTTCTTGGAGATTTCCGGCAGGCGCATGCGCTCGCCGGCAAGGCCCGGCCGCTCATTGGCGAAAACGACCTCGACTTCGGCATCGCCGGCAACCGATCGCACACATCCGGCAATCGCCTGACGCAACGGCTCCGTATCGATCGCCGTACCCGGTTTCGCTCTGGAATTGTCGCCGCGCCCTGCCATTGTCTTTCCTGTCATTCGTCGGCGCCTGCGGCACGCCCATCCTCAGGATGCGCGGCCGGCCGGCGTCTTCAAGTCATCGGTGATCTTCTCCGGACAAGCCGGGGAGATCAGGCGCTGAGAACGATGTTCGCGGCGCTTTCCTTCAGCTCGACGCCGAAGGCGCGCTGATATTGCTCGGCCACCAGCGTGCGCTCCAGTTCATCGCACTTGTTGAGGAAGGTCACGCGGAAGGCAAAAGCGAGATCGCCGAAGATTTCCGCATTTTCCGCCCAGGTGATGACGGTACGCGGGCTCATGACGGTGGAAAGATCGCCATTGATGAAGGCCGAACGGGTGAGATCGGCCACGCGCACCATCTTGGAAACGGTTTCACGGCCCTTCGGATTGTCAAAGCTCTTCACCTTGGCGGCGATGATGTTCACTTCCTGCTCATGCGGCAGATAGTTCAGCGTGGTGACGATGGACCAGCGGTCCATCTGCGCCTGGTTGATCTGCTGCGTACCGTGGTAAAGGCCGGTCGTATCGCCAAGACCGATGGTGTTCGCGGTCGCGAAAATGCGGAAGGCGGGGTGAGGACGGATGACGCGGCTCTGGTCGAGCAGGGTCAGGCGGCCGGAGGATTCCAGCACGCGCTGGATGACGAACATCACGTCCGGGCGGCCGGCATCATATTCATCGAAAACGAGCGCGACATTGTGCTGGTAAGCCCAGGGCAGGATGCCGTCCTTGAATTCGGTAACCTGCTTGCCGTCCTTCAGAACGATGGCATCCTTGCCGACGAGATCGATACGGCTGACATGGCTGTCGAGGTTGACGCGCACGCAGGGCCAGTTGAGGCGGGCCGCGACCTGCTCGATATGGGTGGATTTACCCGTGCCGTGGAAACCGGAAACCATGACGCGTCGGTTGTGAGCAAAACCGGCGAGGATCGCAAGCGTCGTATCGCGGTCGAAAAGATAGTCGGGATCGAGATCCGGCACATAGGCGTCGCCCTGCGTATAGGCGGGAACCCGCAGATCCGTATCAATGCCGAAAACCTCCCGCACGGACACCGTCGTGTCGGGCAGGTTGGAAATATCAAGGTCGATTTTGCTCATCACGTCTCCAAGGCGGGCGGCAGCCACCCGGCCACATCATCAATCAGGCGGTAAACACGTAAGTTGGCTTAGCAGAAACCTGACTGCTTTAACAATTGATATGCTTGAACAACAGCCCGAAAACGCTCTTCCGAACCACGATCGCCACCATTAGCATCAGGATGGTGCTTTTTGACAAGCTCCTTGTAGCGCCTTTTTATGTCTTCCTGCTTTGCGCTGGAAGAAAGACCGAGCGTATCGAAGGCTTTTGCCTCCAGCGTCTTCAGCTTGCGGTCCTGCTGCATGCGGGTACCGCCTGCCCTCGATCCACCCGCAAAACCGCCGGCAAAGCCGAAAGGATCGCGGATACGGGCATTGCCGCTCGCCGTGCCGGAGCGCAGCGTGGAATGCAGCGGGCTGTCGCGGGCCGTCTTGTTCACGCCCACCGTCCAGGTGGGGCGATGGCCGGTGATCGCTTCCTTCTGGTAACGGGCGATCTCGCTGTCGGAGAGGCCGGAAAAATAATTATAGCCCTTGTTGTATTCCTTCACGTGCTCAAAACAGAACAGGAAGAATTGCCCCTCGGCATTGCGGCCGACGGGTGCCCGGTGAATACCCGGTTTGTCGCATCCGTCCCACTGGCAGGTCGGGGCCTGAACCTCAGGTTCCCGCTCCCTTTTCCGGCGCGTGCGGATGCGATCGAAATATTTCGAATCCAGTTTCATGATGCCCTGATTATGGGGTGCGAAAAGCCGCACAACAAGAATTGACAAAGCGGAATGTTACAGGCTTTTAGGGAGCCCCCTTCAAAGACCGGCAAACAGAATTGGAGCCCTTCGAATGTCCCTGCGAGAGTGCATAGAAACCAAGCTCAGGGAGAGCTTTTCACCGGAGCGCCTGAGGGTTGTGGATGAAAGCCAGATGCATGCGGGCCACCAGCCGGATATCACCGGCACGGGCGAGACGCATATGCGTGTTCAAATAGTGTCTGAAAGCTTTTCCGGCAAGTCTCGCGTCGAGCGCCACCGGGCGATCAACGCGCTTTTGAAGCCGGAACTCGACGCGGGGCTGCATGCGCTCGCGATCGAGGCGGCGGCACCGGGGGAAACGGTGCAGTTCTAGTCACGCAGCATTACTTTCGTATTTTCGGGCTAAGAATCAAGTTCGCTGAAAGATTCTGCATTACAAAAGAAACTTAACTCGACGGATGACCCGAATGTCGGCAGCAGACGCCTCCTCGCTCCGCATCGCCATAATCGGCAATAGCGGCTCCGGCAAAAGCAGTCTCGCGTCAAAATTCGGTTCGGCGCTGAAATTGCCCGTTTACGATCTCGATCACCTGCACTGGCAGGCGGACGGGCGTAAACGGGACGAGGAGGAAGCCAGACTTCTGGCGACCGGCCACGCCAATACCAGCGACTGGATCATCGAAGGCGTCTATGGCTGGCTGGTTGAAACGGCGCTGCCTAAAGCAAACGCGCTGATATGGCTCGACCTGCCCTGGGCCGAATGTCATGACGGCCTGTTGCGGCGCGGCACACAGCACGGCGAGACCGAGAGCGATCAGGCGGCACTTCTGGCATGGGCAGGAGATTACTGGACGCGAACGACGTCATCCTCCTTTGCAGGGCATCTGCAGCTTTATGAAGCCTTCGGTAGCGGCAAGGTCCGCCTTAAAACCCGGGCCGAGGCTGCGGCGCTATCGCCTCAAGCGATAGAACGTCTGGCCAATGAGGCCGGGGCCTTCTGATCAGGGAGTGATTTCAGGTGGTTCACCCCGGATGCTTCTCCGTCAGGAAGGACTGTACTTCGGACGCCGCGACATCGTCGGCCACGAAGGACTGGCCGATGCCGTGGGTGAGGATGAAGGTGAGCTTGCCGCCCTTGACCTTCTTGTCCTGCGCGATTGCCGCCATCAGGGTTTCGACCGGCGGCAATTCGCCGGGAATGTCCTTCATCGTCGTCGGCAGGCCGACGGCCTTCAGATGCGCCTCGACGCGCGCGGCATCGTCAGGGCTTGCTAGGTTGAGGCGGGCGGAGAACTGGTGCGCCAGCACCATGCCGATGGCGACACCTTCGCCGTGCACCAGCCGCTTGCTGTCGTAATTGGTTGCCGCTTCCAGCGCGTGACCGAAGGTGTGGCCGAGGTTCAGAAGGGCGCGCACGCCGTTTTCCTTCTCGTCGGCCACCACCACATCGGCCTTGGCCTGGCAGCTCGTGGCAATCGCCTGGATGCGAGCCGGGCCACCGGTGCGGATGTCGTCCCAGTTCTTTTCCAGCCAGAAGAAGAAATCCGGCTTGTCGATCAGACCGTATTTCACCACTTCGGCATAACCGGCGCGGAATTCCCGCGGACTCAGCGTATCGAGTACCGCCGTATCCGCCAGCACCAGATCGGGCTGATGGAAAACACCGATGAGGTTCTTGCCGTGGCGAGTATTGATGCCGGTCTTGCCGCCGACGGAGGAATCGACCTGCGACAGAAGCGAGGTCGGGATCTGAACGAAGCGCACGCCCCGGCGAACGATACCTGCGGCAAAACCCGCGAGATCGCCGATCACACCGCCGCCGAGCGCGATGACCGCATCGTTGCGCTCCACCCTTGCGGCCAGAACCGCGTCGCAGACGGTAACGAGATGCTCGAAGCTCTTGGTCTTTTCGCCGGCCGGCAGGGTCAGCGAAACGGCCTCGATGCCGTCCGTCTGCAAACCGTCCATCAGGCCTTCGAGGTAAAGCGGCGCAACATGCTCGTCGGTGATGATCGCCGCGCGTCTGCCCTTCAGCCGCGCTGAAATCTCGCCGCCCGCCCTGCCGATCAGCCCCGGCCCGATCAGAATGTCATAGGCGCGCTCGCCGAGCGGCACATGGACGAGACGTTCATCGGCGTGGATTTCGGAAGGCGTCATGGTGGTCAGTCTTTCTGTTCGAGGCCGGCTATGGCCGTCAGCACTTCGGTCGCGATGATCTCCTTGCGGACATCCCGGGACATGATCGTCAGATCCGCTTCCGCATAGATCGGGTAACGTTTCTCCATCAGGGAGGCCAGCGTGGCCTTGGGGTTCTCGGTCTTCAGAAGCGGACGGTGATCGCGCTTGTTGACCCTTTCCCACAGAACCTCGAGATCGGCCTTCAGCCACAGCGAAATGCCGCCGCGCCGGATATGCCCGCGGGTATTGTCGTTGATGAAGGCGCCGCCACCGGTGGAAATGACCTTGGGGCCGCCACGCAGCAGGCGCTTGATGACCCGTGTTTCCAGCGCCCGGAATTCCTCCTCGCCATAGGTGGCGAAAAGCTCCGATATCGTCATGCGCGATACGCGCTCGATTTCGACATCCGTATCAATGAAAGGAACCTTGAGCTGCTGGGCAACCATGCGGCCGACCGCCGACTTTCCAGCCCCCATCAGCCCGACGAAGACGATGTTGCGCCGTCCGAGCTTTGCCCGTGCTTGCTCCCCGAGTGTGGCCGGGACGGATAAATTCGTTTCATTCATAAATTTGAAAGCCCGTTTGGCATGGATATCGGCAAATGTTTACGAAGCGTCAAGCCAAATTGCTGACTGAATTGCGGTGAATCACAATGATCGCCGCATGCGGCGCGGGGTGGAGCGGGCTTTTTGACCTTGTCGCCGCTTTCGCCGCACCGCATATAGATTTCGACCGCCACCTGCACGGAGCCGCCATGCCCACCCTCTTCCGCTTCACGATGATACTGGCGACCATCGCGGGGCTGATCTATGGCGGCATGGTGCTGCTTGTCATGGTCGTTCAGCCGCGCGACCGCGAGGTGACCGTGCGCATTCCCTCCGAGCGGCTGAACCCGCCCACCACGGAACCGGCAAGGCGCACCCCATGAGCGGACAACAAACGGCAGGGCGCGACGGCGCGCGGCTTGAAAGTTTTCTGGAGATGATGAGCGCCGAGCGCGGTGCCGCCGCCAATACGCTCTCTTCCTATGAGCGCGACCTTTCCGACCTGCGCGAATTTCTCTCCGGTCGCGGCCAATCCCTGACGGAAGCGCAGACACCGGACCTTTCCGCCTATCTGACCCATCTTTCCGCTCAGGGTTTTGCCGCAACCTCACAGGCGCGGCGCCTCTCCTCCATGCGGCAGTTCTATCGCTTTCTTTATTCGGAAGGGCTGCGCGGCGATGACCCGACCGGCATCATCGACGCACCCAGGAAGGGCCTCGCCCTGCCGAAAACGATGAGCGTGGCCGATGTGAACCGGCTTCTTGGGCTCGCGGCGCAGGAAGCGGCAACCGCAGGTCCCGGCCAGCTTGCCCGCATCCGCATGCATCTGCTGCTCGAACTGCTTTATGCCACCGGCATGCGTGTCAGCGAGCTGGTCTCGCTCCCCGTCAAGGTGCTGCGCCAGGAAGGCCGCTTCCTGATGATCCGCGGCAAGGGCAACAAGGACCGTATGGTGCTTCTTTCGCACGCCGCCATCGGGGCCATGGAAAAATACGAAGCCGCCCGAAAGGCGCTCGCACCGGAGAAAAGCAAGGCGGCCGCTTCTCAGAAAAAACCGGAGACACCGGAGAGCCCGTGGCTCTTTCCTTCGAGCGGCAAGGAAGGGCATCTGCCCCGCCAGGTCTTCGCCCGAGACCTCAAGGACATCGCCATTCGTGCGGGTCTAACCCCGTCCGCTGTATCGCCGCATGTGCTGCGCCACGCCTTCGCCAGCCACCTGCTGCAGAACGGTGCGGATTTGCGCGCGGTGCAGGAACTGCTCGGCCATTCCGACATTTCCACGACACAAATCTATACACATGTGCTGGAAGAACGCTTGCAAGAGCTGGTACAAACACATCACCCCCTTGCCAAACAGGGCAAAAACCTTGATTAGAGCGACCGGAACCGCCGGATAATCCGGTCAAACCTTGCGCAAAACGATCGGAAACGGATCTCATGCACAATTATCTCGACTTCGAAAAACCTATCTCGGACCTTGAGGGCAAGATCATCGAGCTGAAGAAGCTTGCCGATGAAGACGAGAGCATAGACACCTCGGAGGAGATCAACCGCCTGGAATCGCGCGTCAACGACGCGATGCAGGACATCTATTCCAAGCTGAACGCCTGGCAGAAAACGCAGGTCGCGCGCCATCCGCAGCGTCCGCATTTCGTCGATTACGCCAAGGCGCTGTTTACCGATTTCACGCCGCTGGCCGGTGACCGCAAATTTGCCGAAGACGCCGCCATTCAGGCAGGCCTCGGCCGCTTCAACGGTCAGCCCGTCGCCATCATCGGCCAGGAAAAGGGCAACGACACCAAAAGCCGCCTGAAGCATAATTTCGGCAGCCCGCGCCCGGAAGGTTACCGCAAGGCGATCCGTGTGCTGGAACTGGCCGACCGCTTCTCGTTGCCGGTCGTCACCCTCATCGATACCGCAGGCGCCTATCCCGGCGTCGGCGCGGAAGAGCGCGGACAGGCCGAGGCCATCGCCCGCTCGACGGAAATGTGCCTCAACGTGAAGGTGCCGATCGTTTCCGTCGTCATCGGCGAAGGCGGCTCGGGCGGCGCGATCGCGATCGCCACCGGCAACCGCGTCTACATGCTCGAACATGCGATCTATTCGGTGATCTCCCCGGAAGGTGCCGCCTCCATTCTCTGGCGCGATTCGACCCGCGCCAAGGAAGCCGCGACCAACATGAAGATCACCTCGGAAGATCTGAAGTCGCTCGGCGTCATCGATGGAATCATCCCCGAGCCGATCGGCGGCGCGCACCGCGCACCGGAAACCGTCATCAAAGCGACCGGCGATGTCATCGCCAAGGCGCTTGCCGATCTTTCCCAGCGTTCCGGCACGCAGCTGCGCGCTGAACGCCGCCAGAAATTCCTGGATATCGGCCGGAATCTCTAGAGCATTTCCGTCAAAAGTGCGTAGCGGTTTTACGCCCGGCAAATGCGTTCAAAGAAAAAGTCAGATCGTTTGGCGGTTCGAAGAACAGCTAAAACAATCTGACTCCGGCCTTAATTTCCGGCAAGATCGCCCCAACTCGGCCATAGTCCGGTCACATCAACAGATGTATCGGCGGCCGCGGGGGCGGATCCGATTTGAGTTAAGAAGATGTAAACGGTTAATACCGTATTTAAATTGCACACGGAACGGTATAGAACTGCCGCCGTTTCGTGCCATCGTCTTTCGGATCAGATCATGCGTTTGACACATTTTGCACTTCTTGCCTGCACCGCGCTCGTTCTTGCCGGCTGCAACGATACGCTCGAAACCGTCGAACGCGACGTTTCCCACGTTAAGAACAAGGTCGATTACCCGCTGTCTCCGGCTATTCTGGCCGAGATCGACAAGCGGGGCATGGACCGCACCTCACCGATCATGATCCGCATCTTCAAGGAAGAAGGCGCGCTGGAAATCTGGAAGGCCAGGCGCGACAACCGCTTCGAGAAGATTGCCGGCTACGAGATTTGCGCTTGGTCCGGTAAACTCGGCCCGAAGGTGAAGGAAGGCGACCGCCAGGCGCCGGAAGGTTTCTACAACCTGACGCCTGCGCACCTTAACCCGAATTCCAAATATTACCTCGCCATCAATACCGGTTTCCCGAACCGTTACGATGCCGCCAATGGCCGCAACGGCACTAATCTGATGATCCATGGCGCCTGCTCGTCCTCCGGCTGTTATTCGATGACGGATGCGCAGATTCTTGAAATCTACGGTTTTGCGCGCGACGCCTTCAAGGGCGGCCAGAAGACCGTGCAGCTGCAGGCCTTTCCCTTCCGCATGACGGCGGAAAACATGGCCCGCCATCGCCAGAGCGAACATCTCGAATTCTGGAAGATGCTGAAGGTCGGTTACGACAATTTCGAAGTGACGAAGCGTCCGCCGGAAGTGAATGTCTGCGAGAAGAAATATGTCTTCAACCAGCAGACGGAAGGCGGCAGCTTCAACGCCGCCGCCCAGTGCCCGCCGATGAGCACGCCGCCGGCACTCGTCAGCGCGCTTTCGAGCTACGAAAAGACCTATGATCTCGCCTATGAAAAGGCGATGAAGAAATATGACGGCATGGCCTGGTACGACCCGAGCGAGGCCGAGCGCAAGGCGCTGGTGGCCGAAAAGCGCAAGGGCCGCGAACCCGCATACGCCCCGACCGGCTCGGCGCTGAAGGCCGGCAAGCTGATGAAGGAAACGGAATATGCCGCGCTGATGGAGAAAAAGGCGCAGCAGGTGACCTCGTCCTCTCCGGCCACGACCGCAACCGCCTCGGCCCTGCGCGGCCCGCGTCCTTCGGCGACCCAACCCGCCGCCCCGCAATCGAACCCGGCGCCAGCGGCCCCGACCATGGTTGCCGCGGCTACCCCCGCAGCGGCTGGCCAGACCGGCACTGCCGCCCAGGGCGTACCGGTCCCGACCATGAACCCGCTCGCCTATTCCCCCGCCCCGGCACCGGAAGCACCGGAAAAGAAGCCTTTCTGGAAGTTCTGGGCCAAGGAATGAGCGACACGGCCGAGATTGTTTATGATTTGAGGGGGCTTAAATGCCCCCTTCCGGTTTTGAGAAGCCGCAAGAAACTCGCCACCCTCAAGGCCGGCGATATTCTGACCGTCGAGACGACCGACCCTCTGGCGGTGATCGATATTACCCATATGTGCAATGAGGACGGGCATCGGTTGGTCGAGGCCGTTGCGGTGGACAAGGGGCATCGGTTTCGGATCGTGAAGGGCGGGTAAACCGACATTTGACGGCACCAGCCGCGGTTACCCCCTCTGCCCTGCCGGGCATCTCCCTCTCAAGGGGGGGAGATCGGCAAGATGTGCCGTCGTCACTACATTCGCAACGGTGAAGTTGGGCGAAACCCAGCCGCGAGTCGATCTCCCCCCTTGCGGGGGAGATGTCCGGCAGGACAGAGAGGGGAACCACACCCGCCGACCTCGCCCATCACGGCACGACCTAAAACCGCAACCCCGAAACCGCCAGCGGATTATCCGTCATCGCCTGCCTGTCCGGCCGGTCAATGCCCGGCGTTCCCGTGAAGGCCGCAAACAGGTCCTTCACGAAGGCCTCCGGCAGATCCTTCGTGATCAGCACCATACGTGTGCGCTGGTCCGCCGGGTCCGGCCAGGCCGCGAGGCGTTCCGGCGTGTGGAAAATGTTCTGCACCCCATGCAGCACCAAAGGCCGGCCCGGATTGTCCGACAATTTGACGATGGCCTTCATGCGCAGCAGTTTTTCGCCATGGGCCGAACGCAGCAAATCCACAAACATATCGATCGCCATCGGCTCGATCGGCTTGTCATGAATGATCGAGAAGGAGCGGATCGACGCGTCATGCCGATTCACGTCATGATGATGATCGTGGTCGCCATGATGGTGGTGATGGCCGTGCGCGTGATCATGGTCATGGTCATGCTCATGGTCATCGTCATGATCAGTCTCTTCCCCCAGCCAGCGGCCGACATCGGCATTTTTGCTGGAGACATCGTAGAGGCCGTTGTCGAGAAGCCCGGCGGCACTCCAGTCGGTTTTGTCGCCATCCTCGATTGTCGCGCGCGGGTTCAGCGCCTCAAGGCGCACCGTCAGTGCGGCAATCGTGGCAGCATCGGCAAGCGCCTGCTTGGTCATCACCAGCCGGTCGGCCACCGCCGCCTGTTTCACCGCTTCCTCGTGATTGTCGAGCGTGGACAGGCCGTTGACGGCATCCACCACCGTGACCATGCCGTTCAGCACGAAATTCTGCGCGATGACGGGATTGCCCATGACCGACTGCATGACAGGGGCGGGATCGGCAAGACCCGTGGTCTCGATCACCACCCGCTTGACCGGCTTCAGCTTGCCGGTCTGGATACCGTCCATGAGTTCCGCCAGCGTATCCACCAGCTCACCCCGCACCGTGCAACACAGGCAACCTTCCGCCAGCTCGATGATGCCTTCGCCAGCGCTTTCGACCAGCATGTGATCGATGCTGACATCGCCGAATTCATTGATGATGATCGCGGCATCGCTCATCTCAGGGTCTTTGAGAAGCCGATTGAGCAGCGTCGATTTTCCGGCGCCGAGAAAGCCGGTGATGATGGAAACCGGAATGCGATCGCGAGACATGCCTTGCCTGTATGGTGATGGCTGCCCCGGCATGCCATTGCGTAAGACAAGAGCCGGAGCCGCACGGAACGAAAAGAAATCGCCCGGGGCAAAAGCCACGGGCGCCATCGTAATATCATAACATTAGCAAGCTGCGAATACATAAACCGCATCGCGGCGGCCGCGAGGCCCGTTGCGGGCGATCAGAATGTCGGACGCGGAATCGGGATCGGCACATTGGCCACCTCGCCCTTGCCGGCAGCGCCCTTGGCGGTATTCACCGCCACGGTCTCGCTGCCCGGAATGAGACCGGCGAAGGAATATTCCGGCGGCCGGGTCATTTCCTTGACATAGGGCGAATGGATGACCATACGACCCGTCTCATCGCGGCTTTCGCTGCGCACCTTGGCGGCCTTCGGGTTGCATATCTCGGCACTGACGTCGTTCACATCACCGGTCTCGCCATAGGGCGCGAGCGCGGCAAGCGAAACACCCTGACCGGAAGGCGCCGTCAGCCCCATCTGCAAGAGATCGGCGGACTGATCTGTTCGCCCGGCAAGGCTATCCGCGCCCAGCACCACAGTGATGACCGAGCGGCCATTGCGCACGGCGGACGAGACCTGGTTGAAGCCCGAGGCACAGATGAAGCCGGTCTTCATGCCGTCCGCACCATCGAAACGGCCGACCAGCATGTTGAAGTTGGCGTAGTTCTTCTTGCCGGTGCTGACACCTTCCAGCGAGAAATAGCCGGCATATTCCGGGAATTCCCGCTTGATAATCAGCGCCAGCAGCGCAAGGTCACGCGCCGTCGTATATTGCCCCTTGCCGGGCAGGCCGTTGGCATTGATGTAGTGGGTGGAGCTCATGCCCAGCCGCTGCGCCTGCGCATTCATCTGCGCCACGAAATTGTCGCTGGTGCCGCCGATGGTTTCGGCGATCGCCACGGCGATGTCATTGGCGGATTTGATCAGCAGCAGCTTCAGCGCGCTGTCCATCGTCAGCTTCTGGCCCGGCTTGAAATACATTTTAGAGGCCGGCTGGTCGGCGGCCTTCTTGCTCATCACCACTTCCGTCTGCGGGCTGATCTTGCCGGCCTTCATCTGCGAAAAGGCGATATAGGCGGTCATCAGCTTGGTCAGCGAAGCCGGATACCATTTGCGGAAGGCTTCCTGATGGGAAATCACCTTGCCGGTTTTGACATCCACCACCATTTTCGGATTGGCATTGGCCACGGGCACTGCTGCAACAAGGCTTGCGGTGACGATGGCAATGGTTGCGGAAAGCCGGCGGGCGGCGTTTGGCGATTTCACTGTGTTTGGCAAGGCTAGTCCTCGAATTCCCGTCTTCGGTCGGGGAATGGCAATATTCACCATATATGTCCTAGCAATGGCAAAGTACATTGATTACGTCAATTATGCGGCGCACTATCCACCACGGAGGATGGGCTTTTACCACATGCCGCACCGATGAACCCAGGAATGAACGAATGCCGATTTTGAACAGAGCCGCCGAACTTCAGCAGGAAGTCAGCGAATGGCGGCGTCACCTGCATGAAAACCCCGAGATTTTGTATGACGTCGACAACACCGCGGCCTTTGTCGCGGAGAAGCTGAAATCCTTTGGCGTTGACGAAATCGTGACCGGTCTCGGCCGCACCGGGGTAGTGGGCATCATCAGAGGCAATCTTCCGGGCAATCGTACCATCGGCTTCCGGGCGGATATGGACGCGCTTCCCATCCTCGAGGAAACCGGCAAACCCTGGGCCTCGAAAACGGCGGGTGCAATGCATGCCTGCGGCCATGACGGCCACACCGCAATGCTGCTCGGCGCCGCCAGATATCTCACCGAGACCCGCAATTTCATCGGCTCGATCGCCGTCATCTTCCAGCCCGCCGAAGAAGGTGGTGCTGGCGCACTCGCCATGGTCGAGGACGGCCTGATGGAGCGTTTCGGCATCGACGAGGTCTACGGCATGCACAATATGCCGGGCATTCCGCTCGGCGCCTTCGCCATCCGCAAGGGCGGCATCATGGCGGCACCGGACAAGTTCTCCATCACCGTCAAGGGCCGTGGCGGCCACGCGGCGCAACCGCACCGCACCATCGATCCCATCACCATCGGCGCTCAGATCGTCGGCAACCTGCAGATGATCGCCTCGCGCAATGCCGATCCGATCCGTTCCGTTGTGGTCTCCGTCACCCGTTTCCACGCCGGTTCCAGCCACAACATCATCCCCAACGAAGCTTTGATCGCCGGCACGGTGCGCAGCCTGGATGAAACGGTGCGCGATCTGGCGCAGGAGCGCATAAAGCAGATGGCGGAAGGCATAGCACTTGCCAATGGCGCGGAAGCGGAAGTCGTCTATGAGCGTTATTGCCCTGTCACTTTCAACCATTCGGCCGAAACCGACCACGCCATCCTCGTTGCCCGTGATGTGGCGGGTGAACCGAATGTCGATCCCGATGTAGACCCCTCCATGGCGGGCGAGGATTTCTCCTTCATGCTGAAGGAAAGACCGGGCTGCTTCATCTTCATCGGCAATGGCGATTCGGCCGGGCTCCACAATCCCGGCTACGATTTCAACGACGACGCCATCGCCTACGGCATTTCCTACTGGGTGAAGCTGGCCGAACAGCGTCTGGCGAACTGACCGCCCGCTTACGGAAAGAAAGCCGAGGAAGAGATCGACCGCGATGCAGAACGCGGTTGATCCGCAGGCATCGTCGGGTTAAAGAGCAATTCAGTGTCCACGTAGCTCAGCAGGATAGAGCACAGGATTCCTAAGGTAAATTGGGGGTTGCGCCCGGAAACGACGCAATCGATCTGCTCAAAGTCGGGGAAAGCTTCGCTGGTCTTCCAGCATGCCAATCCCGAGCCAAGCTCCGGAGAAATCCGGTGAAGGTGTAGAGACTGGATGGGCAGCACCTAAAGGCCGCAAGGTCCATGGTGAAGGGACAGTCCAGACCACGAACGTTCTGTCGTTAGCGGCAGGACGGCGGCTAAAGCCGAAGTGGTATGAATCCTGGGGTCGGAGGTTCGAATCCTCTCGTGGACGCCATTTCTCCTGAATTCTCCTCATAGTAGAGCTTAGGCACAAGGTGAAATTCACCTCACCTCTGAAAAATCTCGGAAAACCGAAGTAAAACAATAATATTTCCGGCTTTTATTTAGAATTCATCCATACAAGAAAAATACTACCCCCAGAAAACACCGAGATAACACAGTACAATTCTGTTATTTTCTTGATTTAATTAATAATATTTTACAGTTTTAGCATAAAAAATCGAATAAATATAATAATTTACGATTGTATTTCAATTTGTAAATTGAGTTTACCGCCGACTGAGGCGCGCGCCCTCAGGTGCAAACCCAATAAAACACGCCAAAGTTGACTAAGGATACAGAATCATCCTTACTACTGAGGATTTATTTTTTGGGGGGAATAAATGCAAAGATTGTTTTTAGCATTCATCGTCACCGGCATGCTTACCTCTTGCGAAAGTAGTAGCATTTTAGTTCGTCCTAATCCTTTTATTGGTCAGACAGCAGCGCAGCAGGCGTTGGACGGTTCCGCACACAATATTGCGCTCGTCAGCCCCAAAAAACTTCTTCCAGGCCATATTTACAAAGTAGCTGACAACGATTTCAAAGAAATTTGCGGAAAAGATATCGAGCAACAGAACAGGTTGAAAACACTCGCCCCAGTTAAGGTCGACGAGAAAACCGAGACTATTGCTGATCGTCCAAGAGATTTGGAAATCGAGGTATTGGGGCAATCCCTCGCGACCTACAATAGTATCAAAGTAAAAGGATATCAAACCTATGATGTCCGCGACGGAAATACGCCTGTCGATGCGTCCTATATCTTGTCCAATGTAAAACGAGGGAAAGATAGTTGTTTCGACGCCGTGTTGCCTCGCAACAAACCATATCTGGTTGTTGATCAGGTTGCCGTCGGCAGTGAGATCGAAACCTGGTATAAACGCGGCTTCGGCGCGAGTGTCGGTTTCGGTCCTTTTAGGGCTGGTTTCAAGCCGAAGGAAGAAAAAACTGGCACCCGCAGTGACCGAGTATTCGGAGCCACTGGCACTCTGGTGCGCTGAACAGAATCAGGCCGACGGCACGCGCCATCTTTTGTGCGTCGTAGAATTCACTCGACGAAAACCCGCACACTCGAGGCGCGGCCGTCGGCGTCGATTACCGTGAGCGTTGAAAACCCCTGCCCTTCGGGCCGCCATTCGCTGTTGCGGCGGTGGGAAGGGTCCGGCAGGGGCCTGCCATTGGCAAGCCAGCGGAAGGGCGCGCGGCCGCCCTGCAGTTTCAGCACCAACGGTGAAATGCCGGACTGGCTGGAGAGTTCTACCCGCGCGCCTTCCGGCGGATACACGATGCGGGGGGCGCTTTCGCGTCTTGAAGCAGAAAGCAGACCGCTTGCGGTTGTCGTGAAACGTCGCTGGTTGGCGGGAAGATCGCTTACGGCTACGCGCGCAATGCCGGAGGGTGCGGCGGGCATCGGCGTCACCGCCACGCCGGATTTTGCAAAGGCCTCGAAAAGGATTGGGGCCGCCGTCGCATAACCGGCAATGCCCGGCACCGCGCCATTATCGGCACGGCCGACCCAGACGCCGATGACGTGCCGCCCGTCATAACCCACCGACCACGCGTCGCGATACCCATAGCTGGTGCCGGTCTTGTAGGCGATGCCACGCTGTTTCACGCCAAGCGGCGGCAGCACGCCGGAGAGTATGTCGGTGACGTTCCAGATCGCGGCATCGGAAAACTGCCGGTCACCCTCCAGCCGTTCCGGTAACGAGCGGACACCATCGCCTAGCCGCACGGGGTCGCCGCTACCGGCAAGCCCGGCGTAAAGCTGCACCAGATCCACGAGAGAGATACCGGCACCGCCGAGCGCAATGGCAAGGCCGGGCGCTTCGTTGGCCGGAAGCACGAGTTTGACGCCCGCCCGCCGGAAACGCACCATCAGCGCCGAAGGGCTGACGGCATCAAGCAGCTTGACCGCCGGCACGTTGAGCGACAGTTGCAGCGCCTGCCGGATGCTGACATCGCCCTGATAATGCATATCGAAATTGCGCGGACGGTAACCGGAAAAATCGGCCGGCCGATCCTCGATGATGGTCTCCTGTCCGACAAGACCGTCTTCAAAGGCAAGGCCGTAAATGAACGGTTTGAGGGTGGAGCCCGGCGAACGAACGGCCCGGCTCATCTCCACGAAACCGCGCCTCGCCGTATCGAGATAATCCGCCGAACCTACTTCCGCCAGAATATCACCGGTCTGCGCATCAGCCATGAGGATGGCGACGGAGACCTTGTCGCCCAGTTTTTCCGCCGCGTGGCGGGCAACAGCCTCCAGTTCCCGCTGGATCGGCAATCTCAGCGTCGAATGCGCCTCTGCGGCATTTTGAAATTTGGCACGGGCGGCGACGGCCATGTGCGGCGCATAGGATGGCAGGTCCCGCCGGTTGACCGGCACGGCCGCCGATGCGGCCCGCTCCGCCTCTCCCTCGCCGACCACACGTTCGACGGCAAGCCGTTGCAACACCCGCTCGCGCGCCTGCCTTGCCGCCTCCGGGAAGCGATCCGGGCGGCGTTTTTCCGGCAATTGCGGCAGCGCCACCAGCAAGGCCGCCTCCGCGGTGTCGAGCCGGCCCGGCTCCTTGCCGAACCAGGCAAGGCTTGCGGCGCGAATGCCTTCCAGATTGCCACCATAGGGCGCGATATTCAGATAAAGATCGAGAATCTCCGCTTTACCGAGCCGTCTTTCAATTTGAATGGCCCGAACGGCCTGAAGAAGCTTCGCCGAAAAGGAGCGATCAGCACGCGGCTCGATCAACCGCGCCACCTGCATGGACAACGTCGAGGCGCCGGAGACGATCCGGCCGTTACTGGCCAATTGCCAGGCGGAGCGCAAAAGCGCCCAGGGATCGACACCATGGTGATCGTAAAAACGCTGGTCCTCATAAGCGACCAGCATGCGCAGGAACTGCGGATCGACCTCGGACGCCGTGGTCTTCAGCCGCCAGCGGCCATGCGGCGTCGCGAAGGCGCGCAACAATTTTCCATCACGGTCCAGCACCTCGAAGGAGCGCTGCCGCGCAGCCTCCAGCGGCGGCGGATATGCCTTGTCGAGCGCATCAAGACCGAAGGCCGCGCCGCCCAAAAGCAACGCGGCCGTTACGAAGCCGATGATGACAGCCTTTTTCCGCCTCATGGGGTTGCCGAGCGCACCTCCATGCGGCCGGTTGCCGTGCGGGCGGCAAATTGCGGCCGGTACATATCTTCAACCGAGGCTGCCGGGTGATCATAGGTGCCCGGGGTGACGGCGCGGACCACATAGGCGAGCGCAATCTCCGAACTGTCACCGGCCGAGCGATCGAAGGCCGCGACGAAACGGTCGTAGCGGAATTCGGTATGTGCGGCTTCCGTTTCCGGCAACCAGTCGAAATTCGACAATTCGGCCGAATTAACGAGGCTCGGATTGTCGATTTCGAAACCGGAGGGCAAGAGATCGGTCACCAGAATGCGCGACTGCCAGTTATTCTGCGGCACCACATTCAGCACCACCACATAACGCTCGTTCTGCGTGACCTCGCTCGGGTTCACCTCCTCGCCATCCATGGAATAATAGGTGCGGGTGATGGTGAAGCCCTCGCCGCCGGCGGCGAGCGGCTGTGCCGGCGGTGCCACCGTGGTGACGACCGCCGTGACCGGATCGGCAGAGGCATTGGCGATCTTCAAGGGAGCTGCCAGCAATTCATCGCCGCTCATCCGCTTGCCGAAGCCTCCCGTCTGCAAATCGCCGTTCACATCGAGGCGGATGTCCTTGTCCTCGCCCTTTACGGCGCGGGCGGCCAGCAGCATCCAGGCCTGTTCCTGCGTGCTGGTATAGGGTTTCTTTTCCCATTCCTTCGCCACGGCGCCGGCAAGCTGCGGCACGACGGCCGGCACCGGCCGGCTTTCCGCCGCAAGCGCCAGCGTCGCTGCGCCATCGCGCAGGGCAGAGCCATAATCCGAACGCGCGAAGCTCACATTGGTGGCACGGCTTGCCATATCCAGCGAAGCGCCGAAAACGCTCTTGGACCGGACCTGATCGCCATAAAGCGAAAGGGCGGCGGCAACATGCGCCTTGGCCAGCGGCGTCGGGAAATCTGCAAGCGCCGTATCCGCATAATAACGCAGATCGTTGATTGCAGCCTTGCGGTTGCGCGCCAGCACATAGAGCGAATAGGCGATCTCGTTGCCGCGGTCCTTGACGTTGCTATCATAGGAAAGGCCGTTCTGCAGGTTGTTCAGCGCCTGCACCATGGCCGCTTCGGGCACTTCGTAACTCTGCTCGCGGGCGCGGGTCAGGAAGTCGGTGATATAGGCATCGAGCCACAGATCGCCATAACCGGGCGACCAGAGGCCGAAGCTGCCCGAACTCGACTGGAAGGACAGCACGCGGTAGATCGCTTCCTGCACCCGCTTGCGGGTATCAGGGTCCTCAGCCATGCCACTGTCTTTCGTCAGTTCCGATACGTAAAGCAGCGGCAAAGCGCGGCTCGTCGTCTGCTCGGCGCAGCCGTAAGGATATTTATCCAGCATCATCACCAGCGCCGGAATATCGAAGGCCGGCGAACGCGTGACGTTGACCGCGACGGAGGAGCCGAGCAGCATGCTGTCGGCCAGAAGATCGCCATTGATCGTCAGGCTGCTATTGGGCGCAATCTTGATTTCGCGCCGCGTCGTGACCGGCAGAACGGCCGGGCGGACTGGAACATTCAGCACCTGCTCCAGCGAGACACCTGATGCGTTGGAGACCTTGATGGTGATCGCGCCATTGCCGGGTTGTTCACCCGTCAGGGGCACTGTCAGTGACGACTTACCGCCTTTTTGAAGCGCCAATGTCTGTGACATCTCGCCCTGATCGACCGTTAGCGCCGTGTTGCTTGTCACATCCAGCCGGTAATCGCCGGCCTCGCCATCCGTATTGGCGATATCGAGCCGCAATTGCGAGACATCACCCGGGGCGAGGAATTTCGGCGCGCTGGCGATGACCACGACGGGATCACGGATGATGGCATCGGAGACGGCATGACCGACACCCGTCTTCGTCCAGGCCACCGCCATGATACGGGCCGTGCCGTTGAACTGCGGAATATCGAAGCTGATTGTCGCCTTGCCGTCACCGTCGAGTTCGACCGGACCGGCAAAGAAGGCCACCAGCTTTTCGGTGGGCGGGCTGCCCTGAAGGGCCGCCCCTGCACCATCACCGCCGGTGCGCAACCGGCCGGTGGCACCAAGCGAACCATCGATCAGGCGACCATAGAGGTCGCGGATTTCAAGCCCCAGCCGGCGCTGGCCGAAATACCATTCATCCGGCTTCGGCGGCTCATAGCGGGTGAGGTTCAGGATACCGACATCCACCGCAGCAACGATGGCATAGGCCTTTTCGCCGACGCCGGCACCCGCAACGGTGATCGGAATTTCAAGCGGCTGGCGCGGCAGCGTCTTTTGCGGCGCACCGAGGGTGACGGCGAGCTTGCGCTCGGCCGGATCGACGGCAAGCCACTTGATGCCGATGGCGCGCATCGGCATGCGGCTTTCCTGCGCATCGCCAGGCCGGAACAGCGTCGCCGTCACATAAGCACCCGCTCCCCATTCCTCGGTGACCGGAATGTCGATCTCGCCGCCATCCTCACCGATCTCGGCATTCTGAACGGAAATCAGCTTCTCGGAACCGGAAGTGATCATCAACTCGCCGGCAAAACGCGAGGAAACCTTAAGTTTCGCCGTATCGCCAATCTTGTAGTTCTGTTTGTCCAGCGCGATTTCCAACGCATCGGGCGTTTCCGTCGAGCTTGCCTCGACGTAGAAACCGGCATCAAATTCGACGCTGGAAACCGGCGCGCCATTGCCGGCGCCCTCCACTTCCAGCCGGTAACGGCCCCAGGTGACGGGCACGGAAATCTCGCCGCCATTGGCATCGACGGACAGGGTGCCGGCTTCCTGCTGCTTGGTATATTCCACCGGCTCGTAACGCCAGGAATTGCCCTGACGGTACCACTGATAGTTCCGTTCGACCTTGATGAGCTTCCAGTTGAGGCCGCTCATCGCCTGCTTCGCCCCATCGGCGCTGACGCCGATGATATGGAAACGGCCAACGGAATTCTGGGCAAGATCGCCGGAAAATTGCGGCTTGATGCCGATGACCGGGGCATCCGCCTTGATAGGCAACGTCAGCGAGCGCTCCACGGCGCGGCCGCCGGCCTCTTGCATGCGGACGGTAATGTTGGCCGAAAGAAGCTGGGTGGTGGAAGGCAGATCGGTGAGATCAACATTGAAACTCGCCTTGCCCTCTTCGTCCAGAACCGGCAGCTCGGCAAGCGTGCTGCGGTTTTCCTCTTCGCTTTCCTCATCCGCCAGACCGAAGAAATAACCTTCGAAATCGGCACTCGTGCGCGTCGGCTTGATGGCCACCTCGCCTTCCAGCGTCAGACCGGCAGCGGGGGCGCCATAGAGATAACGGCCATCGACGTCGATTGCCGTTTCCGCGCCCGGATCGATCTGTTTTGCCTTGCTCGAAAGGTCGAATTCCGCGCGATCAGGCACAAAATCGTCGACAAGGAAGCTCTTTTCGCTGATGGCAGCCGTCTTCGGATCGGTATGAATGCGGAGCGTCCAGGTGCCACGCATGGCATTTGCCTGCAACGGCAGATCGACTGCATGGCCGCCCAGCGCCTTGCCATCGCTGACAAAACGCCGGTCCTCGACGCCATCCGGGCGCGAGAAGATGAAGGTGAGCGGCAGATCCTCGATTGCCTTGCCATCGACATCACGGGCAAGCGCTGCCGCGTGCACGGTCTCGCCGGCGCGGTAGATGCCGCGCTCGGTCCAGCTGAACACGTCGATGGCACCGGGGGCTGCCCGTCCCATCACGCCACGGTCTGAGAGGTCGAAGCCGGCGCGGGTCATGTCGAGGAAGACATAGTCCTTGTCGCCATTGCGCGCGGTCAATATTGCCGGCGCCTGTGCGGCCGTGCCGCGCATCAGGCCTGCGGAGAATACCGCACGGCCATCGGCATCCGTCTTTGCCGTGCCCAGCACCTCGTTATTCTTGGCAAGCAGCTGCAGATCCACATCTGCGAGCGGCTTGGCACTGCCAAGGGCGCGGACGAAGACATTCAGGCCATCGGTGCCGGCATAGGTGGTGATGCCGGTGTCAGAGACCAGGAACCATTGCGTGGCGCGGGAATCCCATGTTTCCGGTGCTACGCCCGGCGGCACGGCGGTCAGCACATAGATGCCGGGTTTGCGCTCCGGCAGGGCCTCATCCACCGGGAAGCTCGTCACCACATCCTTGTTGAGATCAGGCTTGATCTCGATCGAGCCCTGCCAGACGAGTTCACCGATCTCGTTTTCGATACGGTCGGCATTGTAACCGTCCATCTGCGTCAGGAACTGCGAATTTGTGAGCAGCGAGGTAATGTTGCGGTCGCCGACGCGATAGAGCTTCAGGTCGGCCTTGTCGGCATTGACCGAGACGATCGGGATGCCGCGGCGCGCGGTGCCCGGCAGCACGAAATTCTCACCCGTGAAGCGTACGGTCGCGGCGCGGTCACGCACGTAAATATCGAGATCGACCTGCTTTTCCAGCGGCTCTTCCACCGAAGACGGCAGGCCGGCGCGCAGCGCAATCTTGTAACGCTGGCCATGGGTCAGGCCTTCGACGCAAATCTCGCTGCCCTTCGCCTCAATGGCTTTGGGGGCTGCCCCATCCAGCGTGATGAAGGAGGAATAATCGACGCCATTCTTCACCAGCGGTTCGGAAAACTGCACGCAGGCGCGTGGGCTGACGCTGTCCGTATCCACGGTATTGTTGATGACGCGGAAACCCTGGCGGGTGCGCAGGTCGGCATAGGCGGCCTTGATGCGTGCATTGTTGGAAAGCGCGAGGCTCTCCTTATAGGCGTTCAGTGCCGCGCGATAATTCTGGGTTTTTTCGAAGGCCTGCGCCAGCCGGTTCAGGGCTTCGGTGCGGGCGCTGACCGTACGGCTCAGCTGATAGGCATTGATGGCGGCGGAAGCGGCCTGACCCGCGATGGAGTAATTGTCGGTGACCTGCGCCGCCTTTTCCGCGAACTCCGCCCAGAGCGCGCCATCATCCGGCGTGATTGCAAGGGCCGCCTTGTAGGTCGCCACCGCATCGGGAATATTGCCAGATGCCGCCTGCTGCCGCGCCGTCTCCACCAGCGCTTCCACACCCTGCCCTGTCTCGCCATCATTTGTCGCAAGGCCGGATTTCAGCCGGCGCGCTTCCTGCTGCAGGCTGTCAGTGACGAAAGACAGGCGCTGAGGCGCGCCGATATCGGCTTCCGCCGCCACTTCCACGATCTTGCCGGCAACAGCGCCGGGGAAGGCGTTCAGCTGATTGAAATCGGATTTGAGGAAGCACCATTTCACCTTGGGATTGTAGGTGAAGGCCTTGCAGGCAGCGTCGCCCACACAAATCTCGCCGCATTGCTCCAGCGAGACATTCTGCTCCGTTCTAAGATCGAAGCCGAAATAATCGCCGTTCTGGGTGGTTACCACCTTTCGAGACGATTCTGCTGCCGTGGCTGGAAGAAAAAAGAGGGCGGTAGAGACCGCAACCAACGAGATCCGGACAAGAGCGCGCAACGACATCGGTATTCTCCCCGCAACAGACATGTCGGGCGGGACTCTGGTCAAATCCACGCATGGTTGTCAACGCATCTTCGTCAATTTGCGACGTGACAATCGGTGGAGGCCTGAAGACGGGGAGACTAGTCTTCTATTTTGCGCGCTTCGGAAATCAGCATGATCGGCACGCCGTCACGGATCGGATAGGCGAGCCTCGCGCTTTCGGAGATGAGCTCGTTGTGGGCGCGATCATAAGAAAGGCGACCCTTCGTCAAAGGGCAGACCAAAAGCTCCAGCAGCTTCGGATCGACATTGCTCATCCTGTCGTCCATGGCGTCGATCCTATTGCAGCACGGTGCCGCCCTCGCCCGAACCCTGGGCAAGAACGATCTCGGTGATGGCGATCAATGTTTCAGCCCGCGTCTTCAGATCAGGCGCTTCCAGCAACGCCTGTTTTTCGGCCGGCCCGAAAGGAGACATCATGGAAAGTGAATTGACGAGAACGCGATTGCCGGCCCTCTCCACGCTTTCCCAATCCGCTTCCAGCTGATTGGCATCCAGGAACGAGCGGAATACGCGCAGCAGGTTTTCACGGTCCACCGCCTCCTCGTCATATTCACCGGAAAGATCGGCGATGAAGGGCGCATGCCGGAAGCTGCGATAGGGCTCGCCCGCCTCGACCTCTTCCAGCAGGCGGAAGCGGCAGACACCGGTGAGTGAGATGATGTAACGGCCATCCCCCGTTTCGGAAAAGGAGGTGATGCGGCCAAGACATCCGACCGCGCTGAGCGGACCGCCCTCAAGCCCCGCCTCGATGACATGAAGCGCCGGCTGCACCATGCCGATGAGCCGGTGGCTCGCCAGTGCCGTGTCGATCATGGCGAGATATCGCGGTTCGAAAATATTGAGCGGAAGATGGCCTTCCGGCAGAAGCAGCGCGCCCGGCAACGGAAAGACCGGTACGGTTTCCGGCAGGTCGTCATTCTTCACATATCTTGCATTTCCGATATGCATGGGATCAAGCCCCCTGTTCACTGCTGCCCGACCGGCGGCTCAGCCGCCACGGACGGGATATGCCCGCATTACGAAAACAGTATCGCCGAAAGCTTCCTGCGGCCGGCAACCGTCGCCGGATCCTTGAAGCCCCAGGCCTCGAAAAATTCCAGAAGCTGGCGGCGCGCACCGTCATCGTCAAAGGTCCGGTCCTTGCGCATGACGTAAAGCAGATGGTCCGCCGCTTCGTCACGCCGTCCCTGCGCATTCAGCACCTTGGCAAGCTTCACCCGCGCCTCGTGGCGGTCGGGATCAAGCGCCAGATCACGTTCAAGCGCCACGGGATCGCCGATCTTGCGGGCTTCCTCATATTGCGCGATCTTTTTCGAAACGAGCTGAATGCCCGCATCGTCATTGAGTTCCGCTGGAAGAGAGGAGAGCAATTCACCCGCCCGCTCATATTGGCCGGCGGCGATCATGCATTCGGCGATACCGGCAATCGCTGCGGGGTTTTCCGGATCGGCCTGCATGACGGCGCCGAAAAGCTGTGCCGCACCATTAAAATCGCCATCCGCCAGAAGCTGCTTCGCCTCGGCCAGAACGGCTTCGATCTCGGCCTTGGGGTCACCCGCGTCGGGTCCGGCAATCTTGTCGATGAACTGCTTGATCTGGCTTTCCGGGACCGCGCCCATGAAGCCATCCACCGGCCGGCCATCCGCAAAGGCAACGATGGCGGGAATGGACTGGATGCCGAGCTGGCCGGGAATGGACGGATGATCGTCGATATTCAGCTTCACAAGCTTCACGCGGCCATTCGCCTCGTTGATGACCTTTTCGAGCACGGGCGTCAGCTGCTTGCAGGGGCCGCACCAGGGCGCCCAGAAATCCACCAGAACCGGCTGGCGACGCGATTCTTCAAGAACGTCCCTGGTAAAACCCGCGGTCGTCGTGTCCTTGATGTGGCCGGAGGCCGCACCGTTCAGCTCGCCATTGTGATGAACGCTTGCGGTCATCTGCCCGCCATAGGAACCGCCGTAAGGATTATTCGTGCCGCTCATGCCGGTCTCCTGAACTCTCTGTCTGTGTTGATTGAAGCAAAGATCGTATTTCACTCGCTGACTTTCAAGACGAGCGGCGCATGTCCGGTCGCCTCCAGAAAGCGAATGAGATCGCTCGACGCGATCGTCGTCGTCTGATCGTTGGAAAGCGGATGGCCGTTGACCAGCTCGTTTTCCAGGAGATCGCTGTCGAGCACGAAGGTGACCTGCCTGTCCGTATCGTTGATGGCGCCGAAGACCGTGACCGAGCCCGGCACGACGCCCAGATATTCGAGCATCTTTTCCGGCCTGCCGAAGGAGACGCGACTTGCCGCGCCGATGGTCTTGTGGACGCTTTTCAGATCCACGACGGCATTTTCCTCAACAGTCAGGACGAAATACTGATCCTTCTTGTCCTTCACGAAGAGGTTCTTTGTATGACCGCCGGGAATGAGATCGCGCAGCGACTGGGATTCCGCGACGGTAAACACCGGCTCGTGCTCTTTCGTGGTGTGAGAAATGCCGAGCCCGTCGAGAAACTCGAAGAGTTCCGTTGCCGTCTTGGGAGAATTTTCTGCCATATCCTGCCGCCTGCCTCTGTCGATTCCATTGTCGTTCCTTACCTGATTAAGGGGGTGACCGGCACTTGGCAACGCTGGAAAAAACGGCGAGATGAAAAATTCTCAATCATTTCCGCTGCTTGTCGCATTTCTCAAAGAAATTTTCGCGTTTTTGTCATTTCCCTGTTGCATTCCAAAATCGATTGAGCGATATAGCGCCCGTCGCCACTTGGCGGCCCACGGTTCAGCGAACTACCCCGGACCGGGGATTTGAGCGGGTGTAGCTCAGGGGTAGAGCACAACCTTGCCAAGGTTGGGGTCGAGGGTTCAAATCCCTTCGCCCGCTCCAAATTTCCCTAGGAAAATCGATATTTGGGCGATCGTCTCTTAAGATGTCGCGGTTTTGGCTTGCGATTAGCGTTTCCATTCCACGCTGCCGAAGAGCGCGCGCTCGCCTATCGCCATCTTGATATCTACATTGACCGCTTGTGCACCACGCAGCACCGTTGACTGAACGCCCCGCGAGGCGGAGGCTGTTCCTGGAAATACGGATTTCGTATGGGAGACGCAGGATGTCAAATATCGAAACAATCCCCGCTTCTATCGAGATGAAGCCGAACCCCACGATCACTGTTTTTGCACGCTCTCCCGATGGTGGCCGCGGTCTCGCGCGTGATATGCCGGTGCGGTGGGCGCTCGAAGAAGTGGGCCAGCCCTATCATGTCCGGCGCCTGTCGTTCGAAGCGATGAAGGAAGCTTCGCACCTCGCTTGCCAGCCTTTCGGCCAGATCCCCTCCTATGAGCAGGGCGACCTCATTCTGTTCGAGTCGGGGGCGATCCTGCTCCATATCGCGCAAAATCATGCGGGCCTGCTGCCGGAGGACGAATTGCGACGAGCCCGGACCATTGCCTGGATGTTCGCCGCATTGAACACGATCGAGCCGCCCGTCCTCAACTTTGGTACGACCTGGCTTTTCGAGCGCGACGAGCCCTGGCACGAAGCCCGCCTTGCCCGGGTCAAGGAGCAGCTCCTGAAGCGCCTTGACGAATTGTCCGCATGGTTTGGCGAGCGCGAATGGCTCGAAGGTTCTTTCAGCGCTGCAGATATTCTGATGATCTGCGTATTACGCCGGCTGGAATCATCGGGCATATTGAGAGGCTACGGAAACCTTTCGGCCTATGTTGACCGAGGCAAGGCCCGTCCGGCGTTCAAGCGGGCCTATGACGCCCAACTGGCGGTCTTCACCGAGGCCTCAAAGAACTGACCCCTGTGCTGCCCAGCTTCTGATCCAAAATCAGCCAAGGGCCGCGACGCATCACAAGAATATATTCGCCATGATCTTGCCATATTTCATTTCATGTGCTTTTGTGCAGCCGCCCTTGTGGGAGGGGGTAGAGGTTGAGACCCGCTAGCTGCATTTGACAGCAAGCGGGTTTCCCTTTTTTAGGGCAAGACTTATCGGCTAATGTTACGCGCATGAGTACTTATTTGCCTTTGACGGACGATAGCGCCTCGGAGCCTCTCAAATACAATGTGTGTAAGTTATCGCTTACTTTCCCTTATTGAAGGCCTGCGCCCTTCTTCTCCATCCTCTGCACAATGACCTTAATTTCCCGAAGGCCGCCAGATTGGGTGGACACGGCTTGCCGGGATATCCCTGATTGTCTGTACCAAGCCGCCCGCAGCTTGCTAGCCGCTCCAGAAGCCATCTTGGCATTGCCGGGAGCATTGTCCGTACAGGGGAAACCCGAGCGCACGCCATCAGCCTGCTGATGATGCCGATATCGGTTGAACAGCGACAGACCGAGAAGCGTTCGGGTGCCGATAGTCAGTTCTTGTCTAGTCTGGATAAATTGCCCGACCATTTGGCAAGATAACTGGCGCATTCCCTGAATCGCGGCCGTTTCTGGCGCTAGGCTCTATGCGGGGCTGCACCCGATCGCGCCACTCCGTTTGGTTCCGTTCTCGGTCTCGCCACTCTCTGCGGTCGCGATGATCGCGCCATTCTCTCCGTTCGCCCCAGTACCGGCGATCGTAATCGCGATAGTAGCGATCACGATCATAAGACCGATAATAGACGCCGGATGAATAATATCCACCTCGGTATCCGCTATCGTCGACGCATCCAGTCAGGACACCCAGCGACACCAGACAAATAGCTGCGCTCAATAGCTTCATGATTTTAGCTCCCAATGACCGACTCAAACGCATTGCAAATGCAGCGGTTCCATTGGCTAATACTGACGCACGCGATGTTAATCGGGCCTGAACAGCCAAGTGAACGTTTCAATTGGAGGGGTTGGAAGCGCCCAACCGCATTTCCCGTGACATGGCCGACCTTGCGCATATCCACAAGGCGCTCAAATTCTGCGGTGTCGAAATGCACCGTGTGAATGGCGGCGGCGTGGCTCGCGTGCAGAGAATTGATCGCAAGCGTCATCTCACACCTGAGAAAAACAGGCGAAGACTATATGGCAGATCAAGGTATCTATCGGTTTGATGCAGCCCGAATATCGGCTGTTGTTTGGTAGCGGGAGAGGGACTTGAACCCCCGACACGCGGATTATGATTCCGCTGCTCTAACCACCTGAGCTACCCCGCCACAGGGGAAACGTGACAGTCATGTGACTGGCCGCTCCATCAGGATGAGCGGCTTATAAGGTGCCGCTCCCCAAAGTGTCAAGCGCAAGATGCGCAAAAAATTCGCTTTCCGCAGTGCTGCAAAAAGTACGCTGTTTCAGGCGGCAACCGGCTTTTCCAGAAGAGCCTTGAGCGAAGCTTCCGCTTCCGCCGAGCGTTCCGAACGTTCGATGAAACCGCCGCCGTAAACACGGGCATCTGCGCCCGGCGCGGAATAGAGCACGCAGGCCTGCCCTGGCGCAACGCCGGCCTCGCCGGTCATCAGCTCCACATAGATACCGTTTTCGTCCGCATGCAGCACCGCTTCCGTCGGCGGGCGGGTGGAGCGCACCTTGGCAAAACAGGCAAAGCCCTGCCCGGCATCATTCGCCAGTTCGCCATCGCCAAGCCAGTTCATGTCACGCAGATAGACGCGACGGGTTTCCAGCGCCTCACGCGGGCCAACGATGACCCGGCGGCCCCGGGCATCGAGATGTACGACGTAAAGCGGCTCGCCCGTCGCAACGCCGATGCCGCGGCGCTGGCCGATCGTATAGTGCACGATGCCATCATGGCGGCCGAGCACGCGGCCGTCGAGATGCACGATATCACCCGCCAGAGCCGCATTCGGCTTCAGCTTGTTGATGATGTCGGTATATTTGCCCTGCGGCACGAAACAGATGTCCTGGCTGTCGGCCTTCTTGGCCACGACAAGCCCCATTTCTTCCGCCAGCGCCCGCGTTTCGGCCTTGGAGAGGCCGCCGAGCGGGAAGCGCAGATAATCGATCTGTTCCTGCGTGGTCGCAAACAGGAACCAGCTCTGGTCACGGTCGCTGTCGATCGGGCGATAGAGCGCGCGCCGCCCCGGTTGGCCGGGAACGGGATTGGGGCGCGAGCGGATGTAATGACCGGTCGCCAGCGCATCGGCGCCCAGTTCCTGCGCCGTGGCCAGCAGATCGGCAAATTTTACAGTCTGGTTGCAGGCAACACAGGGGATCGGCGTTTCGCCCATCGCATAGGCTTCGGCAAAGGGATTGATGACGGTTTCACGGAACCGCGCTTCGTAATCCAGCACATAGTGTGGAATGCCGAGCGTTTCGCAGACTCTGCGCGCATCATCGATATCCTGCCCCGCGCAACAGGAACCGGCGCGATGCACGGCAGCACCATGGTCGTAAAGCTGAAGCGTAATGCCGAGGACATCATAGCCCTCGCGCTTGAGGATACCGGCCACCACGGAAGAATCGACGCCACCGGACATGGCGACAACGATCCGGGTATCTTCCGGCCTCTTGTCAAAATCGAGCGTATTCACGTTTTTTCCCATCGTCAGTCATAACGGGGGTAAAGGCCCCGCCGCCTGTCGGTCATCCGCCGCGAGAAAACTGGCCATCAATCGGGCCGTCCTGTCTCGCCATCCTGCGGATTTAAGGGCTGCATATAGAAAGGAATGGCCGCGCACGCAAGTACGGGGCGGAAAACCGCCCCGTAAAGCCATCAGATTCGGGACGTGACGGGCCGTTAAGCGCCGGCCGTCTTCTGGCCGCTGCTGCCGAACCACCTGTCGCGTTCCCGCCACAGGGCGGGCAAAGCCAGCAATCCGATGGCCGTGAAGGCAATCAGCGTCTTGTTGAGCTGCGACAGTTCCGCCGTACGACCATCCAGATAATAGACGCCATAAACGATCGCCACGTGCCAGACATAGACCTGCAGCGAATGACGGCCGAGCAATTGCAGGAACTTCAGCGAAAGCACCCAGATAACCCCTTCGGCAATGGAACGCACGAGCGGGCGGTGGTGCTTCGGACCGGCAATCACCAGCCAGGTCAAGCCGACGCCGACGGCGAGGAAGTTGATGAGATAGACCGGGCCGAAATCGGCGCGGATTTCCATGGTGGAAAATTTGCCCATCATGAATTCCGGCATCAGGCCCCAGGCGGTGGCGATGCGCAGCGGCATGAAGAACAGGCAGATGACAAGGGCGGCCTTCGGCAGCCATGTATGCTCAGGCGAGAAGATCACCTTCCACGGAATGCGATTCTGCGCCGTCATCGCGCCCATGACCAGCGCCGAATAGAAGACAAGCTGCCAGCCGAGCAGGTTGAAGCTGACGCGAATGCCCTGCTCGTCAGCACCCTTGACGAGTTCATTGAGCGGCGTCGTCACGATCTGCTGCAGGCCGAGCTGGCCGGCCATCCAGACCAGCAAAGAACCGGCCATCACATAGGCCCACTTGCCGTCGAGGCAAAGCTTCACCAGCAGCGGAGCAAAGATCATGTAGACGATATATTGCGGCAGGATATCCATGAAGGTCGGCTGGAAAAGGAATGTCGCAATCGCCGCCAGACGCAGCGGGTCGTCAAACGTCGTCATGCCGAGCCAGTTGTACCAGATATAGGGCGCATGCGGGATGACCATACGGAAGAACAGCACGGCAATGACGAGGCCCATCGCATAACGATAAAGCTCCATCGCCCGGTTCCAGATCATCTGTTTACCGGCATCATAGCCGTATTTCATCATTTTCCGCGCATAGACCATGCCGATCAGGAGGCCGGACAGGAACACGAAGCCCTGCGCATCCTCAACAAAGGCAAACTGCCGGTGATTGATTTCCACCAGCCAGAAACCGCCGGCAAACACCAGATGATTGATCAGCATGAAGACGAGGAAGTAACCACGCATCCCGTCGATCAGGTCAAAGCGTTTCATCTCGATAGCTCTCCGTTCTCGCGGACCGCACATTGCCGGGCCACCCAGCCCGGCTTGGGAGGCGCCGGGGATTGGATTGTCAACGCTGTTTTGCGGCTGAGGTTCCCTTTCCAAAGCGGTTTAGAACCGGCGCGAAAAGTCACATTGACGTGTAGGCGTTCTGGTTAGGATGCAGGGACTGAATGCCGGATGAATGAAAAAAGGCAATTCCGTGGAGTGGCCAAGCCATGCGTTAGCGATATGCCTCGACAAACAGGACTTAAAGCCTTGCATAGCAGGGCGAAGCCAAAATCGCGACCCGTCATTGGCGGAGATATCACCCGTTAGATTTATCAGTCGATTTTTTTACGCCTGCCGGTCTTGCGCGGGGCGAAGCTGAAGTGTGGCCAACCTCGGGACGGAGATCATTGTGGGTTCTCACAAACAAAAGCCCGGAGGTAGGGGAACCTCCGGGCCGTTTCATTCAATAAAGATCGAATCCTTAGCCTCAGGCAGCGGCCTGAATGGCTGCGACCTGCCAGTTGTCGTTGCCCGCGCGGCGTACGAAGGTCCACATCTCGACGGCTTCGGACGGATGCTGCTCGTCGCCTTCGATCACCTTGCCAGAGTTGCGGTCGCGCATCACATCGATGGCGGAATAACGCATCGCCACCGTTGCATAGTCCTGCCCCTCTTCGTGCCAGGCTTCGGCGACATCACCCTGCAGCAGCGTCACGTCACGCACGTCGTTCTTCACGCCGCTGGTGGCATTGTCGCTCAGCTCCTCGGCGAGGTAGGACATGGCTTCCGGCGTCGTCAGCTTGCGCAATGTGCCGTAATCCTCGGCGGCATAGGCAGCCTGTACGTCTTCCAGCATCTTCTGGAAGATTTCGAGGTCACCCTGGGTAATGCCGATTTCATCGCCTTCCGACACGGCATTGGCATGTGGCACCGGCTTGGCCGCAGTTGCAGCAGCCACACCGCCCGCAGCGCCGGCAAGCGCGCCGATCTTCGGGATCTTGAACGAGGATGCGGAAGAGCCCGCCTGCGAACCGCCGTTAAAGGAGGAACCGGAGTTATCCGTGCGCTGCGATCCGCCTGCCGAACCATAGGCCGGCTGGCCCTGACGGCGCGAGGCGAAGAAACGCATGGCGAACATGACCAGAAGACCGATCAGCGCCACCTGCAGCAGCATGCCGAAGAAACCGGCCATGCCGCCAAAACCGCCGCCCAGCAGCATGCCGAACAGGCCGCCCATCAACAGGCCGCCCATCAGACCACCCATCATGCCGCCGAACAGGCCACGGTTCTGCTGCGGGGCCTGCGCGCCGGGGCGTGCCGGCTGGGCCGCGCCCGGTGTCGCCTGGTTCTGGTTCGTATTCGGGGTCATGCTGCGGTTGATCGGCGCGGTCTGGCCTGGTGCCGTGCTGGTCGAAGGCGGAGCGGAATAGGTCCGCGTGCCGCGGCTGCCGAAACCGCCGCTGGCGCGGCGCGCCTCTGCCATGTCAACGGCAACGAAAGACACCGCGATACCAAGCGCAGCGACTGCGAACAAACCCTTGAAGCGCCGAAAGGCAGCAAACATTGTTATCTCCTGTTGGCCGCCCTCCCATGAGCGGCATGTCAGCAGGCGATATAGCAACTCATGATCATCATTTTTAGACCACTCGGCTTAAATTTTTTGTGATATGCAACCAATGCGATAATCTCACGCATTTTGCGACGAAACAGTCATTGGAAAAACGAAAAACCCGGCACAGGGTTTCCCCTGCACCGGGCCTTATTGTCCCCTTGGGAGGAACGATAGGCGTATCAGTCGACGTTAAACGTCAGCGGCTTGACCTGGCGGATCGCCGGGTTGGCCCGCAGCTTGTCGAGCACGGTTTCAGAAACCGGGCCATCGACATAAAGAAGCGCGATGGCGTCGCCGCCTTCCTTTTCACGGCCGAGCTGGAAGTTGGCGATGTTGACACCAGCTTCACCGAGCGTGGTGCCCATGAAGCCGATCATGCCGGGAACGTCGGTATTGGTGATGTAGATCATGTGCGATCCGACATCGGCATCCATGTTGATGTTCTTGATCTGGATGAAGCGCGGCTTGCCATCCGAGAAGACCGTGCCGGCGACAGAGCGGATCTGGTTTTCCGTCTTCACCGTCAGCTTGATGTAACCGTCGTAGACGCCGGTCTTGTCGCGCTTGACCTCGGACAGGATGATGCCCTTTTCCTTGATCATGACAGGGGCGGAAACCATGTTCACATCCGCAACCTGGCTGCGGATGAGACCGGCCAGCAACGCGCTGGTCAGCGCCTTGGTGTTCATGTTGGCAGTTGCGCCATCATAAAGGATTTCGATTTCCTTGGTGGCGCTTTCCTGCACCTGACCAACGAAAGAGCCGAGAACATCCGCCAGACGGATGAAGGGCTTCAGGCGCGGCGCTTCTTCCGCGGTGATCGACGGCATGTTGATGGCGTTGGAAACGGCACCCTTGACGAGGTAATCCGACATCTGCTCGGCAACCTGCAGGGCAACATTTTCCTGCGCTTCGGTGGTCGAGGCGCCAAGGTGCGGCGTGCAGACGACATTCGGCAGACCGAAAAGCGGGCTCTCTGTGGCGGGCTCGACTTCGAACACGTCGAAACCAGCACCGGCGACATGGCCGGACTTGATGGCTTCGGCAAGAGCCGCTTCATCCACCAGACCGCCACGGGCGCAGTTGACGATACGCACGCCCTTCTTGGTCTTGGCAAGGTTTTCAGCGTTCAGGATGCCGCGCGTCTTGTCGGTCATCGGCACATGCAGGGTGATGAAATCGGCCTGGGCCAGCAACTCGTCCAGCTCAACCTTGGTGACGCCCATTTCCTGCGCGCGCTCCGGCGAGAGGAAGGGGTCATAGGCGAGAACATGCATCTTGAGGCCAAGCGCACGCGAGCAGACGATGGAGCCGATGTTGCCGGCACCGATGACGCCGAGCGTCTTGCCGGTGATCTCAACACCCATGAATTTCGACTTTTCCCACTTGCCGGCCTGCGTGGAGCTGTCGGCGGCCGGAAGCTGGCGGGCGACGGCAAACATCAGCGCGATGGCGTGTTCGGCGGTGGTGATGGAGTTGCCGAAGGGCGTGTTCATGACGATGATACCGCGGCGCGAAGCAGCCGGAATATCGACATTGTCGACGCCGATGCCGGCGCGGCCGATGACCTTGAGATTGGTCGCGGCTTCGATCAGCTTTTCGGTCGCCTTGGTGGCGGAACGGATGGCGAGACCATCATAGTTGCCGATGATTTCGGCAAGCTTGTCCTTGTCCTTGCCGAGCTTCGGCTGGAAATCAACTTCGACGCCACGATCACGGAAAATCTGGACGGCGGTTTCCGACAGTTCGTCGGATACGAGTACGCGAGGTGCCATGGTTCACGGGCTCCTTGAAGGAAGTGATGGAAATGTACGAATGGGGAATGTGCGGCCCTGCATCCGCGCAGGGCCGGTATCAAAATCAGGCGGCAGCCTTGGAAAGCGCTGCTTTCTGCGTCTGGTAGGCCCAGGCGAGCCAGGGCATGACGGCTTCCATATCCGCCGTCTCGATGGTGGCGCCGGCCCAGATGCGCAGACCGGACGGTGCGTCACGATAAGCGCCGATATCGAGGGCGACATTTTCCTTTTCGAGCAGGGCGACGACGCCCTTGGCGAAGTCCGCCTGCGCGGCGGCATCCAGCGCCTGCACCTCGGGATCGACGATCTTCAGGCAGACGGAGGTGTTGGAGCGGGTTTCCAGCTTGACGGCCAGATTGGCGATCCAGTCATTCTTCTCGATGAAGTCGTAGATGACCTTGGCATTGGCATCGGCACGGCCGATCAGCGCCTTCAGGCCACCGAGGTTCTTCGCCCACAGCAGAGCGTCGATATAGTCTTCAACGCAGAGCATGGACGGCGTGTTGATGGTTTCGCCGGTGAAGATGCCTTCGATCAGCTTGCCGCCGGAAACCATGCGGAAGATTTTCGGCAGCGGCCAAGCGGGCGAATAGCTCAGCAGACGCTCGACAGCACGCGGCGACAGAATGATGACACCATGGCCGCCCTCACCGCCCAGAACCTTCTGCCAGGAGAAGGTGACGACGTCGAGTTTCGTAAAGTCCATGTCCTGTGCGAAAGCCGCCGAGGTGGCATCGCAGATAGTCAGGCCCTTGCGGTCAGCCGGAATGAAATCGGCATTGGGAACGCGAACGCCGGAGGTCGTGCCGTTCCAGGTGAAGACCACGTCACGGTCGAAATCGACTTCGGCGAGGTTCGGCAGCAGGCCGTAATCGGCCTCGAACTTGCGCACGTCCTTCAGCTTCAGCTGCTTGACGACATCGGTGACCCAGCCGGCACCGAAGCTTTCCCAGGCGAGCATATCAACGCCGCGTTCACCGAGCAGCGACCAGAGCGCCATTTCAACGGCGCCGGTGTCGGACGCGGGAACGATACCGATGCGATAATCGGCAGGAACGTTCAGAATTTCACGGGTGAGATCGATGGCCTGCTTCAGCTTGGCTTTGCCAACCTTGGCGCGATGCGAGCGACCGAGCGGTGCATCGGAGAGAGCATCTAGCGACCAACCGGGACGCTTCGAGCAGGGACCAGAGGAAAAATGCGTATTGCCCGGACGGACGTCCGGCTTCACTATATCTGTCATTTAACTACCCTTTCAGATAGGCGCCTCTCGTTAGGGAGAGGTGTCCTGACGCCGTTGCTATTCCTGTCGCCGATCTCAGTCAAGCGGAATATGTCGCTACGCAGAAGAATTTTGGTCCATATGCGTCATGCGTCGGGTCAGATGCCGCCAAAACAAAACCGCCCGCACCCGGAGGATGCGGACGGTTTGAAACTACCAGCAGGGCGTGACGTTTATTTATAAACGGCAGGCTGCAGTGGAATATCGGCAGGCGGCATGTATTGTGCCGTATCGCAGCCATTGAAGACATAACGGCCGCCAACGCGCACCTCGTGCGAATAGAGACCCTTGTCACGGCCCGGGCCGCCGCCATTCTCATAAGCGAACATGTCGCCCTTGTTGATGTGGCGGAAACGATAGCCGATATCGGCCTTCAGGTTACAGGTGACGTCGATGGATGCGCCGGCCATCAGCGCGTAAGCGAAGCGCCACTTGCCCTTGCCGCCGTGCTCGGTGGTCGGATCGCAGCCGAGACCATTAACGCTGCACGAGGTGTTGCGCAGCTTGTCCCACTTGACATAGGAGCCGCCGATACCACCGCCGACATAAGGCGTGACGCGACCATAGGTGCCGAGATCAACATAGGCGTTGGCCATCAGCGTATAGGCGCTCAACGAGCTGAGATCAGCCGAGACGCAGCGACCGGGAACGGAGCCACAGAAACCGCTCGTGGAACCGCGGAAATCCGATTTACCCATATAGTCAAAGGTCACATCGCTGCGGAGATAGTTGTTGAACTGATAACCGACACCACCGCCGATGACATAGCTGTCCTTGATTGTCGCGGTATCGAAGTCCCGGAGATAACCACCCGGTCCGCCCTGATAATAATGGGCGCCGCGCAGCTTGTTGAAGGAATAACCGACATCGCCGCGCAGATACCAGCCGCTCGCCTGGGTGATCGCGACTTCGGGGGCCTCGACATAGGCCGGCGCGGGCTCGGCTTGATAAAGATCGGCAGCAATAGCGCTGGTGCCGGTCAGCAGGACGGCCAGAAATCCGGCCAGGGCGTTTTTCATGACTTCCACTCCAGAAGAGGCACGTGCGGTTTCGGCAGCAGATGCCAGTGAACGGTTCAGTCATGGAGATTGACGTAAAATGGTTAAGTCCCGATTAACCACGATCATTCACTATATTTATTAGCGAATACTCAAAGAAAAAGCCGGCATCGAGGCCGGCTTCTTGTTGCGTTATTGTCGGTAAGCCTTACGCGGCCGATCGGGCATTGGCAATGACACCAACGAGATCGTTGACGATCTGCTCCACCTTCGCGCTGTCATCACCCTCCGCCATGACGCGGATCAGCGGCTCGGTGCCGGAAGGGCGGATGACGAGACGGCCATTATTGGCCAAGGCGCTTTCCGCATCTGCAATCGCCTGCTGCACGACAGGGTTTTCAAGCGGCTTGCCGCCGGAAATCCGCACATTCTTCAAGAGCTGCGGCACCGGCTCGAACTTGCGGCAGACTTCGCTGACCGTGCGGCCGGAGCGCTTGACCTTGGCGAGAACCTGCAATGCCGCCACGAGGCCATCTCCGGTTGTGCCATAATCCGACAATACGATATGGCCGGACTGCTCCCCACCGACGTTGAAATTGTGATTGCGCATATGTTCGACGACATAACGGTCGCCGACCTTGGTGCGGGCAAGGGTGAGGCCCTTGTCGCCGAGGAAGCGTTCCAGGCCGAGATTGGACATGACGGTCGCGACAATGCCGCCACCGCGCAGTGTGTTGTCAGCGGCCCAGCTATCGGCGATGACCGCCATCAGCTGGTCGCCATCAACGATCTCGCCGCGCTCATCAACGATGATGACGCGGTCCGCATCGCCATCGAGCGCGATGCCGATATCGGCCCGCACTTCGTGCACTTTCTTCTGCAGGGCTTCCGGGTGGGTGGAGCCGCATTCGAGATTGATATTGATGCCGTTCGGCTCGTTGCCGATGGTGACGACTTCAGCACCCAGTTCCCAGAGCGCTGCGGGCGCCACCTTGTAGGCGGCACCATTGGCGCAATCGATGGCGATCCTGAGCCCGCTCAGCGTCACATCACGCGGCAGGGTACGTTTGACGAATTCGATGTAACGATAGATGTCGCCATCGACACGCTTGGCGCGACCGATTTCACTCGGCTTGGCCAGCTGGGCGTAGATGTCCTTGTCGAGAAGATCCTCGATCTCAAGCTCCAGCTCATCGGAGAGCTTGTAGCCATCCGGTCCGAAAAGCTTGATGCCGTTATCGGAGAAAGGATTGTGCGAGGCCGAGATCATCACGCCGATATCAGCGCGCAACGAGCGGGTGAGCATGGCAACGGCCGGTGTCGGGATGGGGCCGAGCAGGAAGACATCGAGGCCGGCTGCGGTAAAACCGGCAACCAGCGCGTTTTCCAGCATATAGCCCGAAAGACGCGTATCCTTGCCGATCACGACGCGATGGCGATGGTGGCCCCGGCGGAAGATCGTGCCAACGGCAATACCCACGCGCATCGCCAGATCCGGCGTCATGGGAAAGACGTTCGATTGTCCACGGATACCATCGGTTCCGAAATAACGGCGTGCCATTTGAACTCCAAATCTCTCGGGCATTCCGGCAAAAGATAAAAATAGCCGGAAGCGTTTTTGGCTAGATGCCACAAACCACGATAAACAGCACGTAAATTAGCGCAAAAATGGCTTATATCTTGTTACCAAAATGAAAAGGCCACCCGGAAACCCGGATGGCCTTTTACAATCATGCGTTTGCGAAAGCGATCAGTGCGGCTGCGGCTCCATGCCGCCTTCGGCTTCGCCGTCACCCTTGGTCTCGCCATCGCCCTTTGCTTCGCTGGGGCCGTCCTTTTTGGTGCCGGCCTTCGGAACCGCAGAACCACGACTGCCCGGAGAATCGTCGCCCAGATCGCGGGCAGGCTTTTCGCCCTTCAGCAGCGCCTTGATTTCGTCGCCCGTCAGGGTTTCGTATTCGAGCAGACCCTCGGCAATCGCAACGAAACCATCGTGGTTTTCCGTCAGGATGCGGCGTGCCTCGGCATAAGCCTCGTCGATCAGGCGGCGAACTTCCGTGTCGATGGTCTGGGCCGTCGCTTCGGAGACATTCTTCGACTGCGAGACGGAGTGGCCGAGGAAGACTTCCTGCTGGTTTTCACCATAGGACACCTGGCCGAGAGCATCGGAGAAGCCCCATTGCGTAACCATGGCGCGGGCAAGCTTGGTGGCCTGCTCGATATCGGAAGACGCACCGGAGGTAATGTTCTCCTTGCCGAAGGTCAGTTCCTCGGCGACGCGTCCGCCCATCATGATGACGAGACGCGAGACCATCCACTTGTAGCTCATGGAATAGCGGTCGCCTTCCGGCAGCTGCATGACCATGCCGAGTGCACGGCCGCGCGGAATGATCGTCGCCTTGTGCAACGGGTCAGCCACGGCGACCTTCAGCGCGGTGATCGCATGGCCGGCCTCGTGATAGGCAGTCAGCTTCTTTTCGGCTTCGGTCATGGCGGAAGAGCGGCGTTCCGCACCCATCATGATCTTGTCCTTGGCGTCTTCGAACTCCTGCATGGTGACCACGCGCTTGTTGCGGCGGGCGGCCATGAGGGCGGCTTCGTTGACGAGGTTCATCAGGTCAGCACCCGAAAAACCGGGCGTACCACGGGCCAGAACCTTAAGATCGACATTCGGCGCCAGCGGCACGTTGCGGATATGCACCTTGAGGATGCGTTCGCGGCCGACAATATCCGGGTTCGGCACGACGACCTGACGGTCGAAACGGCCGGGACGCAGAAGTGCGGGGTCCAGAACGTCGGGACGGTTGGTGGCGGCGATGAGGATAATGCCTTCATTCGCCTCGAAACCGTCCATCTCGACCAGCAGCTGGTTCAAGGTCTGCTCGCGCTCGTCGTTACCACCGCCGAGACCGGCGCCACGGTGGCGGCCGACGGCGTCGATTTCGTCGATGAAGATGATGCAGGGCGCGTTCTTCTTGGCCTGTTCGAACATGTCACGCACGCGGCTTGCACCGACGCCGACGAACATTTCAACGAAGTCCGAACCGGAAATGGTGAAGAACGGCACATTGGCTTCACCGGCAACGGAGCGCGCGAGAAGCGTCTTACCGGTGCCTGGAGGACCAACGAGCAGCACGCCGCGCGGAATTTTACCGCCGAGACGCTGGAACTTCTGCGGATCACGCAGGAATTCCACGATTTCCTCGAGGTCCTGCTTGGCTTCGTCCACGCCTGCAACATCGTCAAAGGTGACGCGGCCATGCGCTTCCGTCAAAAGCTTGGCCTTGGATTTGCCAAAGCCCATCGCGCCGCGCGAACCACCCTGCATCTGCCGCATGAAGAACAGCCAGACGCCGAGGATGAGGAACATCGGCAGAAGAGTGCCGAGGTAGCTCAGGAAACCGGACGAGCCATCGCTTTCGGGACGCGCCACGATGGTGACGTTCTTGCTCTGCAAGCGCTCCATCAGGCTGTCGTCGATGACGGGGGAATAGGTCTGAAAGGCCGTGCCGTTTTCGGTATAGGTTCCGAGAACCCGGTTACCGGTGACGGTCACGTCGCGAACTCGCCCGGAATCCACATCGCGAAGAAACTGGGAATACGGAATTTCCCGCGAACCCGTTTGCGTCGGCGACGTCTGGAACATGCTGAACAACGCGATCAGCAAGAGGGCAATCACGGCCCACAAGGCGAAATTTCTGAAATTTGGGTTCATCGAACTCCCCGAACTCACACGGGCATATCTGCTGCCCGCCATTATGTGCCCCTAACATAAGGACGACATATGCCCTTGCCAAGGCAAAGCGCATTATCTGATGCGTTTTGGTGTAAAAACTATTCCATGGCAATTCACGAAAAAGAGGCCGGATTTAAACCGGGGGCTGTGGATAGGCCGGCCGTCCGAATAAATTGGCGATTGCATTCGCCAACTCAAGGTCGAAACGCGGCAGGAAAAGATCGAAAGGGGCAAGCCTTGGCGTGATGACGGTGACCTCCGGCATGGAAACCCTCCCTTCGGCCGCTGCGGCAATTTGCGGCAGACCCGCCATTGCCGGTTTCGCCACCCCGGCGGGCGCCGATGGAAAGAGCGCCGCGGCCTGCTCAGCGGTGCCAGCTCTGCCCGCCATAACATCAATTGCAAAGTCCGCTCCGTTTTTCACCAGGAAACGATCATCCCAAAGGGCCTGCCCGGATGGCTCGATTTCAAGCTCCGGCAGGTTTCGCTGTTCACGGAAAATATAGAACCCGTCCCGCCGGCGCTCGAGCAAAACCCGGCCGACGGTCATTCGCCCGTTTTCACCCGTTTTGAGAAAGCGCAGAACGCGCTCCATACTGCTTGCTGCCGGAAAATAGGATCTGCCGCCAAGTGTGGCGATCAACGCCGCCAGTCCATGCCGAAACTCGGGAAGATCAGGATTGACGTTATCGCCGGCCAAGCTGGCAAGGGCGGCATGAAAAACCTCTGCATGCTCGCGCAGGAAAATGGCTGTTCTTTCAGAAAGCATCCGCCTTCTGACGGCAGCGCTCTCATCAAGCGCAATCGGGGAGTGAGGCAGCACCTGCCGCACGCGGACCCGCTCATATCTGACATTTTCATTGCTCGGGTCGTCCAGCCAATGCCGCGAGCGTGACAAGACGTAATCACGGATCGCCTGTCTCTCGCAGGTGAGAAACGGCCGCATGATCCAGAGATGTGCATCATAGAGGACAGCATCCGCCATGCCGGAAAGGCCGAGATTGTCACTGCCGCCGCTACGCGCAGCGCGCATCGCCACGGTTTCGCGCTGGTCGCCGATTGTGTGCCCGGTCGCAACAAGATCGGCGCCGGTTGCCCGGGCAACGTCGGCAATCAGGCGATAACGCGCAAGCCGGGAGGCTTCGGACAGGCCGGAGGCCGGCTTTGCGCCATCCCATCGGCGTGTCGTGTGGGGAATTCCAAGTTCGGCGCAGAGCACGGCGACCTTGCGCGCCTCATCGGCGGATTCTGCCCTCAGCGCATGGTCGATCGTGACGGCGGAAAGTCGCAGCCCATCGCCGCCAGCCGATCTTGCCTCGTTTAATGCCAGCAACAGGCCGGTGGAGTCGCTGCCGCCTGAGATTGCAACGAGGATATGGGTGGGTTTGTGGAGATTTTCGACAAAAGACTTCACCGCCGCAAGCGGCGCGACTGTCTCTTCATTCGAAATGCGGGCATCAACCGGCATGGAAATACCCGCCATGGCAGGAAAAAATCAGCAGCTCAGCCGTTTCTGTTCGCTGGCAACCTTGGTCAGCACGGTCTTGGAGGCATTGGGATAACGCTTCGGCACCTCGCGCAGCGTGGCGCAGGCGGTTTCGGTATTGTCGAGAGCAGCAAGCGACATGCCGAGCTTCATCAGCATTTCCGGCGCCTTCGGAGATTTGCCATAGGCCTGATGGCCGTTGAGGAAAGTCTTCGCCGCCTCGTTGAACTTGCCCTGCGAATATTGCGCCTCGCCCAGCCAGAAGCTCGCATCGGCCGCCTTGGCGCCCTTGGGGTAGCCCTGGAGATATTGCTGGAAGCCCTGCTCCGCCAGCTTGTAGTCCCCGGAAAGCACATGGCCATAAGCGGCCTGATAGATATCGCCTTCGCTGGTCAGCGCCGCCGTATTGACCGGATCGGTCTTGCGGGTGCTGTTACCGGTGGTCACGCCGGGAAGGCTGCCGGAGGAATTGTTGGCGCCCTGGTTCAGCGTGCCGCCAACCGGCATTCCTTTGGAATCGAGCTCGATCGAACCGAGCGTCGTTTCTCCCGGAGCGCCCGTTGCGCCATTGGACGGAGCGGAGGACGAAACGGAAGCGCCACCCTCGGGTGGCGTTTCGATGATCGTTGCAACGTCGTCGGTCGGCGGCGAGGCCGGGTTGACCGGACTGGCTTCCGCCTTCTTTTTCGGTGCAGCGGCCGGGCTTGCACCCTTACCACCGCCATTGCCGCCTTCCAGTTCCTGGAAGCGGAACTCGTTGTCTTCCTGTGCCTTTCGGATCGTTTCCTGCATCTGCAGGAGCTGGAAGCTCATTTCTTCGATACGGCCGTTGAGCTGCCGGATCTGTTCTTCAAGCTGCTGAACCCGATAGGCTTCATTGGCCTGAACCCGGACGACCGGGGGCTGTTGCTGAGAGTTGATCGTGCCGAAGCTACCCCCCGCACCAAACAGCGGACCCGAAACGGCGATGCCGCTCAAGCCGGTGCAGGCTGCAAGCCCCAGCATTCCCGCCACGACAAGTTTCTTCATCTCATTCGTCCTGCCTTAACTGATTTGCACCGGAATGGCGCAAGCCGGATTTTTTCCATATCAACCGAAAAAGCAACTTAACTTCGGCCAAACTATGAAAAAAACAAAAGGCGGCCCGAAGACCGCCTCTCGTTCACGTTCACAATAACGTCAGGCAATCACATGCCCGCGCCACCGAGAACCGTCACAGCGCGGCGGTTCTGGGACCAGCAGGAAATGTCGTCGCAAACCGCGACCGGCTTTTCCTTGCCGTAGGAGATGGTCTTCATGCGGTTTGCCGGAACACCCTGGGAAGCCAGGAAGTCACGGGTTGCAGCGGCACGACGGGCGCCGAGCGCCAGGTTGTATTCACGCGTACCGCGTTCGTCGGCATGGCCTTCGACGGTGATTGCGTAGTTCGGGTAACGGGCCAGCCACTGGGCCTGACGCTGCAGGGTCTGCTGGGCGTCGGCGCGGATCGAGGTGGAGTCGGTGTCGAAGAAGATGCGGTCGCCGACATTGACCGTGAAGTCCTGCTGGGAGCCCGGCGTTGCGGAACCCGCGCCACCAAGGCCAAGTTCACCGGCGCTGTTCGGCATGTTCTTCTTGTTCGCGCAGCCTGCAAGAGCAAGCGCGAGCGTCATGGCGATGACAGCCGGGTTACGGGCCAGTTTCTGCATGGGGCTGAGTGCCGAAATGTGTGTACGGCTCATCGCCGGTCTCTCCTTAGGATTTCAATAACGTTGTCGGACACTAACTGATCGCGGTTAATAGCCGACAAACGCTTATGGTTAACAGAAAGGAAATGTCCCACTTTTTTGCTCCCTCACAACACTTTGCGGCAAGAAAGAGGCGCACTTCCCCATGGCATGCGTAAAACATGACGGCGCCGGTTCAGACCGGCGCCGCTGTGGCAGTCAATATCAGTCCAGAAGCGGCGACCAGGCCGGATCCGAAGCGAAGGTCGGCGTCTTGATGAGCTGTTCGTTGTAGCCCGTCAGATCGATCGAATAGAGCTGCGGACCACCCGCACCGGCGTTCTGACGGAAGAACATCAGCACGCGGCCATTCGGCGCCCAGGTCGGGCCTTCATTGTGGAAACCGCTGGTGAGGATACGTTCGCCCGAGCCGTCGGTCTTCATCACGCCAATCGAGAACTTGCCGCCCGACTGCTTGGTGAAAGCGATCAGATCGCCGCGCGGAGACCAGACCGGCGTGGAATAGGAACCATCACCGAAGGAGACGCGCTGCTGGCCGGAGCCATCGGCATTCATGACGTAAATCTGCTGGCGCCCGCCGCGGTCGCTTTCAAAGGCGACACGCTGACCGTCAGGCGAATAGGAGGGCGCGGTATCGATCGCGGCCGTATTCGTCAGACGCGTCGTGGTGCGCGAGCGCAGGTCCATGGTGTAGATATTGGCATTACCGTCCTGCTGAAGGCTCATGATGACCTTCTGGCCATCCGGCGAGAAGCGCGGCGAGAAGGTCATGCCGGGGAAGTTGCCGACGACTTCGCGCTGTCCGGTTTCCAGCTGCAGCAGGTAAACGCGCGGCTGCTGGCCTTCGAAGGACATGTAGGTCACTTCCTGGCGGTTCGGCGAGAAACGCGGCGTCAGAACGATATCGTTCGAATTGGTGAGGTTGCGGACGTTGAAGCCGTCCTGGTCCATGATCGACAGCTGGCGCTTGCGGGCCGTCTTCGGGCCGCTTTCGGAGACAAAAACGACGCGGGTATCGAAATAGCCCTTTTCACCGGTGACGCGCTCGTAGATGGCGTCCGCGATGATATGGGCGACACGACGCCAGTTTTCCGGCTGGGTGAAGAATTGCTGTCCAGCCAACTGCTGGCCGGCGAAAGTATCCCACAGGCGGAATTCGGCGCGCAGACGACCGTCGCTCTCGCGCGTCACGCGGCCGGTGACGAGCGCCTGTGCGTTGATGACCTTCCAGTCCTCGAAACGCGGCTGCTGATCCGGATTGCTGATCTTTTCGATGAAGGCATTCTTGTTGACCGGCGCAAACAGGCCGGAACGCTGCAGGTCGGCGGCGATGACGGCCGAAACCTGCGCACCGATGCCGTCACTCGACATGAAGTCGGTGATGGCGATCGGCAGCGGCTCGACGTTGCCCTTGTTGATGTTGATTTCCACCCGTGCAAAAGCCGGTACGGAGAAAACCGACATGAGGGCCGCGACAGCGAGCACCAGCCGGATCGGCGAAAATATCTTCATGTTGCCAGGCCTTTCAGCATTCATAGCAATTCACTGGGATCGAAGTTCACGACAACTTCGCTCCATGCATCGTATTTTTCGGCGGGAAGGTTCGTGAACGGAGCAGAACGCATGATGGCGCGATAGGCTCCGCCGGAAAGAGCACGGCGCGTTCCTTCCGAACCGCCGGTTGCCTCGATCTCGGGCCGACCAATGATGGTTCCGTCACGGTCAAGCTTCATGGTCACCCGGACGCGAACGTCCGAAGCATCCGCCATACCGGGAATGATCTGCCAGTTCTTCTGGATCGCACCGCGTAGCGCATCCATTTCCGTCTGGCTGAGCGTCGAGCCGCCGGTCGATTTTTTGCCGCCAAGGGCTGCCTGCTGGGTGGAGCGCTTGGCACCGCCACCGGAGGGCGCCTGCTTGTTCAACAGGGCGGCAACGTCATCGGCGTTAAAATCGCTCTCCTTCGAAGAGGCGGATTTTGCAGTCTCCTGCTTCTTCTCGCCCGGCTTCTTGTCGGAAGGCTTGTCCGTGGACTTTGCCTGATCCGGCTTTTTCTCAGCCGGTTTTTCGGCCGGCTTCTGCTCGGCGGGCTTGGTCTCAGCCTGTTTCGGCTCCTCCGGCTTCGGCGGCTCCGGGCGGGAATTTGGGCGCGGAACGTTTTGCGGCACGGGAATTTCGGCCGGCTCCTGCGTTGCCGGCGGCGGCTCTTCCGCCTTGGTTTCCTGCGGTGGCGGTTCCGTCTTCGGCTGCGGCGCTATTTCGGGCTTGGTCTGCGGCAAGGCGGCCATTTCCTGCGGCTTGGGGGCCGAGGTTTCTTCCTTGACGATTTCCTTCACCTCGTTCGCCTTGGTATCGACGACCGGCTGCGGCTTCTCCTGCTTGGGCGGAGCGGCTGCGGCGATATTGTCGTTGGGCTTGGCGGTCGGGGTCGGAGGCGCTTCGATATCGGCGGTGTTGTTGCCGATATTCTGCGCATTCTCGATGATATCAGGACGCGTGGTGGGAACAGGGGCGGACTTCTCGGCCTTCGGCGCGTTCTTGTCGCCCTGCTGGATCTGGGTCAGTTCCTCGATCGGCACCAGCTCCACCGGCAGTGCCTCGGCCTGTGACACGTCGAGCGGTTCCGGCGAGCCCAGGGAGACAAGGGCGAAAGCCAGAAGCGACGCGTGCACGATCGCGGATGTGGTAAGGCTGCCCTTCATCGTCTTACGTCAATTGTCCTGTTTCTGCTGGGTCACGAGGCCGATATTCTTGAAGCCTGCCGCCTGGATACGCGCCATCACATCGGCAACGACGCCATAGGCGGCAACGGAATCTGCGCGCACGAAGATGCGTTCGTTATAACCCGTGGTGGCGATCGCCTGCAGCTTGTCGGCCACTTCGGCTGCCTGGATTTCCGTTTCCTGCAAATGGATCTGGCCATTGGCATTGACGGAAATGGTGATCGGTTGGGTGTCCGAATTCAGAGCATTTGCGGAGGTCTGCGGCAGGTCGATCGGCACACCGACCGTCATCATCGGCGCTGCCACCATGAAGATGATGAGCAGCACGAGCATGACGTCGACCAGTGGCGTCACGTTGATCTCGCTGATCGCGCCACCTCTGCGCCGTCCGCCGCGCCCACCCCGGCGTCCACCGGAACCGCCGCCGCTGCCACCTGCTGACATACCCATATCATCTACTCCATTTTGCCTTGCGGCAAATTACTGCACGGCATCTCAATCGCGGCCGCTTATTGGGCGGCCTGCCGCGTCTGAAGTTTTTCATCGATCTGGCGCGACAGGATCGCGGAGAACTCGTCGGCAAAACCTTCCATGCGAGCGGAAAGCTTGTGCGCATCGGCCGTGAACTTGTTGTAGGCGATAACCGCCGGAATAGCCGCGACGAGACCGATAGCCGTCGCCAGAAGCGCCTCGGCGATACCCGGTGCCACGACCGCAAGGTTGGTCGACTTCGAACCGGCGATCGCCTGGAACGAGGTCATGATACCGACAACCGTACCGAAAAGACCGATGAACGGGCCGGCCGAACCGATCGTTGCGAGCGAACCGAGGCGGGCCTCGTATTGTTCGCCTTCACGCGCGATCGTCACATCCATCGCCCGGTCGATACGCATCTGCAGGCCGATGGGCGAACGTGCGCCACGCTCGAAGGATTTTTTCCATTCCCGCATGGCAGAAACGAAAATCGCCGCAAGACCGCCATTCTGGCGCTCCGCCAGCGTGCGATAAAGCTCCTCGAGCGACTGGCCGGACCAGAAGACCTGTTCGAACTGGTCGAACTGGCGCTTCGCCTTACCGAAAGTCACATATTTGTCGAAGACGATCGCCCACGTCCAGACCGAGGCGGCGATAAGTCCGATCATCACGAGCTTTACGATGAAGCCCGCCTGCATAAACAGCGCCCAGAGACTTACATCATGCGTCGCCGCTGCCAAACCTGCCTGTTCCATAAATAATCCAATCCCCGAATCCAAACGCCCGGTACGGGACCGGGCGATTCAAACGCGTGTTAACGCTCGAAGTCGTACGGCCGTAGCCGTTAACCCCTTAGCCATACCCCGATACTTGCCAGTAAGCCTTACTTGCCAATAAATTTGGTGAAAGGAAGGCGTGCGCCGCACAAATGCCAGTTGCTAAAGTAAGACACCATTATGGTTAAAGGAGTGTTACAGCCGGGCCACGCCGGGTGGATTTACTGCGCCCGGCCGTCAATTACTTCAGGAATTTTTCCGCCACCGTCTCCGGAAGCCGCCTTGGGCGGCCATTGGCATTGATGACGGCGATGATCACCTTGGCGGCGACGAGCAGCGTTTCGCCACGCCGGATTTCCTGATTGAGCACCATTTTCGCGCCGCCCGCCTTCTCGGTCACGGTGGTGATGGTCAAGACGTCGTCCATCCGTGCCGGGGTCTTGAAATCGATCTCCATGCGGTGAACGACGAAGACCAGACCTTCCTCATCGGCGGTCAGAAGCGCGCTCTGTTCGCAGCCGAGGCAACGTAGATAATCGGTGCGGCCACGCTCGAGAAAATGCAGATAACGCGCATGATAAACGAGACCGGAAAAATCCGTATCCTCATAATAGACCCGCTGCGTCAGACGATGGCCATGTTCGATAAGCTCACCCGAAAGCGAAACCACAAGCCCGCTCATACTGTCTCCTTGAGAATTTCGGCCGCAGGGGAACGACCTTCGCAGACGATAAGATGCTCGTGACGCTGAGGTAGCACCCCGATGCGCTCCGCGATAAACCGGGGCCGCAGATCGTTTTTGAGCAAGACGGAAGGCTGAGCCGGCAGCCAGCGGAACTCCACCTCGGTGCCATCCACAATCCGGTGCACAATATCGTTTTCATGGAACGGAAAAGGTGCCGCAAGCGAGATGAGATAATAAAATGCCAACTCGTGCGCAGCATAACCGTCATAGGCAAAAAAGTTTTCGGCCGACCAGAGAAGGCGCTCGACCGAGCAATCCCGCTCAAGTTCCTCGCCGATCTCGCGGATGATGGTTTCTTCGGAGCTTTCGCCGATTTCCGCCCTTCCGCCCGGCAAGGCCCAATAATTGTCCTTGGTGCCGCGCTGGACGAGAAGATGATCGTTCTGCAAGATCAGCGCCGCAACCCGCATGCTGAAGAGCTGCGGTTTCCGGTCCAGCCGGATCATGTGGCGTTCAGGGGCAGAAGTCATTTATCGTCCAGATCGCCGTCATGCCAGACGAGGTGTCTTGTGGTCTGCGGCAGGTGTTCTATTTCGTCGGCGATGAAATAGGGCGGAATATCAAGCTCCGTCAATGCCTGTCGCGTGGCCTCGACCCAACGGAACTCCAGTTCGTTATCACCGTCCTGAACGCGGTGAATGACAGCCGTGGGATGAAAGGCCAGCGTCTGCGGCAGGTCCATCAGATAATAAAAGCCGAGTTCGTGCCAGTCCTTGCCTTCATAGTGGAAAAAATTCTCCACCGCCCAGAGAAGCCTTCCCACCTTGGCCTCGACACCCAGCTCCTCCACCATTTCACGCGCCAGCGTTTCTTCGGAGCGCTCGCCCATTTCGGCGCGGCCACCCGGAAACGTCCAGAATTTTTCATGCGACGCCCGGTGCACCAGCACATGGCCATCACGAAACGCCAATCCCGCAACGCGCATCTGGAAGATGCGCTTCGGCTTGAATTTCATGCGGATGCGGGTGTCCTGTTTTTTTGTATCGTGCGTCATTGTACTGACCTGCGGGCCGGAAACATCAAATCGGGTTCCGCCCATCCTAACGCATCCATCTCGACTTTTCTCGCCTGTGCATCATCTCCGACAATGAATTCATCCAGTTGCGGCGGTTTTACCGCAGTGCCGGACAGCATCGCATGCACCTGCCCGCGATGATGCGTCTGATGCTGGAAGAGATGGGAGAGGACATCGTCACAGCGATCCTGCTGGATGCGCGCGCCGCGGTGAATATTGACGGAGGCCGCGAGATCGCCCTCATCGAGCCCATCGACAAATGCGATCAGCACCTCGTCAAGCTCCGTCTGGGCGGCGTGCAGCGCCGCCATGGTGGCGAAGGGCTCCGCTACCGCAAAGGCGGCAAAGCCGAGCGTTCCGCCCTGCAGGGCGTCAATATAAAAACGGTCGACGGTATGGATGTGGTTCAACGTCGCCCGGATCGTCGGGAAGAAGCTGACGCGGCGCGCAATGAAGGCCTCCTGCGAAAGCTGAAGACAGGCCTGATGCAGTCGGAAATTGGCCAACCGGTTGTTGTGCGCGAGTTTGCGAAAGACCCGTAGCGGATCGTAAGCCATCACTATTCCTCCATCCTGCAAAAAGCCGGCCTCGTTCAATCGGAGTGCTCAAGCTCCGGCCTGCGTTCAGAACCTTTGCACTGTCTTCCTGCACGGTCAGATAGGCAGGCCCCCGCGGGCATGCCGGCTTTTTTCCTCAATCATCCTCCAGCGTCAGCCGGAACTGCGCCGCCTCGAGATCCTTCGGTGGCTGCATGCCGAGATGTTTCCAGGCCGTCGCGGTCAGGATGCGCCCGCGCGGCGTGCGCTGGATGAAACCCTGCTGGATCATATAGGGTTCGATGATGTCCTCGATGGCATCACGCGGCTCCGAGAGACCGGCGGCGATGGTTTCGATGCCGACGGGGCCGCCGCCGAAATTGACGGCGATCATGGTGAGATACCGCATGTCCAGCTGGTCGAGACCCATATTGTCGACCAGAAGCCGCGTCAGAGCCTCATCGGCAATCTCGCGGGTAACGGCTTCCGCGCGCGCCACCTCGGCGAAATCGCGCACCCGGCGCAAAAGCCGCCCGGCAATACGCGGTGTGCCGCGGGCACGCCTTGCCACTTCGCGTGCGCCCTCGTCGGTCATATTGAGCCCCATCAGCCGCGCCCCGCGCCGGACGATCCGCTCCAGTTCATCGACCGTGTAGAAAGCCAGCCGGACGGGAATGCCGAAACGGTCGCGTAGCGGCGTCGTCAGCAGGCCGAGACGGGTGGTGGCGGCCACAAGGGTGAATTTGGAAAGATCGATCTTCACCGAGCGCGCCGCCGGTCCCTCACCGATGATCAGATCGAGCTGGAAATCCTCCATGGCCGGATAGAGGATTTCCTCCACCGCCGGATTGAGTCGATGGATTTCGTCGATGAAGAGCACATCGCGCTCCTCGAGATTGGTGAGGAGGGCCGCAAGATCGCCCGCCTTGGCGATGACCGGTCCCGAGGTGGACTTGAAATTGACACCAAGCTCCTTGGCCATGATCTGCGCCAGCGTCGTCTTGCCGAGGCCGGGTGGGCCGACGAACAGCACGTGGTCCAGCGCCTCGCCACGGTTCTTGGCAGCCTCGATGAACACCTTGAGATTGGCGCGGGCTTCCGCCTGGCCGGTAAAATCATCCAGCGACTGCGGGCGCAGCGTGGTGTCGATATCCTCGCCGCGCTTTTCGGGGGTGATCAATCTTTCCGCATCGCTCATTCAGGGCATTCCATTGTTCTCGTCAAATTCATCAGGTGACCGCCGTCGCTATATCACGACTATCGCGACAACGCGCTTCACGAAATTCAGGATATGTATGGGCTCTACGTCCGATTGACAGACCGTCCTTACCGCGAAAGCTCCTTCAGCCCAAGCCGGATGAGCTTGGCGCTGTCGCCACCCTCCCCGCCATTCTTCAGCGCGGCGGCAACCGCATTGGCGGCCTGGTCGCGCGAATAGCCGAGATTGGTGAGTGCTGAAACGGCATCCGCCACCGGCGCGGAGGCGACACCCTCTCCAAGCTCCTGCTTGAGGCCGATGGAGGCAGAGGCCTCTCCGGCAAAGGCGGGTGCCTTGTTGCGAAGCTCGGTCACGAGGCGCACCGCCACCTTGGGGCCGACGCCGGGCGCACGCGAAATCATCACCTTGTCCTGAAGCGCGATGGCATTGGCGAGTTCCGAAGGAGAAAGCGTGGACAGGACGGCCAGTGCCACTTTCGAGCCAACCCCCTGCACACTTTGCAGCAGGTTGAACCATTCCCGCTCCAGTGCCGAGAGAAAGCCGAAGAGCTTCAGTTGGTCCTCACGCACATAGGTTTCGATGAACAGCACCACCGCTTCCCCAACGGAACCGATTTTCGACAGGGTGCGCGCCGAACAATAGGCGACGTAACAGACGCCATGCACATCCACCAGCACGTAATCCGTGCCGATTTCTTCGATGCTGCCCTTTAGTTTTCCGATCATGATGCCGCCCGCTCAATGAGACTTATATTCAACCGGCCGCCAAGAGCCGCCGCATCCTGTCACCGCCGCGATTATGGGCGTGGCAGATGGCGATGGCGAGCGCGTCCGCCGCATCGTTACCCTTGAATTCGGCCTTCGGCATCAGGATTTTCAGCATCATGTGAATCTGCTGCTTTTCGCCGTGCCCGACGCCGATGACGGCCTTCTTGACCGCATTCGGCGCATATTCGAAGACCGGCAATCCGGCGCGTGCCGGAACCAGCATGGCAATGCCGCGCGCCTGGCCAAGTTTCAGCGTGGCGACAGCATCCTTGTTCACGAAGGTCTGTTCCACGGCCGCTTCGTCGGGCTGATGGCTATGCACGATATCCGCCAGCCCGTCATGCAGCTGGCAGAGCCGGGAGGCGAGGTCCATATCGCCATCCGACGTCACCGTGCCGGAAGCGACAAACCTGAGGCTGTTGCCGAGGGTGTCGATGACACCCCAGCCGGTGCGCCGCAGCCCGGGGTCGATGCCGATGATTCGAATCGTCTTTTGCATGAGCTACCTTATCTTTCCGCCCGCGACCCTGCCAGCGATAAGTGAACAAAACGACAACATTCATCAAATTTGCAGTGCAGCATTTACCTCTGCTTAAACCGCGTACCGCATTGTTCTCCACAAAATCAAAAAAGGGGAGCTGCGGACATGATGATCCGCAGCACAATAGTTTCGCCATATCAGCCGTCCGATGGCGCCATCCATGCATGGCGTAGGAACTGATCCGGCATTGGGGGCTGTATCGGCCATGCTGAACCGTTTTCATTCCATATCCACCAAGGTTCTCGTCATTTTCCTGGCGCTGATGGCGATCTCGACCGGGGCTCTCACGCTTCTCGGTTATCAGAGCAGCAGCGGCGTTCTGGAAGAACAGGCGTCGAAATCCATGGAGAGCATTCTCGTCTTCCGCGGTGACATGCTTCAGGAGCGTCTTGAACAGTTGAAGACGCAGGCGGATTCCATTGCCAAGATCGAAGCCCTGCAGATGGCTGTCGTTTCCATGCGCAGCGGCTGGGCGACCGTGCAGAAAAATTCCGGTGACGCGAAGGCAGAGTTGCAGCGCGTCTTCGTCAAGGAGAACCCCTTTGGCGACAGGGAAAAGCTGATCAAGCCGGAAAGCCCAAGCGGCTTTTATTATTCCACCCATGAAAAGACCCAGACGGATATAGCCAGTTATCTCAAGGGAACGCCGTTCAGCGACGTCCTCTTCATCGATCCCGCCGGGGCGGTCTATTATTCCTATCTGAAAGGACCGGCTTTCGGAGAAACCGTAACGTCCGGCGTCTGGACGGAAAGCGGCCTTGGCGCAGCCTTTGCGCGCGGCGCGGCGAATGCGGAAAAGGCGGTCAACGATGTGGCGCAGACCAGCTTCTCCGGGTTGCGGATCGATGCTGCGACAAAGGAGGCCGGTATTTATTTCGGCGTTCCGGTCGTCAAATTCGGCGCGTTCAAGGGCATCGTTCTTTTCCGCGTCAAGGAGGACGTTTTCGGCCAGATACTTACCAAAGGCATCGCGGCCGGCAGCTCCGAACAATCCGCCATCATATCCGCCGATGGCAAGGTTCTCGGCGTGGAAGGCGAAAAGCTGGTGAGCCTCGACCCTGTCGTCTACGGTTTCCACGGCGAAGCCCTGAACGCGGCGGGCATGACCATCGCCAAGATCGACCGCGCGGATGGCGAGGCCAATGCCTATGCCCGCCCCTTCTCTTTTGCCGGCGAGAAATATCTCGCGGTCGAAAGCATGCTGCGCAGCGAGTTGAATGCCGGCTCCGTCTCGATTGCCGGTACGCTTGCCGTGATCGGCCTTTGCGTTCTGGCCGCCATGTGCGCGGCGACAGCCTTTTTCGCGCGGCGCCTGTTCGCACCGCTGGAAAAACTTGCAGGGTTAACCGGTGAGGTGGCCGCCGGCCGTCTCGATACGGAAATCGGCAATCAGGATCGCGGGGACGAGATCGGCCGGATGGCGCGTGCGCTCGGCAGTTTCCGTGAAAAACTCATCCTGCAGCGGGAAATGGAAGAGACCGCATCGCGCACGCGGGAGGAAGCCGAAACGGCGCGGCGCGCGCATCTTGCTGAGCGCGAGGCCGAGGCCGGCACCCTGCAGATGGTCGTGCAGTCTTTGGATGAGGGGCTCGACCGGCTGGCGAACGGCAATCTCGCCCATCGCATAGAGACCGTTTTTCCAGATGATCTCGAAAGCCTGCGCCACAACTTCAATACGGCGCTTGCCCGGCTCAGCGAGACCATGGAGGCGATTGGCGGTAACTCCGCCGCTGTTCGTGGCGGCTCCGAGGAAATGCGGGTGGGGGCCGATCAGTTGGCGGAACGCACCGAGCGGCAGGCGGCTTCCATCACCGAAACGGCAAGCGCCATCAAGGCGATCGCCGAGGCCGTCCGCGACCAGATCGAACGCGCCGAGCAGGCAACCCGGATCGCGCGCGACGCCAGCACGGAGGCAACCACATCCAGCCGCGTCATGGAACAGACCATCGCCGCCATGGAGGCGATCCAGACCTCGTCGCGCCAGATCAACCAGATCATCGGCGTCATCGATGAAATCGCCTTCCAGACCAATCTCCTTGCCTTGAATGCCGGGGTGGAAGCAGCACGCGCCGGTGATGCCGGCAAGGGTTTTGCCGTCGTGGCGCAGGAGGTGCGCGAACTGGCGCAGCGTTCGGCCGCCGCGGCGAAAGAAATCACCAGCCTTTTGAAACGCTCCACCGACGAGGTTTCCGCCGGCGTGGCGCTGGTGGAAAAGGCCGGCGCTTCGCTGACCGGCATCGGCAAACATGTGCAGACCATCAGCGCGCGCATCGAGGAGATCATGGAATCCACCCGCGAGGAAGCGCATACGCTCTCGGAAATCAACAGCACCGTCACCAGCCTCGATACCATGACCCAGCAGAATGCCGCCATGGTGGAAGAGACGACAGCGGCCATTCACAATCTCGCCTCCGAAGCGGGTGAAATGGATGGCAGGCTCGGAGAGTTCGTGCTGGCCTCGGAGCAACAAACGGCGCGGCATCACGAGAACAGGCAATTCCGGCGGGCGGGCTGAGGCGACCGGCAGGCGAAAGCAGGGGCCTCTCCGGAGGCCCCAATTTTTTTGAACCATGCTTCAATTCTGCGCGACTTCTCTGGTAAATCAGGACACGCGCCCTACATCCGCAGCAAAGACTTAAACTTCTGCAGGAGCGTCCGATGATCCCCTTTTCCATTCTCGACCTTTCGCCGATCGGCGAAGGCGAGAGCGTCAGCGCGGCGCTCGAAAATTCCCGTCGCATGGCCATCAAGGCCGAAGAACACGGTTATAACCGCATCTGGCTGGCGGAACACCACGGCATGCCGGGCATTGCAAGTGCTGCGACCTCACTCGTGATTGCCCATGTGGGTGCCGCGACGAAACATATCCGTGTCGGTTCCGGCGGCATCATGCTGCCCAACCACTCCCCGCTCGTCATTGCCGAGCAGTTCGGCACACTTGCGGCACTTCTGCCGGGCCGCGTCGATCTCGGTCTCGGCCGCGCGCCGGGAACCGATATGCGCACGGCACGAGCCCTGCGCCGCAACCTCGATGCCAGCGCGGAAAATTTCCCGCAGGATATCATCGAACTGCAGCGTTACCTCGGCCCGCCGCAGCCGGATCAGGCGATCCTGGCCGTGCCCGGCATGAATTCCAACGTGCCGCTCTGGCTGCTCGGCTCCAGCACCTACAGCGCGCATCTGGCCGCAGCGCTCGGCCTGCCCTATTCCTTCGCCTCGCATTTTGCCCCTGATATGCTGATGGAGGCGATCCACATCTATCGCGAGCGGTTCCAGCCTTCCGAGGTGCTGGACAAGCCCTATGTGATGGTGGGTGTGATGGGTGTCGGCGCCGAGACCGACGAAGAGGCGCAGCATCTCTTCACCTCGTCCCAGCAGCAATTCGTCAATCTGCGGCGCAATGTGCGCACCCAGTTTCCGAAACCGGTGCACAGCATGGACGATTACTGGAACGAGATGGAACGTTTCTCCGTCGAACACACGCTGCGTTTCGCCGCTGTTGGCTCACCCCAGACGATCGAGCGCCATCTTGACGGTTTCCTCGCCGAAACGCAGGCGGATGAGCTGATCGTCTCGATGCCGATCCACGATATCGAAAAGCGGCTGCGTTCCGTGGAGATTTTCGCCGATGTGCGAACCTCCATCAGGAAGGCCGCCTAGATTTTTTTCGCATTTCCTGGAAATGCTTTAAACAAAAAGCCCCGGAGCCATGTGGCTGCCGGGGCTTTTTCTTGGAATATCAGACGTCAGGCGGAAAGCTTGGCGAGAATTTCTTCGGAAACCTCGAAGTTGGAATAGACGTTCTGTACGTCGTCATCATCTTCGAGGTTGTCGATGAGCTTCATCAGCGACTGCGCCTTTTCTTCATCCACAGGCACCGTGTTCTGCGGCTTCCAGATGGCCTTCACGCTTTCGGCTTCGCCCAGCACGCCTTCCAGCGCCTTGGAAACCTCATTCATCGCTTCGAAACCGCAGATGATGGTGTGGCCGTCTTCAGACGATTCGACATCATCGGCACCAGCTTCGATGGCGGCTTCCATGACCTTGTCGGCATCGCCGACTTCGGCCTTGTAGGCGATCTCGCCAACGCGGTCGAAGGAGAAGGATACCGAGCCGGTTTCGCCGAGCGCGCCGCCTGCCTTGGTGAAGATGGAGCGTACGTTGGAGGCGGTGCGGTTGCGGTTGTCGGTCAGGGCCTCGACGACGACAGCCACGCCACCCGGGCCGTAACCCTCGTAACGAACTTCATCGTAGTTTTCGCTGTCTGCACCGGAAGCTTTCTTGATCGCGCGCTCGATATTGTCCTTCGGCATGGACTGGGCCTTGGCGTTCTGGATTGCCAGACGCAGGCGCGCGTTCATGTTCGGGTCGGGCATGCCCGACTTTGCCGCAACGGTGATTTCACGCGCAAGCTTGGAAAACATTTTGGACCGAACGGAGTCCTGCTTGCCCTTGCGGTGCATGATGTTCTTGAACTGTGAATGACCAGCCATGGAAAACCCGATTGTCTTAATTTGGAGATTGCGGGCCTTATAAGTGCGATAGACGCATCGTTCAAGCCCGCAGGCGCTTTCTCTTGCCGCAACAATGGAAGGAACTGATTTATCCGCTTCTCGTTCTGGTCATGAACGCGAAGGAGCCGGCCCTGTTCACCCGCTCCGCCGCCGTATCAAACCGGAAGGAGAAAACACATGGTCAGCCTGACTGAAGCAAGAGAAACCCCGGCCCGCCAGCTCTGGGACGAGGTGAACTCTGTCCATGCCGGGATGCTCGGCCTCGAGGGCCTGCACAACCATATGCAACCAATGGCGCCGCATGCCGACCCCAGGACCAACACCATCTGGTTTTTCTCGAAAAAAGACGCCCATCTCGTAAAATCACTGAAGTCCGGCTCCCGCGCGCATTTCTGCCTCGTCGGCAAGGATCATGATTACCACGCCTGCCTATCCGGCATTCTGGAAGCCCGTGACGACAGGGCAAAGATCGACGAATACTGGAATTCGGTCACCGCTGCCTGGTACGAGCACGGCAAGGCCGATCCGCAACTCGCCATGCTCGCGCTTCATGTCGATGACGCCGAAATCTGGGCCTCGACTGACAGCACGCTCAAATTCGGCTGGGAAATCGCCAGGGCCAACATGTCGGACGACAAGACGCCTGATGTCGGCGTGCGCCAGCACCTCACCTTTGCCTGATCGTGGTGCCCGACCAGCATCTCTCCCGGCCTCGTCGCCGGTTGCCAGCTACATGCCTTTCGGCACCAGTATCTGCGGTTGGCGGGGAAGGTTTCTCATCGAAACCCGGATCACCGGATCGCCGGCATAGGCAATCCGGAAACTCTCACCGAACATCGTCAGAAACTGTTCGAGCGGCGGTCCGGTGCGATGCATCGGCAGGATCAGCGCTGAGCGCAGGCGCTTGACCACACGGCTCATGCTGTCAGCCCCCATGGTCAGGCCGCCATCCACCGGCACCATCAGCACATCCAGACGCCCGATCTCGGCATAGTGCGTATCCGTCAGCTCGTGATGCAGATGGCCGAGGTGACCGATGCAGAGGCCCGCAACCTCGAAGATGAAGATGGAATTGCCGTTTTCCTGAAAGGATTCGTAGTCGCCCCAGCGGTTGCGAATGTCGGTCGCGACGTTGCGGATATAGACGTCACCCACCAGCACCTTGTGATCGGCCTTTTCTCCCGGCGTGTCGCTCCAGCCATGCAGGACATATTGAATGGCCGGGTCCGGATTGAGGGTGAAATGGGTGGAGTGGGCCCGGTTCATCGTCACCACCGTCGGCGTGACGGGCGGACGGTAGACGCCATTATAGTCGGTGGCGATCGTCACGCCGCCGGGGCTTTCGATCAGATAGGTGGAATGGCCGATGAAGCTGATCTTCACCTCTTCCTTCGCCGCCGCCTGGGCAAGCTGGACACCGGGCTGATTGAAGCTCGCGAACGTGACACCGGGAATATTACGGGCAATCGCCTGGCACTGGCTGACGGGAGGGCGGCTTTCCGTCTGGGAAAAGGCGGCTTCCGAACAGGCGATCAGCCCTGTCATTGCAAGCATTAGCACGCGCAGCATCATGCCACTCCCCTGAACTTGCGAAGGTTGAGAGGATGAGGCAGGTTTTGCGGGGCGTCCAGTTACAAGAACGGCGGAAGGCTCACACTCTCGTCATTGTGAACGCTTCCGGCAGACGCTCAGGCCCAGAAGGAGGGCAATGTTTCCGAAAGACGCGGGCCGATGCGAAGCGGCGCGATCTTTTCCGCAAGCCCGGTGCGATCGGAAATTTCGACACCGACGCCGCAGATCGTCGCCGGCCCGCTTGCGGCCTCGAAACGGCCCTTCGGCATTTTGGAAATGAAGCGGTTGATCGGCTCTTCCTTCTCCATGCCAAGCGAGCTGTCATAGTCACCGCACATACCGGCATCAGACATATATGCCGTGCCGCCGTTGAGGATTTGCGCATCCGCCGTCGGAACATGGGTGTGGGTGCCAACGACGAAGCTCGCGCGGCCGTCGACGAAATGGCCGAAACACTGTTTCTCGCTGGTCGCCTCGGCGTGGAAGTCGAAGATGATGGCGTCGGCCTGTTCCTTCAGCGGACAGGCAGCAAGAATGTTTTCCGCCGACTTGAAAGGATCGTCCAGTTCCGGGTGCATGAACACCCGGCCCATGATGTTGGCGACGAGGATACGCGCGCCGTTGCGGGCATAAAAAATGCCCGAGCCCTTGCCCGGCGTGCCGTCCGGATAATTGGCGGGCCGCAGGAACTGGTCGTGCCGCTCGCAGAAGGAAACGGCCTCCTTCTGATCCCAGACATGGTTTCCGGTCGTCACCACATCGGCGCCGGCATTGATGGTCTCGAGATAGATATCCTCGGTGATGCCGAAACCGCCGGCGGCGTTTTCACCGTTGACGATGACAAAATCGAGCTTCAGATCGGAAATCAGCCCCGGCAATCGCTCCCAGACCGCCGTGCGTCCGGTCTTGCCAACCATATCTCCGAGAAAAAGAAGCCTCATTCACCCGCCCCGATCTTGCGCATGTTGTTTGAATTCCGCTCCCTCTAACGGGTAAGCGGTCATTTAAAAAGTGCTAAAGCGCCTTTTGCCCATTGTCCGGCATCGATGGCGGCTCAGAAAACCAGCGCAGACCGCTCTCCGTCAGGACGGCGTGCAGCGGCACGTCATGCGGCTCGGCCGGCACCGAGGGCACTTCCTGACAATCGAAGGCGATGCCGATGAGAACGGGCTTTCGACCTTTGTCATGCAATCGCGCGATGGCGCGGTCATAGTGCCCCGCACCATAACCGATACGGCGGCCCTCCGCATCGAATGCGGCAAGCGGCACAAGCAGTATATCCGGGTCGAGAACCTCAGCCTCTTCTCCCGGCCCCATCGTTCCGAAACCGGTCTTGACGAGGGGCGCATCCGCGGCAAACGCCCGGAACACGATGGTTTCGCGTGTCAGCACCACCGGCAGGACAAGGCGCCCGTCCTTGTGGCGCAGGACATCCATCAACGGACGCGTATCAACTTCGGTGCGGATGGGCATGAAACCGGAAACAATGGTTCCCGGCTCAAAATTTATGCCGGAAACCGCATAGGCCGCGACGGCCAGACTTCTTTGCCGGCGATCCGCCTCGCTCAAGGCGTCGCGCGCGGCAAGCCGCTCACCGCGCAGTCTGGCCTTTTCCGCAACATCGCCCGACATCATGCAGCCCGGCTCACAAGAACCTTGTCGATGCGGTGGCCATCCAGATCAATGACCTCGAAACGCCAACCGTTGCGGGTCACATGTTCGCCCAGTTCCGGCAGGCGGCGGAACTCGTCCAGCACCAGACCGGCGACGGTTTCGAATTCGGCATCCTCGTCGATCTGGAAACCCATGCGATAAGCGAATTCGTCGGCGGGCATCCAGCCGGCGACGAGGAACGAACCGTCCTCACGCTCGACCATGGCCGGCTCCTCGTCATCTTCTTCCTGGAAAGCGCCGGTAATGGCCTCCAGCACGTCGCCGGAGCTGACGATACCTTCGAAATGGCCATATTCGTCATAGACCAGCACCATATGCACGGTGGAACGGCGCAGCGACTGGATGACATCCACCGCGCTCGTCAGGTCGGAAACCACCGGAACCTCGCGCAGAAGCTCGCGAATATTGAGTTCCTTGCCGGACGCCAGCGCATCGAAGGCATCCTTGGCGAAAAGCACGCCCAAAATTTCGTCGGAGGCGCCGTTGCGCACCGGCAGGCGCGAACGCTGCGTCTGGCGAAGCTGCTCGCGGATCTCCTCGGCGCTGTCTTCGATATCGACCACTTCCACATCGCGGCGCGGCGTCATCAGGCCGCGGGCATTGCGGTCGGCAAGGCGCATGACGCTGGTGATCATCGCCGATTCCTCGGTCTCGATCACGCCGGCGCTATGGGCTTCGGCCAGAACCGTGCGGATTTCATCGTCGGTGACCGACGCGTTGGACTCGCCGCTATGGCCAAGAAGCGCCAGGACGGCCTTGCCGGATCTGTCGAGCAGCCAGACGAGCGGCGCACCGATCTTGGACAGCATCGTCATGGTGGGCGCAACGCGGGCCGCGACCTTTTCCGGGTCGCGCAGCGCGATCTGCTTGGGCACCAGTTCGCCGACGATCAGCGACAGATAGGTGATGGCGACGACCACCGAGCCGACGCCGAGCGCATCGGCCGCACGGTCGGGCACGCCCTGCTCGGCAAGCCAGGTCGTGAAGCGGGCGCCGAGCGTGGCGCCCGAAAAGGCGCCAGAAAGGATGCCGACCAGCGTGATGCCGATCTGCACCGTGGAAAGAAAACGTCCGGGATTTTCGGAAAGGCTGAGCGCCAGCGTGGCGCCCCTGCTGCCCTGCGCGGCAAGCACCTTGAGCCTCGCCGGTCTGGAGGAGACAACGGCAAGCTCGGACATGGCAAGCACACCGTTCAATACGGTGAGCAGGACCACGATCATAATTTCAGTAAACAAGTTTAGCTCTTTGGGCTGTTGAACGGCACGTCGCGGTTTTGGCCGCAGCGCCCTTTTTAAAGGGCATGACAGACATACCAATTCGGATAATAGGCAATTGTTCCGCCATTGCAATGACGGCGGTATAAAAAAGCCGCCTCCGGCAGCGATGAAAATGACTGTCGACAATATTAAAGGTCAGGAGAAGCATCGGCGGGTGATCCGAAACTTCAAGCGCGATCCACGGCGACCGATGGAGATTTACGATCCTGGGTGCCTACAAAAGTAGGTGGGCACCGTGTGTCCAGCCCCACGGGACTGGCCAGGGACAGCTCCCTTTGGATCGAGTATGGCCCCAGGGATTGTGGTTCCTGTCGGGAAGCGCAGAACGCTAGCAAGATATAGGACGGATTGGAGAAAACCGCCAGAGGGCGCGGCGCGAAATTTTGCCGCCGCAGAACCCTGCAGGCAATCAATGCGCCGCGGGCTTCGGCCGCGCCAGCAGTTTTTCGGTAATGCCGTTCAGCCGGTCGGCCAGATCGCCGATGGCGAGCGCCACCATCTCGTCCGATTTCGCCTTGTGCTCGGCCATGCCGTCGCGATTGTGGGAAAGGGCAGCAACCTCGCCTTCCAGTTTCTCGATCTTGCGATTGAGTTCGGAAAGCTCGTCCATCACCATGATGCCGGCCATGACGGTGAGCCTCAGATCGCCGATTTCGCCGAACTGGCTCTTGAGATGCCCGACATAACGATCAAAACGGGTGGCGAGATCGGTCAGGTGGTCTTCCTGCCCCGCCTCGCACGCCATGCGATAGGCCTTGCCGTCGATCATAACAGTGACTTGCGCCATGAAACCGCTCCTATCGATCCAGCACCGCGCGGATCGTCTCCATCGCCGTCACCAGCCGGCGGGAAACCTCGCGATTGACTTCCTCAAGACGGTTGGCGCGAAATTCGGCCTGATCCAGCTCGTGCGCGAGCCTTGCGCGGTCGACATGGACCCGCTTGACCTCGTTATCGATCTCGCCCGTCTCCCTTTGCCGCTCGATACGCATATCGATGGCATTTTCGAGATTCGTGATGGCAGCATTCAGCTCCGTCAGCGCAGATTGTACGGTCTTCTCAGCCGACATCGTTTTTTCCAACTCGCACGCAACCGGCCGAATCGTCCGGTTTCAGGCCTTTTCCACGTTCACGAGGTTATTACCCGATTTACCATCCCGTCAATCAAACCAGTGCATTGAAGCGTTTTGCTCTGTGGATGAACGAAGCAGCGCGGCCCATATCGCACGATTTTTGTCGGGACAGCCGATTTTCTAAACGATTTTTATCCCTGGGCGAACCGCAATTGCCCGTGGATTTATTGACTTGCCTGCCTCACCTGCTATGGATCAACCCGCTTTTTGGATAGTTGCGTAAAACTATCTCCTTTCACCCGGAACAGACGGAAAAGCCATGATTTCTCGCGACAAACACAACCGGATGGCAAATGCGATCCGCTTTCTTGCCATGGATGCAGTGGAGAAGGCCAATTCAGGCCATCCCGGTCTGCCGATGGGCGCCGCCGATGTCGCCACCGTTCTCTTCACCCGTTACCTGAAATTCGATCCCAAGGCACCGCTCTGGGCGGATCGCGACCGCTTCGTGCTGTCGGCGGGCCATGGTTCGATGCTTCTTTACTCGCTGCTCTATCTGACGGGCTACGAGGACATGACGATCGACGAGATCAAGCGTTTCCGTCAGTTCGGTTCCAAGACCGCCGGCCATCCCGAATATGGTCATGCGACCGGCATCGAGACGACCACCGGCCCGCTTGGCCAGGGCATCGCGAATGCCGTCGGCATGGCGATTGCCGAACGCAAGCTGGAAGAGGAATTCGGCTCCGACCTGCAGAGCCACTTCACCTATGTTCTGTGCGGCGACGGCTGCCTCATGGAAGGCATCAGCCACGAAGCCATCGCGCTTGCCGGCCACCTGAAGCTCAACAAGCTCGTTCTGTTCTGGGATGACAACAACATCACCATCGACGGCGAAGTCGGTCTTTCCGACAGCACCGACCAGATCGCCCGCTTCCAGGCCGTTCACTGGAACACGATCCGCGTCGACGGCCATGACCCGGACGCGATTGCCGCCGCCATCGAAGCCGCGCAGAAATCCGACCGCCCGACCTTCATCGCCTGCAAGACCGTGATCGGCTTCGGCGCGCCCAACAAGGCCGGCACCCACAAGGTTCACGGCAACCCGCTCGGCGCCGAAGAAATCGCCGCTGCCCGCAAGAGCCTGAACTGGGAAGCCGAAGCCTTCGTCATTCCGGAAGATGTCCTCGATGCATGGCGCCTTGCCGGCCTGCGCTCCACCAAGACCCGCCAGGACTGGGAAGCCCGCCTCGAAGCCGCTGAAGCCGGCAAGAAGGCAGAGTTCAAGCGCCGTTTCGCCGGCGACCTGCCCGGCAACTTCGACAGCGCCATCGATGCCTTCAAGAAGAAGATCATCGAGAACAACCCGACGGTTGCCACCCGCAAGGCTTCCGAGGATGCGCTCGAAGTCATCAACGGCATCCTGCCGGAAACCGTTGGTGGTTCGGCCGACCTGACGCCGTCCAACAACACCAAGACCAGCCAGATGAAGTCCATCACCCCGACGGATTTCTCAGGCCGCTACCTGCATTACGGCATCCGCGAGCACGGCATGGCTGCGGCGATGAACGGCATCGCACTGCATGGCGGTCTTATCCCCTATGCCGGCGGCTTCCTGATCTTCTCGGACTATTGCCGTCCGTCGATCCGCCTTGCCGCGCTTATGGGTATCCGCGTCGTCCACGTTCTGACCCATGATTCCATCGGTGTCGGCGAAGACGGCCCGACCCATCAGCCGGTCGAACAGATCGCAGCACTGCGCGCCATTCCGAACCTGCTCGTCTTCCGCCCGGCGGATGAGACCGAAACGGCGGAATGCTGGCAGCTCGCCCTTGAGCAGAAGCATCGTCCGTCCGCGCTGGCGCTTACCCGCCAGAACCTCGCGCCTTCGCGCAAGGAATATGAAGAAAAGAACCTCTCCGCTTACGGTGCTTACGAACTCGTATCCGCAAGCGACGCCAAGGTTTCGATCTTCGCTTCCGGTTCGGAAGTCGAAGTGGCGCTGAAGGCTGCCGCAACGCTGAAGGACCAGGGTGTTTCCACCCGCGTCGTCTCCGTTCCCTGCTTCGAACTCTTCAAGGAGCAGCCGGAAACCTATCGCAACGCCATCATCGGCAAGGCTCCGGTCAAGATCGCGGTGGAAGCCGCCATCCGCCAGGGCTGGGATTACTTCATCGGCAATGACGGCGCTTTCGTCGGCATGCACTCCTTTGGAGCCTCTGCGCCGGCGAAGGATCTCTTCAAGCACTTCGGCATCACGGCGGAAGCCGTCGTCGCCGCAGTCGAGGCAAAACTTGCGTGAGGGCTTCCCAGGCCCTCACCATTCAGCAAAGACCACGCCCATTCTTGTTCGGGAGACTGTAAATGACTGTAAAAGTTGCCATTAACGGCTTCGGCCGCATCGGCCGCAATGTTCTGCGCGCCATCGTCGAATCCGGCCGCACCGATATCGAAGTCGTTGCCATCAACGACCTCGGCCCGGTTGAAACCAATGCCCACCTGCTGCGTTACGATTCGATCCACGGCAAGTTCCCGGCCGAGGTGAAGGTCGAAGGCGACACGATCATCGTTGGCGGCGGCAAGCCGATCAAGGTGACGGCCGTTCGCGATCCGGCAACGCTGCCGCACAAGGAACTGGGCGTCGACATCGCGCTTGAGTGCACCGGCATCTTCACCGCCCGTGACAAGGCCGCTGCCCACCTGACGGCCGGCGCAAAGCGCGTCATCGTGTCCGCTCCGGCTGACGGCGCTGACCTGACCGTCGTTTTCGGCGTGAACCACGACCAGCTGACGAAGGACCATCTGGTCATTTCCAACGCGTCCTGCACCACCAACTGCCTCGTGCCGGTCGTGAAGGTTCTCGATGACGTTGTCGGCATCGATCATGGTTTCATGACCACGATCCACTCCTACACGGGCGACCAGCCGACGCTGGACACCATGCACAAGGATCTGTATCGCGCCCGCGCCGCAGCCCTGTCCATGATCCCGACCTCGACGGGTGCCGCCAAGGCCGTTGGCCTCGTTCTGCCGCACCTCAAGGGCAAGCTGGACGGCACGTCGATCCGCGTTCCGACCCCGAACGTTTCGGTCGTCGACTTCAAGTTCATCGCCAAGCGCGACACGACGGTTGCGGAAATCAACGAAGCGATCAAGGCCGCCGCCGATGGCAAGCTGAAGGGCATTCTCGGTTACACCGACGAGCCGCTGGTTTCCCGCGACTTCAACCATGACAGCCATTCGTCGATCTTCGCGAACGACCAGACCAAGGTCATGGAAGGCAAGTTCGTGCGCGTTCTGTCTTGGTACGACAACGAGTGGGGTTTCTCCAACCGCATGTCGGACACGGCCGTCGCTTTCGCGAAGACCATCTAAAGCGGGACATGGCCCCGTCAAAAAGCCGGCAGGAGCAATCCTGCCGGCTTTTTATTTGTAAAAATGCCGGCGGAAACGAGGAAGCCCGCCGGCATCGATCCAGAAGCAGGGCGACGGGCGCTTCGGATCGAAAACCATTGCGGCCGCGAGGCGGACCAAACCGTCCCCCAGCCGGCCGGATGCGGCAACCGCCTCCGCTACTTTCTATTGTTGATGATGACCGGACCCGAATTGCGGGCGCTGCTCCAGATCGTATCGAAAGTCTGTTGCCTCAGTTCGCTTTGCTGCATGGACAATTTCATCATGCAGTCGGCGAAGTCCCGCGAGCCTTCGTAATAGCCAAACACCCGGCAACGTTCGCGTTGCGCGGCCATGTTTTCAGCCGTCTGTTCGGTGCTCGAGCAGCCCGAAACAATCGAGCCCGCCGCCAGCAATATAATCAATGTAGATATCCGTTTCATCCGATCGCTCCGGTCATGGTGAAAAGCAATTCGGACGCGAGAACTAACGCAGCTGCATTGTCTCTATGTTACGTTGAAGCACCGGCAGGCGGATTGTTTCCAAGCCAAATCGCCACGCTGCGCGCAGTCTCCGTTTTCACTCGCACGCCGAAAAAATTCCCATTTCCTGCCTTTGTCTGGTCCATTTTGAGACGGACAAGAAACATAGGGATAACGGTCGTGCGCAATGCACTTCGGCCCTGCCGTATCATTCGATACACCCCGCCTTGCGTCGCCTTTCAACGCCACCCAGACAGCGCTGACAGACCGCAACCCGTGGCGCATTGACTGCAGACGCGCAGAGCGGCGATTGCGGCGATCAAAGCGGTTCGAATGAGGCGGTGGACGTGGAATCATTTTATCTTCTGTTGCTGGTGGCAACCGTTCTGGTTCTCGTCGCAGCCTTTTCCAGCCTCATCGCCTTCCGCTTCGGCGCGCCGCTCCTGCTGCTGTTCCTGATGATCGGCCTTGCGGCGGGTGTGGACGGCCTCGGCATCGAATTCACCAATAATCCACTCGCCTACATGCTCGGCTCGCTCGTGCTCGCCGTCATCCTCTTCGATTCCGGTTTCGGCACGTCGATACAATCCTTCCGGCTTTCGGCAGCACCCGCCGTCGCGCTCGCCACCGTCGGCGTCATCCTTACTTCCGTGTTCTTCGCGGGTGCGGCCGCCCTGCTGCTTGGGCTCTCCTGGCTGGAGGGCCTGCTGCTCGGCGCCATCGTCGCCTCCACCGATGCGGCGGCCGTCTTCTTCCTGCTGCGCATCGGCGGCATTCACATCCGCGATCAGGTCCGCTCGACGCTGGAAGTGGAATCCGGCACCAACGATCCGATGGCCATCTTCCTCACCGTCGCTTTGGTCGAAATCATCGCCAAGGGCCAGGGGCTGGCGGGCATCGACGGCGGGTTCCTGCTGCTCTTCATCGAGGAAATGGGCCTTGGCCTGGTGCTCGGCCTGCTCGGTGGCGTCATGATCGCCACCGTCGTCAACCGTTTCGCCGCCGACCGTGGACTGGCGCCGATCTTCGTGCTGGCGCTGGCGCTGCTCGTCTTTTCCTCTACCGGGGCAATCGGCGGCAGCGGCTTTCTGGCGGTCTATGTGGCGGGCATCGTTGCGGGCAACCGCAGGATCTTCGCCAAGGAGACCATCCGCCGTTTCCACGAGGGGCTGACATGGCTTGCCCAGATCATCATGTTCCTGATGCTCGGTCTCCTCGCCACCCCGTCGCAATTTCCGGCGATCGCCATTCCCGCCGTGCTGCTGGCACTTTTCCTGATCTTCGTCGCCCGCCCGCTCGCGGTTTGGCTTAGTCTCATGCCCTTCAACTATACCCAGCAGGAAACATCCTTCGTGGCCTGGGTGGGCTTGCGCGGCGCCGTCTCGATCCTGCTCGCCATCATGCCGATTCTCGGTGGGCTTGACGATGCGCAGATCTATTTCAATGCCGCCTTCATCATCGTGCTGGTGTCGCTTCTGGTGCAGGGCTGGACCATCAAGCCGGTGGCCACAAGGCTCGGGCTGATCGTGCCACCGCGCATGGGCGAGGTGGACAAGCTGGAGGTCGATCTTCCGGGCACCGCCAATCACGAGCTGATTTCCTACCGCGTCGCCAAGGGCAGCGCCATCATGCAGGGCGAACGGATTCCGCGCTGGGCCATGCCGTCACTGGTTGTGCGCGACGGCAAGTCGATCCGCTACCAATATGCCGGGCGGCTGCGGGAAAACGATCTCGTCTACCTTTTCATCGCGCCCGGCTATACCCGCCTGATCGATCGGTTGTTCGCAAGCGCACTGCCGGTTGCCGATGACGACGCCGATTTCTTCGGCACCTTCGCGATCTCGCCCGCCCGTCCGGCAAAGGAGCTGGACGCGGCCTATGGTCCCGGCCTGCTTTCTCCCGCCGAACTGGCGATGAGCGTCGCCGAACTTATCGAGGCACGCCTTGCCGGAAAGGCCGATTATGCCGACCGCGTGCGCCTTGGCTCCATCGTCCTGATTGTCCGCACACTCGACGAGCATGAGGCAATTACCGGCGTCGGCATTTCCCTCGAGCCGGTGGAGCCGGCAACCAGCCTGCCGATCTTCATCAGCTTTTCGGAAATTCTCGGCCGCGTGCGCAACTATCTGGCGCAGAGGCGCCAACAGCAGCCCGCCGACACCGAAGAAGGCATCCCCGCCCCTGCCAATACAGTGCGAGAAAATGACGCCTGACCGGCTTGCGTCGGCATTCAGGCATAGTATGGTCCGTGCCGAACTCGCAACAACATCAGGATCGACCTATGCCCGCTTTCAAGACCCTCGACGACCTTAACGACATTGCCGGAAAACGCGTCCTCCTCCGCGTTGATCTCAACGTGCCGGTCGCGGATGGGAAAGTGACGGACAAGACCCGTATCGAACGTGTTGCGCCGACCATTCTGGAACTGTCCGGAAAGGGTGCGAAAGTCATTCTGCTCGCCCATTTCGGTCGCCCCAAGGGCGAGCCGGTGGCGGACATGTCGCTTTCCCAGATCGTACCCGCCGTCGAAGAGGTGCTGGATCACGCCGTTTCCTTCGCAGCCGATTGCATCGGCGCGGCGGCGGCGGATGCCGTCGCAAAACTGAATGATGGCGATATCCTGCTGCTGGAAAACACCCGTTTCCACAAGGGCGAGGAAAAGAATGATCCCGCTTTCGTCGAGGCCCTGGCTGCCAATGGCGATATCTATGTGAACGACGCCTTCTCCGCCGCCCACCGCGCCCATGCTTCCACCGAGGGTCTCGCCCGCCACCTGCCCGCCTATGCCGGCCGCACCATGCAGGCCGAGCTTGAGGCGCTGGAAAAGGGCCTCGGCCAGCCGGTGCGGCCGGTCGTCGCCATCGTCGGCGGCGCCAAGGTTTCGAGCAAGATCGACCTCCTGATGAACCTCGTCAAGAAGGTCGATGCCCTCGTCATCGGCGGCGGCATGGCCAATACATTCCTCGCCGCCCGCGGCGCGCAGGTCGGCAAGTCGCTCTGCGAGCATGATCTGGCAGAAACCGCAAAGCAGATCATGATCGAGGCCGCGACATCCGGCTGCGCCATCGTCCTGCCTGAAGACGGCGTCGTCGCCCGCGAATTCAAGGCCGGTGCCGCCAATGAAGTCGTCGACATCAACGCCATTCCCGCCGACGCCATGGTTCTCGATGTCGGCCCGAAATCGGTTGAAAGCATCAAGGCATGGATTTCCCGCGCGGAAACGCTGGTCTGGAACGGCCCCCTCGGCGCCTTCGAAATCGAGCCCTTCGACGCGGCGACCGTGGCTGCCGCAAAACATGCGGCAGAATGCACCAAGGCTGGCAAGCTCGTCTCCGTCGCCGGCGGCGGTGACACCGTTGCAGCACTCAACCATGCCGGCGTTTCCGAGGATTTCTCCTACGTTTCGACGGCTGGCGGCGCCTTCCTCGAATGGATGGAAGGCAAGGAATTGCCGGGCGTTGCCATCCTTGCCGCCGCCAAGTAAACTTCTTCCACTTGCCTGACACGAGGCCGGACAAGCCATGCTTGTCCGGCCTTGCTTTTTGGCAAGCGGCACCTTGAGAAAAAGTTTCAAACGATTGAAATCATTTCAATCGTTTCAATGAGTTAGCGTGCCATTTCCCTGCCCTGGAACTTCTGTTATCGGGAATTTATTGTGCCTTGGGAGAATAGCAAATGACCGAACGTCTCGAAGACATTGCAATCAAGATGGTCGCCGACGGCAAGGGCCTTCTTGCCGCCGACGAATCCACAGGAACGATCAAGAAGCGTTTCGACAGCATCAATCTGGAGTCCACCGAGACCGCCCGTCGCGACTATCGCGAGATGCTGTTCCGCGCCGACGACGCCATGAAGAAATACATTTCCGGCGTCATCCTTTACGAAGAGACCCTGTTCCAGAAGGCCGCCGATGGCACGCCTTTCGTGGACATCATCAAGGCAGCCGGCAGCCTGCCCGGCATCAAGGTGGATATCGGCGCCAAGCCGATGGCCTTCCACCCGCATGAATTCATCACCGAAGGCCTTGACGGTCTTTACGAGCGCCTGCGCAAATATCACGAGGCGGGCGCCCGTTTCGCCAAATGGCGCGGCGTCATCACCATTGGTGAACAGCGCCCGAGCTGGGGTTCGATCAAGGCAAACTCCCAGTCGCTCGCCCGTTACGCAGCTCTCTGCCAGCAGGCCGATATCGTGCCGATCGTCGAGCCTGAAGTGCTGATGGACGGCGAGCCCGGCACGCATGACATCGATCGTTGTGCGGAAGTCACGCAATGGGTTCTCCAGACCGTATTCGCCGATCTGTTCGACGCCCGCGTCAACCTTGAAGGCATGATCCTCAAGCCGAACATGATCATCGACGGCAAGAACGCCCGCAAGGCGTCCGTCGAGGAAGTGGCGGAAAAGACCGTGAAGGTTCTGAAGGCCACCGTTCCTTCCGCCGTTCCTGGCATTGCCTTCCTTTCCGGCGGCCAGTCCTCCGAAGAGGCGACGGCGCATCTCTCCGCCATGAATGCCGGTTACAACCTGCCCTGGTCGCTGACCTATTCCTACGGCCGCGCCCTTCAGGATACCGCTCTCAAGACCTGGGGCGGCAAGCAGGAAAATGTCGCCGCCGGCCAGCGCGCCTTCACGCACCGCGCCGCCATGAACAGCCTTGCCGCCAAGGGCAACTGGAAACAGGAACTCGAAAAGGCAGCCTAAGGCTTTCGCCGCAGACATGCGCTAAAATGAAGCCGCCCTTCCGGGCGGCTTTTTCTTTGGAACCAATGGCAAAGGCCATGCGCGGTTTCGCCACCCGCTTTTGTTCCGGCCTATGGCCGCAAGAGCAGCGTCGCCGACCAGATGACAAAGGCGGCAACCGCAATCTTCCAGCAATCGCCTCTTTTTTTCAGGCCCGGCAGGCCCAAAGGCCGGATGATCTGGACCATCATGGCCAGCAGTAAAAAAAGGCCGATTGCCTTCGTCATTTATTGAGCCTTTTCTTTATTTCTGCATCGTCACAGGCTGGACATTTTTACCGTTCACCAGAAGAGTGCAACTCATTCGGGTAACCCCGTTCAATGGCCTGTCCGACCGTCCGCCGAACGCATGAGAGTGTCTTCATGAGCAGAAATCTTCTACCCGTATTCGCTCTTTTATCCAGCACTCTGTTTCTTTTTCTCGGCAACGGCCTGCAGGGCCTCATCCTGCCGGTGCGCGGTTCGGCGGAAGGTTATTCCAACGAAACTCTGGGCTTTCTCGGCACCTCCTGGGCGGCGGGTTTCGTCATCGGCTGTTTTGTGGCGCCCGCCATCGTCCGCCGCGCGGGGCATGTACGGGCATTCGGATCCTTCGTGGCGCTGGTGTGCCTGACGGTGCTGATGACCGGCCTGATCATCGACGATGCCTCGTGGATCGCGCTGCGCGCGCTCACCGGTTTCTGCACGGCCGGCACCTCGATGATCATTGAAAGCTGGCTGAACGAGCGCGCCACCAATGAGAGCCGTGGCATGATCTTTTCGCTCTATATCGCCATCACGCTGCTCGGCGTCGTCGCGGGGCAGATGATCGTGCCGATGGGCGATATCAGCAATACATCGCTGTTCATGATCTGCGGTATCATCTATTGCATCGCCATTCTGCCTGCCACGCTTTCCAAGGCTGCCAGTCCCCAGCCGTTGCAGAAGGTCAAGCTGGATTTGCCAGCCCTTTACCGCAACTCGCCGGTCTCCTTCGTCGGCATCCTGATGATCGGCATCGCCAACGGCGCTTACGGTACGCTCGGCGCCGTCTTCGGCGCAAGGGCAGGTCTCGACCCGACCATGATCGCCATCATGGTCTCCGTCACGATTTTCGTCGGTGCGCTGGCGCAGTTTCCGGCGGGCAGGCTTTCGGACCGGATAGACCGCCGTTACGTGCTGGCTGGCCTCGCCGGGCTTGGCGCCGTCGCTGGCCTTGCCGTCGCCTTGGTGCAGCCACATGACGTCTATGTGCTGATTTCCATGATCGCCATTTATGGCGCCGCCGCCAACGCGCTTTATCCCATCGCCGTGGCGCATGCCAATGACTTCGCCGCATCGGAAGATTTCGTCAAGGTCTCCGGCGGCCTGCTGCTGCTTTATGGCATCGGCACCATTATCGGCCCGACGCTGGGCGGCACGATCATGACCTACTCCGGCCCCTATGCGCTGTTTCTGGTGACGGCGGTGGCGCATCTGCTGATCACCGCCTATGCCATCATCAGAAGCCGCCAGCGCGCCGCCCTTTCCACCGAGGAAAAGGACAATTTCTCGACCATGATGCCGACAACGCCCTCGCCACTCGTCACGCCGGAAAGTATTGCACTTGACCCGCGCGCGCCGCAATATTCCGAGGAGGATGGCGACTATGTGGAAAAAGGAGCAGGCATATGAGCCTCTTTGACGACGACCGCCCGCAAAAACCCGTGGCACACGAGATCGGCGGCGATCTCAGCCTTCTTTCGGTGGACGAGCTGAGCAACCGCATTGACCTCCTGCAAGCCGAAATCGCCCGACTTGAGGAGGAGAGGAAACGCAAATCCGCCGGCCGGCTGGCGGCGGAGAATCTCTTCCGATCCTGATGCGCGACTCAGAATAGATGCGGGCTGCACGTCTTCCAATGCTGGTTGAGGCGCCCCGGCAGCGTCTTAAAATAAAGATCCTAGCGCAGTCTTTCGTTTACCATTAACCAAAAATTAAGCTTTCTGAGAGATTACTATACATGTCCAGTTCTTCTGGACCTCAGGCATCTTCTCCATACGGCGAATTGGTCTGATTTTTCTCCCTGTTTTACCTTGAGAGCCGCTTTCGCGGCTCTTTTTTTGCCGCCCTGCGGATTCTGTAAAACTGTGGGTATTAACCCTTCTTTAATAATTGCCTTGCGCATTTCGGGTAAAGATACCATCCTGAAAACACTAAAGACCGGAACAAAATATCCGGGTCGTCGTTGCCTGACAGTGTGGTGCGTGAGCAGGGATTTAAAGAAAATGTCGGAACAGGTTTTAAATACCATAAGCTTTGCGGGTCGCGCGGCTGCTTCCAACCAGTTCAAGACCCTCTATACCGAAGGCATGACCTTGGTTGAGGAGACGGCAAGTTATCTCGACGGCGCCGGCCGCGCAGCCTCCAAGGTTCTGCCGCGCATGGCATCGGTCCTCTATGCGGCAGAATCGATGCGCCTCACCACCCGTCTGATGCAGATGGCCTCCTGGCTGCTTCTGCAGCGCGCCGTCAACAATGGTGAGATGACGCGCGATCAGGTTCTGAGCGAAAAGAACAAGGTACGTCTCGACAGCTTTAATGTCGACCGCAACGCGCCCGGCTGGAACGACCTGCCTGAATCCTTCCGCGACCTCATCGAGCGCTCGCTACGCCTCCAGAATCGCATCGCCCTGCTCGACCGCGAAATCTACCGCCCGTCCGAAGCCGCCAAGGTGCCGGACAACGAAAACAGCGTGCAGGCGCAGCTCAACCTGCTGCGCACGGCTTTCTCGATCAACTGAGAAAAGACGACATTATCCGGACAACTTGAAAGCAGGCTCACCGGCCTGCTTTTTTGTTTGCGGTGGCAAAGCAGTCGCCGCCACCCAAGTATTGCCCAGATTCAAATAAATACGTGAGATTGGTATTTAATTTTTTATGTGTATTTCAGCTTACCGGCACACCTAAAGAGGGAAAGGATGAGGACCCTAAAGTATATCTCAATCGCGTCTTTATCGGCGCTGCTCGTTTCTGTCTATATTTATGGAAAACCACTTTGGGACGCCAACGAGAGAATCGACCGATGTTTCGATGACTACTCTCCGGCATATATCCACGATGACGCCGCCAGAGCCGCTGCCTGCGCCGATTAGTGCCAGGCCGAAGCGGAACATGAGAACGAGGGTCGCCATACAGAAAGATATTGTAATGGCAACAAGCCAGGCGGGACGAGGCAACAAAAAAGCCCGGCAAAGCCGGGCTTTTTTAAATGATCCGTCCGCAAGGGGATCAGAGGCCGAGGCCGCCGAAACGCTTGTTGAACTTGGAAACGCGACCACCGCGGTCCATAAGCTGCTGGTTGCCGCCCGTCCATGCCGGATGGGACTTGGGGTCGATTTCAAGGTTCATGACGGCGCCTTCCGAACCCCAGGTAGAGCGGGTTTCGTATTCGGTGCCATCGGTCATGACCACCTTGATCGTGTGATAATCGGGATGGATATCAGCCTTCATGACAATCTTCCTGGTTAAGTGACGTGCGGTCCATTTGCCGCAATTGCGTCAACTGAGCCATTTCAATAAATGAAGCCATAGACCAGATGGGCTATGGCTTCCCAATTCGATGCGGAGCCTATACATGAAGGTCGCCCAGATAACAAGAGCCTGCTATCCCCTTGTGAAAGGAGATGGCCAAAGGGGCGGGAATTTTACCGAACATCGGAAATTCGCCCACAAAAGGCCGAAAGCGGCATGGAACGAGGAGCATACGGGACGTGGCAGATATAGAAGCGCAGAAAGTGGCAAAACAGAGAAGCCTGAAACCGCTTCTTAGCCTGTTTCCCTATCTCAGGCGCTATCGCGGCCTGATGGCGGCAGCCCTTTTTGCGCTTGTGCTTTCCTCCGCCACAACACTGGCCCTGCCGCTTGCCGTCCGCCGCATCATCGATCACGGTTTTCAGACGCCGGATGGCGGCATGATCAACAGCTATTTCGCCATGCTGCTGGCGATTGCCGTTGTCCTCGCGCTCGCCAGCGCCATGCGTTATTATTACGTGATGACTATCGGCGAAAGGGTCGTTGCCGATCTGCGCCGTGATGTCTTTGCCCATCTCACCACCCTGTCACAGCAGTTTTTCGATAGCAATCGATCCGGCGAGCTCACCTCGCGACTGACCGCCGATACGGTGCAGATCCGCTCCGCCTTCGGCTCTTCCGCCTCGGTGGCGCTGCGCAACATCATCATGTGCTGTGGTGCCGTGGCGATGATGATCTATACCAGCCCCGGCCTTTCCGGCCTCGCGCTGCTTGCCATTCCCTTCATCGTTTTTCCGCTGATCGCCTTTGGACGATCCGTTCGCGCCCGCGCCCGCACCACGCAGGATACATTGGCCAATTCCGCCGCCTATGCTTCCGAAACGATCGCAGCAAGCCGCACCGTGCAATCCTTCAATGCCGAGGCACTGGCGAATGCCCGTTACGGCGCCTCCGTAGAAGCCGCCTATCAGGGCGCGCGGGCGGCGATCGGTGCCCGTTCCATTCTTACCGCTGTCGCCATCGCTCTCGTCTTCGGCAGCGTTGTCGGCATTCTCTGGTATGGCGCGCAGAACGTTCTGTCGGGCAGCATGACGGCGGGTACGCTTGGCCAGTTCGTGCTTTATTCCGTCATCGCAGCCAGCGGCCTCGGCCAGCTTTCGGAAGTCTGGGGCGAACTCGCCCAGGCGGGCGGCGCGGCCGAAAGGCTTTCCGAGCTGCTGAATGAACGCTCACCCGTTGCAGAACCCGCATTCCCCGTTGCCATGCCGCAACCACCGCGGGGCGAAGCGGAATTCGACAATGTCGATTTCATCTATCCGCTCGCAACAGGGCGGCCGATTGTCTCCGGCCTTTCCTTCAAGATCGCTGCCGGCGAAACCGTTGCCATCGTCGGCCCTTCCGGTGCCGGCAAAAGCACGGTCTTTTCCCTGCTGATGCGGTTTTACGATCCGCAGCAGGGCCGCATCACCATCGACGGCATGGATATTCGCAACGTCAGCCTGGCCGATCTGCGCGCGCGGCTTTCCATCGTACCGCAGGATGTCGCGATCTTCGCCTCCTCCATCCACGACAATATCGCCTTTGGCCGGCCTGAAGCGACACGCGAAGAGGTGCGCACCGCCGCCATCGCCGCGCAGGCCGACAGCTTCGTCGAGCGTCTCGGCGATGGTTACGATACGCAGGTGGGCGAGCGCGGTGTGACGCTTTCCGGCGGCCAGCGCCAGCGCATCGCCATCGCCCGCGCCATCCTGCGCAATGCGCCAATCCTGCTGCTAGACGAAGCGACCTCGGCACTGGATGCAGAAAGCGAAACGCTGGTGCAGAAGGCCCTCGACGAGCTGATGAAAACCCGCACCACCATCGTCATTGCCCACCGCCTCGCCACCGTGCTGAAGGCCGACCGCATTCTGGTGATGGATGAAGGCCGTATCATCGAGGAAGGCACGCACCAGAGCCTCATCCGCCAGAACGGCCTTTATGCCCGCCTCGCCCGGCTGCAATTCCAGACCGGACCGGACGAATTGCGCGCCCAGGCCTGATTTGGAGCATTTCCAGCAGAAGTGTACTCGGTTTTGCGTCCGGAAATGCGCAAAACAAAGAGTTAGAGCAATGGAGGTGGACCGGTGTTCACCGGAATTGCTCTAGCCCAACACCCTGCGTCCCGCAACGCGGCCTGAAAACAGGCAGCCGCCAAGGAATGTGCCCTCCAGCGCATTATAACCATGCATGCCGCCGCCGCCGAAACCCGCCACCTCACCGGCGGCATAAAGGCCCGGCACCGGTTGACCCGCTGCATCCAGCACCCGTGCTTCGAGATCGGTATGCAGGCCGCCGAGCGTCTTGCGCGTCAGCACATGCAGGCGCACGGCAATCAACGGCCCCATTGCCGGATCAAGCAACCGGTGCGGTTTTGCCGTCCGCATCAGCCGGTCACCCAGATAACGGCGCGCGCCATGGATCGCCGTTACCTGCACATCCTTGCTGAAGCCGTTTTCGATTTCTCGGTCCCGTGCTTCTATCTGCCGGCGGACATGATCGATATTGAGCCGGTCCTCACCGCTGATGGTGTTCATTCCCATCACCAGCTCTTCCAGCGTATCGCGAACGACAAAGTCTTCACCCCGCTCCATGAAAACCCGCACCGGCCCCGGTGGTTCCTTGCCTAGCCGCTTCAGCAGCAGCCGGAGATCCTTGCCCGTCAGATCAGGATTTTGCTCCGAGCCTGAAAGCGCGAATTCCTTCTTGATGATCGCCTTGGACGCCCTTCTGTTTGTCAAGCGACGATCCTGGTTTGATTGATCTGTTTCTGGCGGCGCGTGATGATGCCGAAGACTTCCCGAGCGATGTAACGTTTCAATGCCCGAATTGCGTCGAGCTTGGAATGCCCCGCAGCAACACGCCGGGCGACATACAGTTTGGTTTTCTCGTCGGTCCTGAGACGGCCAATTGCAATTATATGGAGGGCACTATTGGCAAGTCGGTCACCACCCCGGTTCAGTCGG